>CAMHDT010000001.1 GCA_946183985.1 uncultured Prevotella sp.
TCCACCTTCTTCGACTTGATGACCCAACAAACGAACTTCTCAATCTGGGGGATGAACCAGATGAGGATGCTGGCATTGATAACGTTAAAGCCAGAATGGAAAGCGGCCAGCACGAAAGTGAGGTATTTGTCCTTCGGCATACTTTCCATGTCCTTATGGAACATCTCGCTTCCCACATACTTCACGACCCACTCCACACCGTCTACAAACCAATAGAACACTAAGAGAATCCAGATGACGCCAAAGACATTGAAGAACATGTGGGCCAAGGCGGCACGCCGCGCCTGCGTGTTGGCAGAAAGTGCCGCCAGGTTAGAGGTGATGGTGGTGCCGATGTTTTCGCCCAGCACCAATGCAATACCCATGGAGATAGGCATGGCGCCACTGCCGCAGAGCAACATGGTGATGGCCATGACGGCTGCCGACGACTGCACGCAGAAGGTGAGCACGCCGCCCAAGAGCAGGAAGGCGAAGATGGTCAGGTAGGACTCTTTGGGGAACCAGGAGAAGAAAGCAATCACATCAGGGTTCTTGCCCAGTTCCATCTGCTGTCCGGTGACGCGCAGGGTGGTGAGTCCCAATAGCAGCAATCCTAAGCCGAAGAGGAAGTCGCCGACATAGCGGTGCTTCTTCATGTAGATGAGAATGATGCCCAGGAAGAATCCTATATAGGAAACAATGCTGATGTCAAACGATGCCCCCAGTGCCATGATCCATGCCGTGAACGTGGTGCCGATGTTGGCACCCATGATGACCGAGATGGCCTGAGCCAGAGTGAGCAGCCCAGCGTTGACAAACGAGACGGTCATCACCGTGGTTGCCGTAGACGACTGTACTGAAGCCGTAACGACAGAACCTGTCAACAATCCCGTAAAGCGGTTGGAAGTCATGGCGCCCAATGCATGGCGCAACTGCGGACCGGCCATTTTCTGCAAGGCCTCGCTCATTGACTTCATACCAAACATGAGAAGTGCCAGCGAGCCTAGCATTGTGAGAACAAAAACTGTAGGCGTCATAAATAAAAAATATTCGTTATGATTATGATTTGGGGGCAAAATTACGAAAAATTACAGAAAAAAACAATATGAATATGATTTTTTTTGTATATTTGCAAACGAACAAACTTAAAACCATACTTAAAATAAGACGATGATATTGTAAATGAAAGACTTGAGGATTATTTGCCAAAACAACCAACAGGCCTATGATGTTCCCATGGGCTGTTCGCTTCAAGAGGTCTATCAGCAAACAGGCCTCAAGATGGACTACGAGCCCATCATAGCCCGCGTGAACAACAAGGTAGAAGGCATGCACTTCCGCCTGTATAAGCCGAAGACCATAGAGTTTCTGGATGTAACATCGGCCAGTGGCCAGCGCACCTACACCCGCACGCTCTTTTTTGTGCTGTGCAAAGCCATGCACGACCTGTATAACCCATGCACCGTGTCGATTGACATACCCGTGAGCAACGGCTACTATGTAGACATGAACATCGGGCACCCTGTGACGATAGAAGATGCAGGCCGCATCCGCAGGCGCATGCAGGAAATCATCGATGCAGCCATGCCCATCAAGCGCTATGAGACCACCACCGAGGAAGCCATACGCATGTTTGAAGAGGGCGGCTCGTACTCGAAGGTGAAATTGCTCAAGAGCCTAGGCTCGCTCTACACCACCTACTACGACCTTGACGGCTATAAGGACTATTACTACGGTGCCCTGCTCACCAACACCAGACAGATCTATTTGTTCGGATTGGAGAAATATTTCGACGGTCTGCTGCTGCGCATTCCGTCGCGTGAACATCCTGCCGAACTAGGCGAGATGTCGCATCAAGACAAAATGTTCGGCATTTTCAAAGAACACCACGAATGGCAGGACATCGTGCGGCTGCGCACCATCGGCGACCTCAATGAGGTTGTCAAGTTGGGCTATTCATCCATGCTCATCCAGGTGAGCGAGGCTCTACAGGAGAAGAAGATAGCGCAGATAGCCGACGAGATAGCCAAGCGCAAAGGCGTTAAACTAGTGCTCATAGCAGGGCCGTCGAGCAGTGGAAAGACTACCACCTGCAAGCGTCTGAGCGTGCAACTGGCCGTCAACGGCATCAAACCGGTGGGCATCTCGCTCGACGATTATTTCCTTGACCGCGAGAAATCGCCACGCGACGAGAAAGGCGACTACGACTTTGAGCATCTCCATGCGCTGAACCTGCCACTCATCAACGAACAGTTCACCGCCCTGTTCCGTGGCGAAGAGGTGGAACTGCCGTGCTACGACTTCCCCACCGGACGCTCAATGAAGAGCGGGCGCAAACTCCGTCTGGGGCCGAAGGATATTTTGGTGGTAGAGGGCATCCATGCGCTGAACCCTGAACTGACGGCCCAGATACCCGAGGAACAGAAGTTCCGCGTCTATGCTTCGGCACTGACCACCATCCTGCTCGACAACCATAACTACATCCCCACCACCGACAACCGGTTACTGCGCCGCATTATCCGCGACTATAAATACCGTGGCGTGTCGGCACAGGAAACCATCCGCCGGTGGCCGTCGGTGCGCAATGGCGAGAACAAGTGGATCTTCCCCTATCAGGAAAACGCCAACCAGATGTTCAACACCGCCATGCTCTTTGAACTGGCCGTGATCAAACGGCAGGCCGAGCCGCTTCTCGAACAGGTGCCCGAAAGTTGTCAGGAGTATGCCGAGGCCTACAGATTGCGCAAGTTCCTGAAGTATATCAACCCTATCCCAGAAGACCAGATACCGCCCACCTCGCTGCTGCGTGAATTCCTGGGAGGCTCGTCGTTCAAGTATTGAAGCAGGAACAGTATAATTTTCCGTAACTTTGCAAGCAGTTTTATAGATAACCTCAAAAGCAATTGATTTTATGATACAGACCGTAGTGAAGCGCGACGGGCGCATTGTGGGCTTTAACGAACAGAAGGTGATGGCCGCCATCCGCAAGGCCATGATGACCACCGACAAAGGCGAGGATGAACGCCTGCTGAACCAGATTACCGACCATGTGGCACAGCGCGGACAGACGCAGATGACCGTGGAGGAAATCCAGGACATGGTGGAACTGGAACTGATGAAGTCGAGCCGCAAGGATGTGGCACAGAAATACATTGCCTACCGCAACCAGCGCTCCATAGCCCGAAAGGCCAAGACACGCGATGTGTTTCTCGACATCGTGAACATCAAGAACAACGACATCACCCGAGAGAATGCCAACATGAATGCCGACACACCGGCAGGCATGATGATGAAGTTCGCATCGGAGACCACCAAACCCTTCGTCGACGACTACCTGCTCTCGCAGGAAAGCCGCGAGGCTGTGGCCCACAACTATCTGCACATACACGACAAGGACTATTATCCCACCAAGTCGTTCACCTGCGTGCAGCACCCGCTCGACCATATCCTCACCTGCGGATTCATTGCCGGCCACGGGGCATCGCGACCGGCCAAGCGCATAGAGACAGCGTCGGTGCTGGCCTGCATCTCGCTGGAATGTGCACAGAACGAGATGCACGGCGGACAGGCCATACCCGCATTCGACTTCTATCTGGCGCCCTTTGTGCGCCTCACGTTCATTGAAGAGGTGAAGGCCCTGGAGGAACTCTACGGCGACGACTTCTCGGCCCTCTACAACGAGCCCCTGATAGACTATCTGAAGCAGCCGCTCGACGGTCTGAAAGGCACCGACCGCGTGCGCCAGCATGCCATCAACAAGACCGTAGGGCGCGTCCACCAGGCCATGGAGGCGTTTATCCACAACATGAACACCATCCATTCACGCGGCGGCAACCAAGTGGTCTTCTCGTCTATCAACTACGGAACAGACACCTCGGCCGAAGGGCGCTGCGTCATGCGCGAACTGCTGCTCAGCACCTACGAAGGCGTGGGCGGCGGCGAAACGGCCATTTTCCCCATACAGATATGGAAAAAGAAACGCGGCGTGAACTATCTGCCCGAAGACCGTAACTTCGACCTCTACCAGTTGGCATGCAAGGTCACGGCCAGAAGGTTCTTCCCCAACTTCCTGAACCTCGACGCCACATTCAACCAATGCGATGAATGGCGTGCCGACGACCCGAAACGTTATCTGCACGAGGTGGCCACGATGGGATGCCGCACACGCGTCTTCGAGAACCGCTTCGGGCCGAAGACCAGCATCGGCCGCGGCAATCTCTCGTTCTCTACCATCAATCTGGTGCGACTGGCACTGGAATGCCGCGACACCAACGATCAGGAACAGCGCATCGGACAGTTCTTTGCCCGCCTCGACCAGATGCTGGAAACCACCGCCAAGCAGTTGGACGACCGCTTCCAATTTCAGAAAACAGCCTTCACACGCCAGTTCCCATTGCTCATGAAGAGCCTATGGATAGGCGGCGACAAACTGAAAGCCACCGACACGGTGGAGAGCGTTATCAACCAAGGCACTCTGGGCATCGGCTTCATAGGACTGGCTGAGTGTCTGGTGGCACTCATTGGCAAACACCACGGCGAGAGCGAAGAGGCGCAGGCACTCGGTTTGAAGATCATAACGTATATGCGCGACCGGGTGAACGAGTTCTGCAACCGCTACCATCACAACTATTCGGTGCTGGCCACACCCGCCGAGGGACTGGCCGGCCGCTTCACTAAGCGCGACCGTAAGGACTTTGGCAGCATTCCAGGCATCACCGACCGCGACTACTACACCAACTCAAACCACGTGCCAGTATATTACAAGTGCTCCGCACGTCACAAAGCCGAGGTGGAGGCTCCCTATCACGACCTGACCCGAGGCGGACATATCTTCTACGTAGAGATTGACGGCGACGCCACACACAACCCGCAGGTCATCATGAGCGTGGTCGACATGATGGACCGACTCAACATGGGCTACGGATCGGTGAACCACAACCGCAACCGATGCATGGACTGCGGCTACGAGAATGCACAGCAAAACCTGAAAGAATGTCCTCGATGCCACTCAAAGAACATCGACCGCCTGCAACGCATCACAGGCTATCTCGTGGGCACTACCGACCGATGGAACAGCGGCAAACTGGCCGAACTGAACGACCGCGTGACACATATCGACGACGGCGAACAGCAATTGTTCTGACAAAAGGTTTTCATTTTTCTTCACAAAAGGTTGCACATTTCAATTATATTGCGTACTTTTGCTGACAAATTGTAATAACATCAAGACCGTAATGGAAAAAATTGATAACCTTGACAAGAAAATACTGAGCATCTTGTCGAAAAACGCACGCATCCCGTTTAAGGATGTGGCTGCCGACTGCAACGTATCACGGGCCGCTGTCCACCAACGCGTTCAACGACTCATCGACATGGGGGTCATCACCGGCAGCGGGTTCAATGTCAACCCCAAGTCATTGGGCTACCGCACATGCACCTATGTAGGCATCACGCTGGAGCGAGGCTCCATGTATAAGGATGTGGTGAAACGACTGGAACTCATTCCTGAAATCGTGGAGTGCCATTTCACCACAGGCCCATATACCATGCTGGTGAAACTCTATGCCCGAGACAATGAGCAGTTGATGCATTTGCTCAACGGACAGTTGCAGGAAATACCTGGCGTGATGGCCACAGAAACCCTTATATCGCTTGAACAGAACATCAAACGCGACATTCCCGTACACTTTGAAGATATTAGCGAATAGATGAACAAGTTCGACATCAAGGCCCACATGGACTGCATTCACAGTCAGTTCCCACCATCCGAACGCCGACCGGTGATAGGAATTACCGGCAATTATGCCGAACTGACCTGCCGGCTGGGAGAAGGATACTACAAGCAGGTGATTGCCGCTGGAGGCGTGCCGATGGTCATCCCGCCTTCTGCCGACAAGGCGGTGCTCATCAACACCCTCAACAGCATCGACGGACTGCTGCTCAGCGGCGGTGCCGACATCAATCCTTTGTATCAAGGTGAGGAGCCCGATGCACGGCTGGGAGGCATCAACAGCGAGCGAGACCTGCCCGAACTGCTTCTTACCCAACTGGCTTATAACCGACAGTTGCCCATACTCGGCATCTGTCGAGGTATCCAGACACTGGCTACGGCACTGGGCGGCAAGGTCATCCAGGACCTTGTATCAGCCTCATCGGCCAATGGCGGGAACACCGTTATCAAGCATTCGCAGGACGCCGACCGCTCCGAGCCCACTCACAGCGTGCACCTTGATGCCAAATCCACCTTATTTAATATATATAAGGAATCCGTTATACATGTCAACTCGTTCCACCATCAGGCCGTGGGCGACGCAGGAAAGAGCCTGCGGGTGACGGCACAGGCTGCCGACGGCGTGATTGAAGCCGTTGAAAGCACCGAGTTCAAGCCCATCATCGGTGTCCAATGGCATCCAGAATGCATGGGTGACGATGGTTTGCCGCTGTTCCAGTGGCTGGTAAAAGAGGCGGCACTATTCCGTGAAGTAAAGCGGCTGCACCACCACACGCTGACGCTTGACACCCATTGCGACACCCCGATGTTTTTTCCACAGGGCATCCATTTTGAACAACGCGACGAGCGCATCCTCGTTGATCTGCACAAGATGAGCGAAGGACGGCTCGATGCCTCAATCATGGTGGCCTATTTGCCCCAGAAGAGCAACGAGTGGACCGGACAGCAAGGCGAGAAGAAAGCCTTTGCCGACCGCATCTTCGACAAAATCGGCGATATTGTAAGCCACAACAGCCAGTATCTTGCCCTGGCACGGACACCTGCCGACCTGCTGGCCAACAAGCAGGCGGGCCGCAAGAGCATTATGCTGGGCATAGAAAATGGTCTGGCACTGGAAGACAACCTGCACAACATAGAGCATTTTGCCCGTCGCGGCGTGGTCTACATCACGCTGTGTCACAACGGCGACAATGCCATTTGCGACTCTGCCCGCGGCGATTCCACCCACGGCGGTGTGAGCCCTTACGGCCATGAGGTAATTGCCGAGATGAACCGTCTGGGCCTGATGGTAGACCTGAGCCATGCTCATGAGCGCAGTTTCTACGATGCCCTCGACCTCTCGGCTACACCTATTGTATGTAGCCACAGTTCAGCCCGCGCCCTATGCGACCATCCCCGCAACCTTACTGACGACCAGATGCGTGCCCTGGCCAAGAAGGGCGGCGTATGTCAGATAACCCTTTACGGCGGCTTCCTCAATGCCAATCCCTCCGAAGCCACCATTGTCGATGCCATGCGACACCTGGAGCATGCCATCGAAGTGATGGGGATAGAGCACGTTGGACTGGGCACCGACTTCGACGGCGACGGCGGCATACGCGGTCTGGCCAGTGCGAGCGAACTGCCCAACTTCACCCGTGAGTTGCTGAAACGCCGCTATAGCGAGGCCGACATCCGCCTGATATGGGGCGGCAACTTCCTCCGTGTGATGCAACAAGTACAAAGTTCACGACAATGACCAAGCCCTTTTTTCTTATTATCCTCATAGCAACACTGTCGATGTTGGCCTGTAGTGGCACGAAACGACAAGGACAAGACGCCGCAACAACCAAGGAGACGCCTGTGGGGCCAGCCTTTGAGGCCGACTCGGCCTATGCTTTTTGCGAACGCCAATGTGCATTCGGGCCACGAACCATGAACAGCGAAGCCCATGAGGCATGCGGCCAGTGGATAGCAGCACAGTTTGAACACTACGGGCTGAAGGTCATTGAGCAGCGGGCCACGCTGCGCGGCTTCGACGGCACACCCCTGAAGAGCACCAATATCATAGCCAGTTACCAGCCAAAAGCACCCGACCGTATCATGATATGTGCCCACTGGGACAGTCGGCCGTGGGCCGACAACGACCCCGACACGCTAAACCACAGCAAGCCAGTGATGGCCGCCAACGACGGTGCCAGCGGCGTGGCAGTGATGCTCGAACTGGCTCGTCTGCTGAAGACACAGACCTCACTGCCCATCGGTGTTGACTTTATCTGCTTCGATGCCGAAGACTGGGGCAGCGACGATGTGCCCGACTCATGGGCACTAGGTGCCCAGCACTGGGCTGCAAACCTGCATCAGCCTGGCTACAAGCCTCGCTATGGCATCCTGCTCGACATGGTGGGCGGCCGTGGTGCCCGTTTCTATCAAGAAGGGTTTTCGCGGCATTATGCCCCACAGGTGGTGAACCGCGTGTGGCAGGCTGCCGAGGCTGCCGGCTATGGCAGTTTCTTTCCCAAGGATGCCGGCAATGCCATTACCGACGACCACGGCCCTGTGAACGAGACGGCTCACATTCCCTGCATAGACATCATACCTTACTATCCCGACTGTCCTCAGAGTTCATTCGGTCCTACGTGGCATACTGTCAACGACACGATGGAACATATTGACCGCAATACACTGAAGGCCGTAGGACAAACACTGGTACAGGTGTTGTTCAATACATAATACATAATTTATAGTGCATAATAGACCTATTGTTATGGATAAATATTTTGCTGATGAACTTCGCTATGACGGAGGCATGACATTTGAACGCTGCGGACGCTCGGGCGTACTGTTGCCAAAGGTATCGCTCGGGTTCTGGCACAACTTCGGAGGTGTGGACGACTACGACCGCTGCCGCACCATAGCACGCTATGCCTTTGATCACGGCGTAGTGCATTTCGACCTGGCCAACAACTACGGACCGCCATACGGCTCGGCCGAAGAGACGCTGGGACGGCTCATGGACGATGATTTCCGACCCTATCGCGACGAACTCTTCATCTCGACTAAGGCTGGCTATGACATGTGGGAAGGCCCCTATGGCAACTGGGGCTCGCGCAAATATCTCATGGCCTCGCTCGACCAAAGCCTCAAGCGCATGCATCTGGACTATGTAGACCTATTCTACAGCCACCGCTTCGATCCCGACACACCGCTTGAGGAGACGCTGCAGGCACTGGTCGACATTGTGCGCAGGGGCAAAGCGCTCTATGTGGGCATCTCACGCTGGCCGCTCGAGGCCACACGCTTTGCCTACGACTATCTGAAAGAGCGCGATGTGCCGCTACTTATTTATCAGGGCCGTCTCAATCTGCTCGACCGATCGCCACAGGAAGAAGGCATCCTCGACTTCTGTGCCGATCAGGGTGTGGGTTTCATCTCGTTCTCGCCACTGGCACAGGGACTGCTCACCGACCGCTATCTGAACTGCAAATCGACGGCCGAGGGGAAAGTCAACGGCATCCCGCAGGAATCGCGCATGGCCAAGGGCAAGTTCCTCAAGGAGAGCATGCTCACGCCCGAATTGCTGGAGCGCATCCGCGGCTACAACGAACAGGCACAGCAGCGCGGTGAGACGCTGGCCGAGATGGCCTTGGCATGGATTCTGCAGCAGCGCGGCGTCACCTCGGTGCTGGTGGGTGCCAGCAGTACCGCCCAGTTGCAGAAGAATCTAAAATGTGTAAATGCAGAGCCGTTTTAAGTAAAAATAAATCATCTGGTATTAAATTGAAACAGATACTACTCATCAACGATATTGCCGGCTATGGCAAGGTGGGCATGGCTGCCATGCTGCCCATCCTCAGTTATATGCGCATACCAGCCTATAACCTGCCCACATCGTTGGTGTCAAACACGCTGGACTATGGCGAGTTTACCCAACAGGACACCACCGAGTATATGCGGCAGACACTTCCCATCTGGAAACGACTGGGCTTCCATTTCGACGCCATCTGCACCGGACTTATGTTCAGCGAAGAGCAGGCCCGACTCGTGGCAGGCTTCTGCCAGGAACAGGCTCAGACAGGCTGCACAGTGTTTGTAGACCCTGTGTGTGGTGACGGCGGCCGACTCTACCACGGCATCGGCGAGCAGCAGGTGGAACTGATGCGGCAGATGGTGAGCGTGGCTCACCTCACCTTTCCCAACTATACCGAGGCGTGCTATCTGACCCATACACCCTACAAACCCGAGGGACTGACACGCGAAGAAGCCTGTCGACTACTCGACCAACTGACGAGCATCGGCGCCCGCTCGGCACTGATTACCAGTTGCATCGTTGACGGCAAGAACCAAGTGTGTGGCTATAACCACTACGATCAGTCGTACTTCTTCCTCGAATATGAGGAGATACCCGGCCTGTTCCACGGCACGGGCGACATCTTTTCGGCCGTTCTCATTGGCCATCTGCTCAACGGACAGACACTGGTACAAAGCACACGCACAGCCATGGATGTGGTGTTTAAGATGATTGACCGCAACCGCGACACCGAAGACCGCAACCGCGGCATCCTCATTGAGCGCTGCCTCGACCTGCTGTAAGAATCCTCAATTCAAGCATAACCTCTCGAAACTGGCTGTCTGTTCATTTGGGAGGCACAGAATGTTTACACGAGTTTCGACTCTATCTAGGACAAAATCAGAGATGTTTCGACTCTATCTAGGACAAAATCAGAGATAGAAGATACTTTCCGGGCCCATGTTGAACAGCAAATCAAGTATGCTGAGATTCGGCAGGAAGCCGTGTCTTGAGGCAAACACTTGATAGTAGGGTCGTGGAATGAAATCGGCATCGACGGCGGGATGCTTCGGATTGATGGTCTCCCGGAAATCGTTTGGTGATGTCTGTGGTTCGATGAAATGGGTGGTTTTTGCTATTTGCGGTGCAATGTCGAGCAGTTCGCACATCTTTTGGCAAATAGCAGCGTTGAAGTCAATAAGGCGCAGCCAGTCATTGTTGGTAAAAAACGGCCGCAGATCATCCTCATAATATTCAAAAAACGGCGAGTCGCCATAAGCCGTCTGAAGAGCCTGCCAGTGCAGACGGCGCCAGTTGCCGTGGTCAGAAATCATCATTTGAGAGATGTGAGATGAAAAATCTAACTTGGAAACAGGTACCGTCAATGCCTGTAAACCCTGTGTGGTGGCAATGACACAGCGGTTGCGGTAGGTTTGCTTTCTGAATGTCTCGTGCTGCTCTATCAGCACACTGTCATAGCGGTGCAGTTTCTGATACCACTGAACAGGGCCGAAATACGTTGTTGAAAGCAATGCTGTGCTCATCGTCTGATGGTTATTTTGGCAGCAAGAACCTGTCAGAGCGCCATCCGTTCCATAGGGGATGTTCGGGATGATGGTTGTAGACAACTGCAACGGCACGCCCGATAATCAATTCTTCGGCAATGAACCCAAGAGAGCGCGAGTCGGCCGCGTTATCAGGATTAACAGATTCCATCCAATAGTAGTCGGCGCTGGCACAGTTGGCTATGCTTGGCACGATAACTGTATGGCCATCAACCGTGATGCTGTCGCCAGGCAACCCCACGCAGCGGCATAGCAGGATGTGGTTGCCTGTAGAGTCTGCCGGAGTTTCAAATGCCACCAGGTCGCCTCTTCTTACAGGCTGGCGACCTATGCGTCCATAATCGAAGATGCCACTGCTCCCTCCTATACGCAGACCGTAACTCCATCGGTTCACCAGCACACGGTCGCCAGCCTCGAACACAGGTTCAAGACCAGGGCCGTCTATGGTGTATATGGTCAGGCCAACGGCTCGTACCATCAGCATCACGGCAAAGGCCACCATCAGTGCAAGGAGGAATCGCAGTGTCTTCTTCATTCTCGGTTCTATGTGTATCGTGATGACATCGCAGCAGATGCCCTCGCGGCATTTTCTATTTGATATGGTCTACAATGTTAAACAGGCGTCCCCAACGAATGCCACCGCCAAAGAGACTGCGGTCGGGATCACTTGACCACCAGATGAAAATGGGCTTGCCAACGATGTGATCCTCGGGCACGAATCCCCAGTAGCGCGAGTCAGCCGAGTTGTGACGGTTGTCGCCCATCATCCAGTAATAGTCTAACTTGAAGGTGTAGGTGTCGGTCTGCTCGCCATTGATAAAGATCTTGCCATCACGCACCTCCAGTTCATTCTTCTCGTAAGCACGGATGGGACGTTCGTACACAGCAATGTTGTTCATGTCAAGACGGATACTTTCACCCTTCTTCGGAATCCAGACAGGGCCGTAGTTGTCACGTGTCCAGCCGCTGTTCATGTTCAGCGGATAGGTCTTTCCCGATTCAATATCCTTGTCGGTTACCACACGCAACTGGCTCACAATGTTGCGGCGCTGCAGTTCCTGAGCAGCGTGGGCAGTGAGTGGCATGTAACCGTCAAACTGTTCCAGCACCTGCGGGTTGATGATGCTGCCACTGCTGGCATCATAACCGTGCAGACGATTGAGGCTTTCAATGTCTTCAAACGATATCTCCAACTCCTTGCGCAGGTCGTCCATATTGTCTTTCAGCAAATCAAGGGCCGACAGTCCGTTGAGTTTCACGAAATAAGTGTACTGCACCTTGTCGGGCTCTTTGTTGGCAACACCGTTGATATACACCACACGGTCGATAATCTGAAGCGTGTCGCCAGGCAGGCCCACACAGCGCTTCACGTAGTTTTCGCGACGGTCAGCAGGCCTTGTGCCCACTTCACCAATGGTGTTGACGCCGTTGAAGGTGAAATTGGGGTTCTGCTTCAGGTATTCTGCACCCAGCATCTGCACTTCACATAGCCGCTGGTATTGATTTACAGGCGACAGTGAGTCGAGAGCCGGAGCATCGGGATGTTGCTGAGAGTATATCGACAGTCCTGCTTCGCGGCACAATGAATAGTATTCCGTTTGATAGGGCATATTGACGAAGATGGTGTCGCCGGCCGGATAGTTGAACACCACAATATCGTTGCGCTCCACCTTGCCCAAGCCAGGCACGCGACGATAGTCCCAGTGTGGCCACTCTATATACGACTTAATGCCGCCAA
This sequence comes from uncultured Prevotella sp., assembly GCA_946183985.1. GTDB lineage: Bacteria > Bacteroidota > Bacteroidia > Bacteroidales > Bacteroidaceae > Prevotella. The sequence goes on from CAMHDT010000001.1 coordinate 12,783, forward strand.
AGGGCAGTGTGTGCTGCGTCAGGGGCACTGTCAGCGGCGTCTCGGGAATGCGAGGCCCGTAACTTACCTTGCTCACAAACAGATAGTCGCCCGTAAGCAATGACTTTTCAAGCGATGATGACGGAATGACATAGTTCTGGAAGAAGAACTGATTGATAAAATAAACAGCCACCAAGGCGAACACGATAGCGTCGACCCACGACATGACGGTGCGCATGGGACCTTCCAGATCCTGCCACCATTTCCAGTTAATTTTCTTGGAGATATAGGCATCGTAGATAAACGGCACGACAATGAGGCCTAACCACGACTTCACCCAGTACAGAAACAGTAAGTAAAGCACCAAGACGATGATGAACTTGATCCACTGTTTCTTCATATTCAATTTTTTCTTTTCCCTCTTATTCATTTTTTAGGACTTATGAGACATATGGGACTTATAGGACTTAGAACCCTAGAACTTAAACATATCGCTGATGGTGAGCAGGCCGCTGTGGTCCTTTGTGTATTCGGCGGCCAGCACGGCGCCCAAGGCAAAACCGCGACGCGAGTGGGCATCATGAGTGATAGTGATGAGGTCGGCATCGGAGTCGTAGCGGATGGTATGAATGCCTGGCACCTCACCCCTGCGGATATGGTCCACACGCAACAGTTTCGGGTCTGTGGTATCCTCAGCCCAAGCCTCCTTACGGTCTATGCTGTCGACAATTTCCTCTGCCAGTGTGATGGCCGTGCCGCTGGGATGATCCAGTTTATGTACATGGTGAGTTTCTTCCATCTCTACATCATACTGCGGGAACTGGTTCATAATCTTGGCCAGATAGCGATTGACGGCCGAGAAGATGGCTACGCCTATCGAGAAGTTCGATGCCCAGAACAGCGTCTTGCCGTTCTGACAGGCCTGACGAACCTCATCGCCGTGCTCTTTCATCCATCCAGTGCTGCCACTCACCACCTTTACTCCCTTGGCCCATGCCTTCAGATAATTGCCATAGGCTGCCGTAGGACTGGTAAACTCAATGGCCACATCGGCCGATGCGAAGGCCTCACTCTCAAAGTCTTGCTGATTGTCAATATCAATGATACTCACAATCTCATGGCCGCGGCCTCGGGCTATTTCCTCAATCATCTTGCCCATCTTGCCGTAGCCGATAAGTGCTATTTTCATTTTAATTCGAATTAAAAACGGTGCAAAGGTACAATATTTCAGGGAGTTAAAGGAGTTAAAGGGAGTTAAAGGGAGTTAAAGGACTGTTGTTTTACAAAAAAAAACGTATCTTTGTGGCATATAACATCATAAAAACCAAAGACTATGGGAAAGAATAGCGGGGGAAAACGACTGAACAAGCGTCATATGGCAGACGCCTTGCAGGCATTGTTCCAGGCTCATCCGGGTGAGGAACTAAGTTTCAAACAGATATTCAAGGCACTGAAACTGACCACCCATCCTGCCAAGATGCTGGCCGTTGACGTGATGGAAGAGATGGCTTGGGACGACTGGCTGTCGAAGACCAGTGCCAGTTCGTATAAACTGAACCTGAAGACGCAGGTGCAAGAAGGTACGTTTATCCGCAAGGCCAACGGCAAGAACTCGTTCCTTCCCGACGACGGCGGCAAGCCCGTGTTCGTGGCCGAGCGTAATTCAATGTTTGCCTTGAATGGCGACCGTGTGCGGGTGGCTTTCATGGCCCGGCGGCAGAACCACATCAAGGAGGCCATTGTCACGGAAATTCTGGAGCGCAGGCACGACCAAGCCGTTGGTATTCTGCAGGTGGAGAAAGACTTTGCCTTCCTGAACACCGAGGGCAGTATCTTTATTCACGACATACTGATACCGAAGAAGAAACTGAAGGGTGGCAAGACGGGCGAGAAGGCCGTGGTGAAAATCACGCAGTGGCCCAGTGCCGAGTCGAAGAATATCATGGGCGAGGTCATCGATGTGCTTGGCAAGCAGGGCGACAACAATGTTGAGATGCATGCCATTCTGGCTCAATACAGTCTGCCCTATAAATATCCTAAGAAGGTGGAGGATGCTGCCCAGAAGATTGATGCCGGCATCACCGAAGAGGAGATTGCCCGTCGCGAGGATTTCCGCGATGTGTTCACCTGCACCATCGACCCGAAAGATGCCAAGGACTTCGACGATGCGCTCTCCATCCGCAAGATTGGCAAGCATTGGGAAGTGGGTGTCCACATCGCCGATGTATCGCACTACGTTGCCGAAGGCAGCATCATCGACCGTGAAGCCGAACAGCGTGCCACCAGCGTCTATCTGGTCGACCGCACTATCCCCATGCTTCCCGAGCGCTTGTGTAATTACATCTGCTCGCTGCGCCCCGACGAAGAAAAACTGTGCTATAGCGTGATTTTCGTCTTAGACGAAGAGGCCAATATCAAAGACTGGCATCTGGCCCACACCGTGATCAAGAGCAACCGCCGCTATGCCTATGAGGAGGTGCAGGAAATCCTGGAGGCGGGATATTCCGGAAAAGCCGGAAAGCCCGGAAAAACCGAAACCCCAAATGACCCCTATGCCGACAACCTGCGTATCCTCGACCGTATGGCCAAGGCCCTGCGCGAGCGCCGCTTCAAGAACGGTGCCGTGAAGTTCGACCGCGAGGAACTTCATTTCGACATTGACGAGGACGGCAAGCCCACCCGCTGCTATTTCAAGAAGAGCACCGATGCCACCCAACTCATCGAGGAGTTCATGCTACTGGCCAATCGCACCGTGGCCGAATATATCGGCAAGGCAGGGAAATCCAAAAATTCCGGTGATTCCGGCAAGCCTGCCAAAGGCAAGACCTTCGTCTATCGTATCCACGACCAGCCCGACCCGCAGAAACTAGAAAACCTGCGCACCGCACTCGCACCTTTCGGCTATAAGGTGAAGACCAGCGGCACCAAGGGTGCCATCTCAAAGAACCTCAACAAACTGATGGAGGACGCACAGGGCGAACGTGAGCAGAAACTGGTGGAGACACTCACCCTGCGGGCTATGATGAAGGCCAAATACTCGACGCATAACATTGGACACTACGGCCTGGCCTTCGACTACTACACCCACTTCACATCGCCCATACGCCGCTATCCCGACACCATGGTGCACCGTCTCCTCACCCGCTATCAACAAGGCGGGCGCAGTGCCAATCAGGACCACTACGAGGAACTCTGCGAGCACTGCAGCCAGATGGAGCAGACCGCCCAGAATGCCGAGCGCGATTCCATCAAATACAAGATGGTGGAGTTCATGGCCGACAAGGTGGGACAGGAGTTCGACGCCCACATCAGCGGCGTGCAGTCGTATGGCATCTTCTGCGAGATTGACGAGAACCACTGCGAGGGCCTCGTGCCCATGCACGACCTCACCGGCGACTATTACGAGTTCGATGAGCGCAATTATTGCCTCGTTGGCCGTCGTCATCACGACAAATACCAACTGGGCGATGCCATCCGTATCAAGGTGGCACGCGCCAATGTCGAGAAGCGACAACTCGACTTCACGCTGGCCGACTGAGGACTGGGCTATGAATCGTGCAGCAACTCACTCCAGCCTTACCTGCTTGTAGGCCACGCGCTTGCGCTGCCAAGTATAGGTGCAGTGAAGGGTGCCGTCGCGGCCCTCGATAATGGCGGGATAGGAGTATTCGCCCGCCGCGCTGCCTTCAAGCGTGATGAGATGCTGCCATGTAAGGCCATCGTCGCTGCTCACAGCAATGCTGAGCGGCGTGCGAGGGCCTTTTTTCGTGTGCATAAGGGTCTCGAAATTATTGTATATGAGCACCTGACGGCCATCGCGCAGCGTCACTGCATCGGTGCCGCTCTGGTTGTTTTCCACAGGACTCAGCGTCACGGGCGTCCAAGTCTCGCCGCCATCGCTGCTGAACGACTGTGCCAACCTTGCATTGTGGGTGCGCATCAACACCATGAGGCGGCCGTCGCTGAGTTGCAGTATGCTTGGCTGGATGCAGTCGATGGGATGCGGCTCACCGTCGTCTGTTTTCACAGAAATGGTCGATTCCACCGGTCCTACATATCTCCACTGACCCGTTTCCAAATCTAATATCTCCACATGGAAGCGCCAGCCGTGGCCTTCGGTCGACGAACCGCAGATCAGACGGTTGCCCAAGAGTAGCGGTTTGTTCTTTATCGGGCCCAGAAAACCTTGTGGCAGAGCCTCTGGAGCAGACCAGGTACGCCCTCCGTCGTCTGACTTCGTGAGCCATCCCGTCCACCCTGCCACGTTCACTCCCACCTTATAGAACAGCCACAGTTGGCCGTCGGGCATCTCGCAGAGCACCGGATTCCAGCAGGCCGTGCCGTTGCCGTCGGCCGCCAGAATGGGCTTGCTCCAGTGGCTGCTGCCCCTTTGTTTGATGTTCACCCAGATGTTGCAGTCGGGGTTGCGCTCGTAGGTGCCGCCGAAATGGGCCACGACAAGGTCGCCTCGGCGCGTTTCTACAATGGTGGAGGCGTGGCACGAGGCAAAGGGTGCTTCGGTATAGACAAACTCACTCTTGATGATGCGCTTGTCGCGCTGCGGCAGGTCGATGGCGAAGTGGTGCGAGCCCGACCCAACGGTCTTCACCGTGCCGTCAGGCAGATGAACCTGTGCCGTCACATTGCAGGGAATATCTACGTGCCAGTCTCCATGCTGCGGTGTCTTCTGCCATTTGCTGGCCACAGGGCCATAGGGTGAGTCGTAGACGCAGTCCACCCAGTCGCAGCCCTCAATGTCGAACGAAGGCTTCATCACAATGGTCGGCCTCCCATTGACGGTCTCCACGGGCTGGCATCCTCCCAGCGTTTCGTAGCACCAGGGCAGCAAGTCGCCCAGCAGCATCACATGGTTGGCACTGTTCATGGCCGCGTCAGCCTTGTCGCCGTTCCACAGTTCCCAGATAGTGGTGGCCCCGTTGTCGGCCATGTAGCCCCATGAGGGATAGGAGCGCTGCGTGGCCAGCAGCCATGCCACGTCGGCATAGCCACAGTCGGTGAGCGTCTTGAGGAGCCACGAGATGCCGATGACGCCGCAAGCCACATGCCCTTTGTTTCTGACCATGATGTTCTGCACCACCTGCTTGGCCACCTCCGTGCGCAGTGAGTCAGGACAGATGCCGAATGCCAGCGGCAGCAGGTTGGCCGTGGCGGTGTTATTGTCATAGAAGGTGCTGTCTGGAAAGTAGGGATGGCCTGGCCGCGGGCTGCTGCCCATGTTCACATGCAGGAACTTGCGGTTGAAGGCAGCGGTCAGTTCCTGCCGCTGTTGGTGCCAGAAGGAACTTTCTTGGCTGTCTGGACAGGATGGATTGTCTGGGTTCTTTAAGCCGTGCCACGCCTCCATGAGTTGCAGACAGCGTATGGTGTAGGCCGTGGCGATGAGCGAACCATCGGTCTGCCGGTCGGGCTCCTGACTGTGAATCAAATCCAGCCGTTTGGGCGGCATGCACCAGTCTCCGTATTTATCCTTGGTGATAAGGCCTTCCTTCGACTTGTAGGTGCCGATGATATGCCTCAGCCACCGCTCTATGGCAGGCCGCCACAGGCGCAGTGCCTCGTCGTTGCCATAGTGGCGCTGCAGCATCTGGCAGATGAACGGCAGTGCGGCGGGCCATGTCACATCATCAGTGTAATAGTTCCAGAAGGCTGGTGCCACATCGGGTATGCAGCCATCCTCGCGCTGTGCCTCGGCAATGTCGCGCATCCACTTGGTGTAGAGGCGCTCATTGTCGAAGATAAAGGCCTCGCCCTGTGCCCCCACGGTGCGGTCGCCGAGCCACGGCTGCCGTTCGTTGCGCTGCGGACAGTCAATGGGCATTCCTTTATAGTTCGACAGGATGCCCCAGCATGCATTCTCAACAACCTTGTTCAACAGCGTGTCTGAGCACATGAAATGTCCGTTTTTGCCCATTTCATCGCTCACTGTGAAAGCCTTGACATCGCTGACCGGCCCCGATATCTCAGCATATCGGAAGCCGTGGGTAACAAATGTGGGGTGCCACTCCTGATCGGTTCCGCTACAGATGTAGATATCTTCCGAACGGGCATCGCGCAGATTGGCCGTATAAAGCGTTCCGTCGGCATTGAGACGCTCGGCATATCGGATGCGAACGGTGTCGCCCTTCTGACCCTGCGGCCTTATGTTGAGCCAGCCCGCCATGTTCTGATGGAAGTCGTAGACGGTGCGGCCAGACTCCAGGACAGTTGCCGTGGGAGCCTCGCCAGCATAAGGCAGTGCCACCATCGAAGGCATGACGCGTCCGCGCAGGGTGCCCGTTGGGATGGCGGTGCGCTCGGCTTGCAGCCACGCCGAGTCGTCGTAGCCCGGCATGGTCCACGGTCCCAGACTGCAGCGTGCATCATATTCCTCGCCGTCGTATTCGTTGTTGGCACGTATGGGGCCGTCGGTGCAGATGCGCCAGTGCTCGTCGGTCTGCAGGCGCTGCGTGGTACCGTCGTCATACTCCACAATCATGTTCACACGGCATTTGGGAAATCCGAAGGTGGCATTCTTGTAAGGCTTGTCCTGACGCATGGCAAAGTAACGGCCATTGCCCAGAACGATGCCAACGGCCATGGTGTCGGCCACCGAGGATGTAATGTCGTAGGTGTCGTAATAGATGGTCTTGCGATAGTCCGACGGTGCAGGCGTCATGACATGGCTGCCCTGCCGGATGCCGTTGACATAGAACTCATAGAGTCCCAGGCCGGCTACAAAGGCCGTGGCACGCCTGATGCCCTTTCTGAGCACAAACTCTTGGCGCACATAGCGGGCTGCGAGGCGCGAGTGCTGCCCCGCCGTTTCGCCTGGCATGAAACGTTCCAGACCTATCCAGCGGCCTCCCCAGTGACTTTCGCCCAACAGTCCTGTGCTGAACCGTTGCGGCTCAGACCATGCGGTAGTGCCCCGATTGGTCTTCACCTGCACCTTCCACCAAGCGTGAGTATTGCTTTTCAATGGCTTTCCGGCATAGGCAATCCACAGTTGGGCGTTGCTGCCAACGAGCCCCGAGTCCCACAGGTCGGCCTCGCCGGCCTCCAGTTTTTCTTCATTCGAGGCCACGATGATGCGATAGGCCGTCTGCACCACGCCTGTCTCCGGTTTCTTTCCTGTGGCGGTGATGCGCCATGAGAAGCGTGGTGTGGGTGTGTCAAGTCCCAAGGGGTTGACCATGTTCTCCGTTTTCAGCCCCGTGAGGCCGATGGCGGCCATGAGATGCAGGGGCAGGAATGCCGTGATGATAAGGCAAGATACGAGTCGTTGGTTCATAGGTAGTGCTTGGTGGCATCGGCGGCAATGAGCACACCGTCGCCGTTGGTGAGCGGGCGGAAAGTGAGAATGCGTGAGTGGAACACGCCCAGCGGGGTGATTTGTCCTGTGACGGCATCCATCCACCACACCTGCTTCTCCTGACCTGCAATCTTGTCGAGGTCGATGCGCATGTCGCGTCCCGTGCAGTTGTATACCAGCAGATAGTCGGTGCCGCGGGTGGCGGCGAGGCGTTCGTAGCGGGTGCCGTTGTCCTTGACAATGGTTTGGTCGGGCACGCGCTCAAAGTAAGGGAACAAAAGGATGAGGCGGCGCAGGTGCTGCATCTGGTGGAAGCCCTCGTCGTGGAGAGCCACATGCCAGGGCTTACTGCAGAAATAGGCAGGTGGCAGTCCGGGGCGGTAGAACTGCATGATGGCATTGTTGCCGTAGGTATGTCCGCAGGCACCGGCAAAGACGCTCCAGTAGGCATAGCGGCGCACATCGGCAGCCTGCCACAGCGGCTCGGTAGCCTCGTGCAGGCCCTGTGGTATGCCTTCGTATGAGGGTTCGCCGTCAATGACGGGCTTCACCGGAGCGTAGGCCCAGGTAGAGTCCACATACTGCCAGTTGTCTTCTTCGGTGTTATCGGGAATGGGATAGACTGCGTCCTTGGCCGTGCGCTGACCGTAGCGCCGGTGACCGCTCTGAAACATGTGGAAGTCTATCCACGGGGCCTGGCTCCACCAATGTGCCGAGGTGTAGCGTCCACGGGGATGATAGGTCATGAGGTGGCTGTGGTCAATGGCCTTGATGGTGGTGGCCAGCATGTTCCACACCTCAGGATGGATGTCGCCCTGTATGTCGCCGCCCATGATCCACACAATGTTGGGACTGTCCTTATAGCGCTGCGCCAGAAATGTACCGTAGTCCTTGGCCTGCGCCTCGGTGAGGCGCCCGGCCTTGACCAGTCCGCCCCAGATGGCGACCATGCCCACATAGATGCCCCGCGCCTCGGCCGTCTGTACGATATGGTCCATGTGCTGCCAGTAGGCATCGCCGTCCGACGATTGTCCGTAGGCGTTGTACGACGGCACGGCGTTGAGCACCTGTATCTGCACCACATTATAGCCGGCGGCGGCACACTGGTCGAGATAGTAGACCACCTCATCGCGTGTCAGACGCTGGGGCATGAGCCAAGGTGTCTCGCCCTGCCAGAAAAAGGGGGTGCCGTCGGCATGCATCAGGAAGCGGCCGTTTTCCGACACGGTGAGCCGTCCGTGCTGCCACGGTTTCTCGGCTGCCGCGGCCTGTAAGGCTGCCGCCATGGTGAGCAGCACCATTGTCACGAGCACCTGAAATTGTCTTTTCATTGTCTTAGTATCATTAGTTTTATAAGGAAACGATACTTCCTCGGACTGCAATGGAGAATGTTTTGAAGCGCAACGGAAAATGTCTTGGACTGCAACGGAGGCTGTTTTGAAGTTCAACGGAGGCTCCATTGCAGTCCAAGGAAGCCTCCGTTGCAGTCCAAGGAAGCCTCCATCAGACCATCACGGAGTATTCCGCTCCGGCTCACTTCTCCGGCATCAGTTTCCGGCACAGTTCGCGCATACCCTCCGATGCACCTTTCATGATCTGCTGCACGCCCGAACCTGCCGAAACGGGGTTGGGGTCGATGAGATAGACGGGCGTGCCGGGCTTAACATAGTGTATGAGGCCAGCGGCGGGATACACATTGAGGCTGGTGCCGATGATGATGAAGATGTCGGCCGTCTGTGCCTCCTCGGCGGCCACGCTGATATTGGGCACGGCCTCGCCGAAAAACACAATGAAAGGGCGCAGCAGCGAACCGTCACCAGCACGGGTGCCGGGCGTCACCTCGCAGTTGTCGGGCGTCAGCGTCACCTGATAGCGCGGGTCGTCGACATCACGGCTCGAGCACACCTTCATCAGTTCGCCATGCAGGTGGATGACTTTCGACGAGCCCGCCATCTCGTGCAGGTTGTCCACATTCTGCGTCACCACCGTCACCTCATACTGCTCTTCCAGTGCGGCCACCAGACGGTGACCCTCGTTGGGCTTCACGCCCCAGCACTTCCGGCGCAGCATATTGTAAAAGTTGGTCACCAGCGTGGGGTCGGCCTCCCACCCTTCGTGCGTGGCCACCTGCTGCACGGGATATTCCTCCCACAGCCCGTCGGCATCGCGAAAGGTCTTCAGTCCGCTCTCCACCGACATGCCCGCACCTGTCAAAACTACTATTTTCTTCTTCATAACGCTATTGATTTGCCTATTAGTTTTTTTGAAGATTCCTATATCACATTATCCTAACGTTCACCACCTTAGTTATCAACACTTATCAGTTCTATAGTGAATATCAGTGTTGAGAAGGGGGGGATGTTGCCGGTTTCTTTGTCACCGTATGCCAGTTCCTGGGGGATGTAGACTTCCCACTTCGAACCGACACGCATTCTTCGCAAGGCAATCTCGAAGCCTTTAACGACACCGGTGAGACTGAATGTGGAGGGTTCTCCACGAGTATAACTGCTGTCAAAGACGGTACCGTCGATGAGACGTCCTTCATAATGAACGGTAACCCGCGCATCATAAGACGGATAGGGACCTGTTCCCTCTTTAAGCACCCGATGCATCAGCCTCACAGTTTTTACTCCTTCTGGTGTATCTACACCACCAATGGAGTCAACAATAACATCTGGTTCATGGGCCTTGTTATCCAGGAAACGCTCGCCAGCCTCTTTCGTGTTAGCATACTCACGCTCTGCATATCTGGATTTGATCTGCTCGAAAAGCCTTCCGGCTTTTTCTTGGGCCTCTTCAACAGTCATCAGTGGCAGGCGGCCCGTTGTGCCATGAATGAAACCGGCCATCAATACCTGTAAAGAGACGGTATGTGTGCTGTCACTGCCATATAACTGCGAACTGAGGTTTGGAACTATTTGGTTCTTCATCTGCCCACCAATCTGAAGACCGGCGAGATAGGCATTCTGAGGGGCACCGGTCATTGTTTCTGGCTGTGCAGAACAGAGCGATGTTCCTTGCAGCAGGCCATATACAAACTCGTTCTTGTAGGTTGTATCGACGTTCAATGACAAGGCCAGATAATCATTTAGGCCCATTGTATTTGCAATTCCTAGTGCATAGGCCAATGTGTCCTCTTCTGTGGGCAGGTCGCGGAATGCAAGATACTCTTTCGCGGTTTCTTCCAGCGACTTCTCACGGCTCAGCAGATACCATGCCGCACCGACCACAACCACAAGGACGACCGCCACGGCGGCTATGCCTGCCACAACATATTTTGTTGTATTGTTATTCTTTGGAGGCATGGGTGGCACAGGGCGTGCATGGGGTATTGGCTGCGACACGGGTGTTGGTTCGGGCTGCGGAGCGGGTGCGGGCTGTGGCTCTGGAACAGGAGCAGGTTCTGGATGCACCATCTCCGTGGCTTCGTCCTCGACGGGCTGCAGACGGGCACGTATCTCAGCCACGCTCTGCGGACGCTTCTTGCGGTTGGGCTGCATCATCCACTGCACCAGTTGGCGCATCTCGCTGCTCACGCCGCGCAGCGAACTGAAGGCCTCATCAGGATCCTCGTCGATATCGCTGGCCTGTGGCGGACGCTGCTTGGTAAGAAGGCTGAACAGCGTGGCACCAAGAGCGTAGAAGTCCGTCCATGGCCCAAATTTCTCCATGTTCTGCTCTACCTGCTCCGAAGGGGCATAGCCTGGGGTATAGCAGGGGGCTGTCGACATGGTGGCGCCGCCCCCGGCACTCATCTGCTTGCTGGCACCGAAGTCAATGAGCATGGCGTGGCCGCTGTTGTCAATCATGATGTTGGCAGGCTTCAGGTCCAAGTGCCACAGGCCGTTGCTGTGCACCGTGTCCAAGGCGTCGAGCATCTGTGGCAAAAGGGTGCGCACCTCAGCCTCGGAGAGGGGCTGGCCGGTACGCTTCATACGCGCCGACAGCGACTCACCGTTGATGAAGTCCATCACATAATAATAGGTGCCGTTCTCGCTGAACAGGTCGTGTACGCCCACGATATGCGCATTGTGCAGTTGGCGCAGACGGCGTGCCTCCTTGCGGAACTTCTCCATCTGACTTTCAAACTGGTCGCGGTTGGCCGCATTGCTCACGCTCACAGTAGTCTGGTCGTCTTCACGCTCGTTGACGCCCTTGAGGAAGAACTCCTTCATGGCATACTGCTCGTTGAACTCAACGTTAGTCACAGCGTAGGTATTGCCGAATCCGCCCGAAGCCAGATAGCGGTCAACACGGTATGTGCCACGGAGCATGGCACCAATGGGTAGCATAGAATCTTTCATCTTTTTTGTTGGTTATGCAATATTTGCTGCAAAGATAAGAAAAAGACCGGTCATAACCAACTTTTCAACAAAAAACTTCAAAGTACAACGGCATCGAGCCTTAAATAAAACTAATTTTTGACCACTTATGGTGCGTGTATCGGGGAAATTACGTAATTTTGCACGCTCGTTTATAACGATACACATTCTTAATAATAAGAATAATCAATGAAAAGATTGATAGCAATAGTGTGCCTGACAATGGCCATAACAGTTAGTTCATTGGCACAGACGAAAGAAATAACAAATAATAAAAGTATGGATAAAGTAAGTTATGCCCTTGGTTTGGGCATCGGACAGCAACTGGCACAGATGGGAGCCACGGATTTAAACGTAGATGACTTTGCACAGTCTATAAAGGATGTGTTGCAGGGCAACGAACTGAAAGTGTCGCACCGCGAAGCACAGCAAATTGTAGAAGATTATTTTGCCAAGAAAGAGCAGGCTATGAACGCTGAGCGCGCCGAGAAAGGCAAGACAGCAAAGATTGCTGGCGAGAAGTATCTGACAGAGAACGCTCAGAAGGAAGGTATCATTACCACCCCCAGCGGTTTGCAATACAAGATTCTGAAGGAAGGCAACGGCAAGAAACCGTCGGCCAAGGATAAGGTGAAGTGCCACTACGAGGGTTTCCTCATCGACGGCACCGTGTTTGACTCCAGCGTGCAGCGCGGCGAGCCTGCCGTTTTCGGTCTGCAGCAGGTCATAGCAGGCTGGACAGAAGGTCTGCAACTCATGCAGGAGGGTGCGAAGTACCGCTTCTTCATCCCCTATCGCCTGGCTTACGGCGAAGGTGGTGCCGGTCAGTTGATTCCGCCTTTTGCCACGCTGATCTTCGATGTGGAACTCATCGAGGTACTTTAAGCCACTGGCGGCATTGCTTATAACCAATGAAAAAGAACAAAACAAACAATAAAACGGAAAATGAAAAAACTTACATTCCTGGCCGCTATGGCCATCGTCGTTGCCACGATGGTATCGTGCAACGGTAACAACCCCAAAGCAAGTCTGAAAAACGACATCGACACACTGAGTTATGCCATCGGCGTGGCACAGACCAACGGACTGAACGACTATCTCACCTACAACAAGGGCGTGGACACTACCTATATGGCTGAGTTCATTCAGGGATTCATTGACGGTGCCAACGCTGCCGACGACAAAGGCAAGGCTGCCTATTTCGCTGGTGTGGAGATTGGACGCCAGTTGGGCGGCGACGCTGTGAAGAGCATCAACATGCAACTCTTCGGCAACGACTCTACGCAGAGCATCTCGGCACGCAACCTCATGGCCGGCTTTATCAACACACTGATGAAAAAGAACCAGAAGATGACCGTGGAGGAGGCTGACTCGATTGCCCAGACCATGTTCGAGCGTATCCACAACAACACCATGGAGAAGAAATTCGCCGAAAACAAGCAGGCTAGCGAGCAGTATCTGGCTGATAACACCAAAAATGACAGCGTCAAGGTGGTGAACGTGGTGGCTAAGCGTCCCGACAACGGTCAGGAGATTGCATCGTTCATTCAGTATAAAGTGCTGAAAGAGGGCAACGGTGCCATTGCCACCGACACCAACACTGTGGTGGTGAACTACGAGGGTCGCCTCATCGACGGCACCGTGTTCGACAGTTCTTACCAGCGCAATCAGCCCTATACCGTCGACATGAAGCGCGGCGGCGTCATCCTTGGATGGCTGGAGGTGCTGAAACGCATGCCTGCCGGTTCTGTCTGGGAGGTTGCTATTCCTCAGGAACTGGCCTACGGCAATCAGGACCGCGGCACCATCAAGCCTTACTCTACCCTGATATTCAAGATTGAGGTGCTCGAAGTGAAGTAATCTGATGATGAAGAAATATATCGTGCTGGCACTCGTCATGGTGGCGAGTGCCGCTTTCAACCATATCGATGCCAACAACAAGAAGAAAAAGGAGGCAGTAATTAACAACACTGAGGTAAAGAAACCCGTGGTGCTAGGCAACAGCAGCGATTCGCTGAGTTATGCTGCAGGAGCCGCCATGACCGATGGTCTGCTACCCTTCCTGAAGCAGCAAGGCGTGGATGCAGAATTGCTGCCCGACTTCATCAAGGGCTTCAACGAGGCTGTCAGCGCTTACGAGAACAAGCAGGAGGCAGCCAGAAGAAAGGGCTTTTACATTGCCGACTGGTTGGTGGAGCGTATGTTGCCTGGACTGAAAGACCAGTTCTCCGATGTTGCCGACTCCATTGTGGCACATCTGCTGTTCCGCGGCTTTGCCGATGCCATTGAAAACGACACCACTGTCATGCAACTGAGCCAAGCAACCAGTCTGTTCAAGCAAAAAGAGACGGCGGCCCAGCAGGCCAAGACCGAGAAGCAGATAGCCCCCGGAAAGGCTTTCCTGGCTGAGAATGCAAAGAATCCGGATGTGATCGTGACCCGCAGCGGACTGCAATACAAGGTGCTGAGGCAGGGCGACGGCCCTGTGCCCCAGAGCACCGACCGCGTAAAGGTGCACTACGAAGGCCGTTTGATTGACGGCACCGTGTTCGACGCCTCGTCGAAGCATGGTAACGAGCCTGTTACTTTCGAGGCCAACAGGGTCATCAAGGGCTGGACAGAGGCTTTGTGCCTGATGCCCGTAGGCAGCAAATGGCAACTCTATATTCCTCAGGAACTAGCCTATGGTGCCCAGAAGGCAGGTCAGATACCTCCTTACTCAACGTTGATTTTCGATGTTGAACTGGTGGGAATAGAGAAATAAGGACAGAAACACAGACACGGTTGATGACCGTATCAGTAGTTTTCCAACAAGCGCTTCAATTCCTTGAGGCGCTTTTTTTTGCGCAGACATTTCATCTCGCCTACACTAAACCCAGCCTTGCCAGACATCTGGTCGAGCATCTTCAGTTCGGCCATGGGCACCTGAAAGGCAGCGGCCTTGTCCTTCCACCGCGAATGGCCAATGACCTCTACCTCGTTCAGGGCGTTATAGGCGGGGATGAGGGCTATGGTATCGGTGAGTTCATGGCGCAGCATGACGCGTTTCTCATAGTTGTGATGGCCCAGTTGCAATTGATTAAAGGTAGTGTCGCGCAGTTCAAACGTGCCGTCCCAGTGTGTGGTGGTCGTTTCCTCCTTGTCGGTAAAGACCACTATATCACGCAAAGGGACGCCCGTTTCCATGTTGACAATCACGCCTCTAATCTGTGCCAGAGCACCTATCGGCATCAACATCATCCACACCGCCATGCCGTATCTGCTGTTCATTGGTGCAAATATAGCACCGTTGAGCCTAAGCAACAAATGTTTTATGTCTTCTTAAGCAGATTTAGACACTGATAGCATAGGTGAATTTTAGGTAATATTATTTTATTTTCATTCATTTTTTCTTTGTCATGCAACGATAATCTTGTAACTTTGCACTCACGAAAAAATGATCAGCGTACTGTCAATCATAGAAGACACGATGGTAGACGGGCCGGGATTCCGAACCTCCATCTACTGTGCCGGCTGCCGACATGAGTGTGTCGGTTGCCACAACCCGCAGTCGTGGGACTTTCAGGGCGGCCATGCCATGACCACTGACGAGGTGATGCGCATCATTGAGGCAGACCCTTATGCCAACGTTACCTTCTCGGGAGGCGACCCGATGTATCAGCCAGAGGGCTTTGCCGAACTGGCACGAGCCATCAAGGAGCGCACAACGAAAGACATTTGGTGCTACACAGGCTTCACCTTCGAGATGCTGGTGAGCAATCCCAGACAGCGTGCCCTGCTCGAACTGATTGATGTATTGGTCGACGGCCCCTTCATCAAGTCGCAACGTGACGAGAGCCTGCGCTTTCGCGGCTCGCGGAATCAGCGTCTCATTGATGTGCCTCAGTCGCTCAGCGAGGGGCACGTGGTGCCTTGGCAGGGCTGAACGCCACCTCTAAATAATAGGCAGCGAAATGCCACAAATCTTCTGATACACATCAAGTGCATAGACATCGGTCATGCCACTGATATAGTCTATCACTGCCATGAGACGCGTCTCCAAATCAGGACTGTCAATATCATACTGACTGCTCACCCTTCCTATGAGTTGCTGCGAATAGTAGCGGTCGGGGTGCTCTATGGCCTCAACCATCAGTTCCATCAGCGTCGCCATGATGCGATAACCCGACAACTCCACATCGAGCACAGGGCGACTACGGTAGATGCGTGCCTTTGATATTTCCGTGCATTTGCGGTAAGCATCACGCTGCATAGGTGCCATGTGCTCAATCAGCGACCCCTCGAAGGTACCGGCAAGAATCTCTTCCTCATGGTCTATAAAGGTCTTGACACATTCATTTTCTAGTTTACCGATAACGCAGGCACGCAGATACTGTATCTTCTCGTTAGGGTCGGTGAGGTGCTCATCGCCTATACGATCGGCTATTTTGTTTTTAGCGGTTTCATCGAAGAATGCCATCATCAAGCCGACGGTTTCATCGAAAGTCAGAATTTTCAGTTTATAGGCATCTTCCAAGTCCATGATCTCATAGCAGATGTCGTCGGCTGCCTCAACCAAATACACCAAAGGATAACGTGCCCAACGCTCGCTGCCGTCATCGGTCGTCAGGCGGGGAATGCCCAACTCCTGTGCCACGGTCACATAGTTGTCGTGCTCAGTTGTGAAGAAACCGAACTTTTTCTTTGTAGCATGATACGACGGGAAAGGATATTTCACAATGCTGGCCAACGTGCTATAGGTCATAGCAAAGCCGCCTTTGCGCCGCCCCTTGAAACTATGGGTGAGCAGGCGGAATGCGTTGGCATTGCCGTCGAAACGGGTAATGTCGCTCCAAAATTCAGTCGACACGCGCTGCTGCAACTCCACGCCCTTACCTTCAGTGAAGAAGGTTTGAATGGCCTTCTCACCAGAATGCCCGAAAGGCGGATTCCCCAAGTCATGAGCCAGACAGGCCGTAGCCACAATCTGTCCTATCTCGGGTATCATGGTATCGATGAAATCGCGGTTTTTTGAACAGAGGTGTCTGGCTACATCATTACCAAGCGACATGCCCACGCTGGCCACCTCAAGCGAGTGGGTGAGTCTGTTATGCACAAAAATGCTGCCAGGCAGGGGAAACACCTGTGTCTTGTTTTGCAGGCGGCGGAACGGTGCCGAGAAAATCAGCCGGTCGTAGTCGCGTTTAAACTCAGTGCGGTCATCGTGCCGCTCCAAATGGCGGTGTTCCTGCCCCAGGCGGCAGTTAGAGATAAGTTGGTTCCAGTTCATCATCATTGATTGTAAATAGACCACAAAGGTAGCACAAAAATTTCAATGCGTAAAAAAAAGGAAACAAAAACGCGGCAGAAAACATATTTTTACACTTATTATATGGCCGTTTCGGAAGAAATGCTTAATTTTGCACCTTATTAAAACAACGTACACGCATGAAAATCAATGTTGTCAACCGAGGCCACCAGCCATTGCCTGCCTATGCCACCGAGCAAAGTGCCGGCATGGACTTGCGTGCCAATATCAGCGAACCCATTGTGTTGAGACCCTTGGAAAGAAGACTCATTCCAACGGGCCTGCATATTGCCCTGCCTGCTGGCTATGAGGCTCAGGTAAGACCACGTAGCGGCTTGGCCCTGAAAAAGGGTATCACTGTGCTCAATTCACCCGGCACTATCGATGCCGACTATCGCGGCGAAGTGGGCGTGCTGCTCATCAACCTGTCGCAGGATGATTTTGTGGTGAACGATGGTGAGCGTATTGCGCAAATGGTTATTGCACGCCATGAAAAAGCCGATTTCATCGAAGTTGAAATCCTCGACGAAACTGAACGCGGCGACGGCGGCTATGGACACACAGGCGTGAAATGAGGAAGGCAATCATCATATTAACCTGCTGGATGATGTGTTTGGGCTCCATGGCTCAAACCGATGTTCAGCGCGAGTACGACATCTTGTTTCACCAAGCCATGCTGCAGCGCCAGAAGAGCAACCACGACGCCACCTTCGACCTGCTCACACGCTGTCTGCAACTGAATGCCAACGCCTCGGAGGCTTGCTTCTTCCTGGCACAATACTACCTTGAACTGAAAAATACTGACAAGGCACTCTACTATTTCAAGCGAGCAGCCGACCTATGCCCGGAGAATGCCACTTACATGGAGACACTGGCACAATCGTATGTAAGGAAAGAGATGTATGCCGAGGCCGCCGCCGTGATCGAGAAGATGTATGCCAGCGACAAAGGCCGTCAGGAACTGCTAGAAACGCTCTACAGCCTCTACATGCAACAGAAAGACTATGACAAAGGCATCAATGTGCTGAACCGTATGGAAGCCATCGACGGCCGAACCGAGCGCACCGCACTGGCCAAGAGTACGCTCTACACGCAGCAGGGCAACAGCGCACTGGCCGCCAAGGAAATGAAGGCACTTGCCGACGAGCATCCCAGCGACATGAACTACAAGACGCTCTATGCCAGCGCGCTGATGCTCAACGGCGAACGCTCTGAAGCCGTAGACCTGCTGAAACAAGTGCTGGCCGAAGAGCCTAACAACATCCGTGCCCAACAGGCCCTGCGCAACTATTACGTATCGGTAGAAGACGCACCTGCCGTAGACTCCCTCACCCGATGCATTCTCTTGAACCCGCGTGCCACCACTGACGAGAAGGTCTATCAGATGCGCCAACTCATCATTGAAAACGAAAACAACGGCGGCGACAGCACACAGATACTCAACCTGTTCCGCAGGATGCTGGACACCGACAAGCCCGACGCCGACATTGCCGAACTGGCGGCTGCCTATATGGAGTTGAAGAAAATGCCACGTGACTCCGTTCAACAGGCACTGGAGTTCGTGCTGCGCCTGGCTCCAGACCGGCCGGCCCCTCGCCTGCACCTGGTGCAGATGGCCTGGGAAGACGAGAACGACGATCGCATTATAGACCTTTGCCGACAGGCACGCCAGTATAACCCAGAGGAGATGGCGTTCTACTACTATCAGGGCATGGCCTATTACAGGAAACAGGACACCGACAATGCACTCGAAGCCTTTCAAAACGGCATCAGCGTCATTGGCGATGACAGTTCGCCCGACATCGTGTCCGACTTCTATGCCGTCATGGGCGACCTGCTTTTCATGAAGGAGCGCAAGCAGGAAGCCTTCGCTGCCTACGACTCCTGCCTGCAGTGGAAAGCCGACAACATTGGCTGTCTGAACAACTATGCCTATTACCTCAGCCTGGAAGGCAACGACCTTGAACGGGCCGAACTGATGAGTTACAAGACCATCAAGGCCGAACCGCAAAACGCTACCTACCTTGACACCTATGCATGGATCCTCTTCATGCAAGGGCGCTATGCCGAGGCACGTATCTATATAGACCAAGCCCTGCAGAACGACTCCACGGCCAGCGCCGTGATCATTGAACATGCCGGCGACATCTATGCCATGGCCGGCGACATAGGCGGTGCGCTGGCCCTATGGCAGCAAGCACAGTCGGAAGACCCGTCCAACAAACTTCTAGCAAGAAAGATAAAACGAAAGAAATATATTAGAAAATGAAACACTCAAGCATTCTGACAGCAACCGTCATGGCCCTGACCGTGGCCATCCTTGCATCGTGCCACACACACAAGAACGCAGTAAAGGAAACGACGAATGCCAGCCCCGCCTCCACGGAACAGATAACCTTCCTGAAGAAAGTCAGCGACAATACACAGAAATCGCAGTTCGTGACTTCAAAAATGAAGTTCACCGTTGAATACGGCCCACAACAGGTGTCGCTCACCGGCAACCTGAAGATGAAGCGCGATGATGTTATCAGGCTACAACTCATGGCTTTCGGCTTTGTCGAGGCCGGACGCATCGAGTTTACCAAGGACTATGTACTCATCATGGACCGCATCAACAAGCAGTATCTCAAGTCCCCCTATGCCCACATCACCTTTCTCCGCAACAGCGGCATCAACTTCTACACGCTGCAGGCCCTCTTTTGGAACGAACTCTTTCTGCCGGGAAAGCAGAGTCTTGACGGCAATGCCCTTGAAAAGTTAAGCACCACCATGAGTTCTGACGAGGTCGTCATCAGTTTCGATGAAGGAAAGATGAACTACAGTTGGCTGGCCAACCAGCAGACGGGGCGCATCAACATGACTAACATTGCCTATCGCGATGCCTACAAAGGCAACACCCAACTGAACTGGGACTACAAGGGCTTTACTAAACTGGGCACCTCTTCATTCCCCAACGACATGGGTATCACCCTCACCACACCCGACCGCGAAATCAAACTGGGTGTCAAACTGAACTATCTGGGCACAGAAAGCGACTGGGAGACCCGCACCGTTGTATCAGACAAATACCGCGAGGTGACCGTCGATGAGATCCTGCGACGCTTCATGGCACTCTAACCCATATTTATTATCTGGCACACACTAAGCATAAAGATTACCGACATGATGAAAAGGCTCTGCTTCCTGATTCTGGTGCTCACACTCTGCATGGCATCTTCGGCCCAAAGGTCGAAGCGCAACACGACGCAGCGCAGACAGAGCACGACCCGCGTGCAACAAAACAAGAAGCGCCAGCCCACAGAGCGCGAACGGATGCAGGCCGACCAGCAGCGTCTGAGAAACGATATTGCCAAGAAAAAACGGCAGAAACAGGAACTGGACCGCAGGGTGAAGCAGCAAATGCAGGACATGATGGTGCTGGGCAACGAGATAGACATGAAGCGGCTTACCATCGATTCCATCCGCATTGAACTTGACACAGTGAACGCACACAAGGCACTGCTTGACTCGCAACTCGTCTGTCTGCAGCGGGAACTGGCCGAGCGTCAGGAGAACTACCGCCAGTCGGTGCGCTATATGCATCGCAACCGCAAGATGCAGAACAAGATGATGTTCATCTTCAGTGCCAAGAACATGAACCAGATGTATCGGCGCACACGCTTCATGAACGAATATGCCACCTATCAGCGCGCTCAGGGCGAAGCCGTGAAGCAGAAACAAGAGCAGGTGGAGCAGAAACAGGCTGAGTTAGACACCGTCAAGGCCCAAATCACCGATCTACTGCACAAGGGCGAGGCCGAACAGCGTCAGATGGAAGCCAAGAAGCGCGAACAGCAGACACTGGTAGACCAGTTGAAGCAAGAGCGACAGACCGTTCAGACCCTCCTTGCCAAGGAGCAGAGAGAAGAAGCCGAACTGAACGCGAAGATTGAGCGTCTCATTGCCGAAGAGATTGCCCGCGAAAAGGCACGCATAGAAGCCGAGAAGCGACGCAAGGCCGAAGAGGCAGCCCGCAAGGAACGTGAACGCAAGGAGCGTGAGCGCCAGTTGGCCGAAGCCGAGAAGCGACGCAAGGCCGAAGAGGCAGCCCGCAAGGAACGTGAACGCAAGGAGCGTGAGCGCCAGTTGGCCGAAGCCAAGGAGCGTGAGCGCAAGGCAAAGGCAGAAGCCCGCGCTGCCCGTAATGCCGAAGAGAAGAAGGCGGCCAAGCAGCGTCAGCAGGCAGCCGAGAACGAGCGCAAGACGGTGGAACGTGAGATCAGCAATGCCCGCCGTGAGAGCAGTTACACAGCCGCCGATCCCGACCAGCGTCTCAGCGGTAGTTTCTCCAACAACAAAGGCCGCTTGCCCATGCCCATCACAGGCAACTATCAGATTGTGCGCGGCTTCGGCGCCAATGTGGCCGAAGGCGTGGGTCGTGGCGTCCATCTGCCCAGCAAGGGCATCCATCTGAAAGGTCAGTCAGGTGCACAGGCCCGCTGTGTGTTCGATGGTCAGGTAAGCAGTATCTTTGCCAACGGCAATACCTATATCGTCATGGTGCGCCATGGCAAGTATATCTCCGTATATTGCGACCTGGCGTCTGTCAGTGTCAGCACCGGACAGAGGGTTTCCACCAACCAGACCTTGGGAAAACTCGGACCAGAGCACACCATGCAGTTCCAACTACGCAACTGGACCGAACTGCTTGATCCCCGCCCATGGCTCAGACGATAGTCCAGATAAATTCGAACATTAAAAATTAAAATATGTTCAGATAGAGACCGATGGCCTGCTCAATCTCGCTCAGACAGATATACTCGTCGGCACTGTGCGAACGGGCCGAGTTGCCCGGCCCCAGTTTAAACGACGGGAATGGCATGAGTGCCTGGTCTGATAACGTGGGCGAGCCGAAGGGCTTTAAGCCCAAAGTCATGCAACGCTGCACCAGCGGGTGAGCCATGTCGATGCACGATGAATGCAAGCGGAACGACCGTGCCTTCAGGTCACAGTGCTTCATTTGTTTCTGAAGGAAGGCAAATACATCCTCATTCTTATCATATTCATTGGTGCGCACATCGATAACGAAATGCAGCAGGTCGGGCACCACATTGTGTTGCGTGCCACTCTCCACCTGTGTCACCGTCATCTTTGTCGGCCCCAGCAACTCGCTCTCCTTCTTGAAACGATAGTCGCGCAGCCACAGCAGATCGTCAAGAGCCTCGTAAATGGCGTTCACCCCTTCGTTGCGGGCGGCATGACCGCTCACACCATGTGCATAGCCGTCAATCACCATCAGTCCCTTTTCAGCCACGGCAGGCTGCATGCCCGTAGGCTCACCCACAATAGCGACATCGACCTTAGGCAGCAGTGGCAGCACCCGTTCCACGCCGTCCTTGCCAGACACCTCCTCTTCGGCCGAGGCCAGATAGACCAGATTATAGGGCAAGGTCTGGACGCTTAGGATGCGGAACACCTGTAGCAGTGCCATCAGGCCGCCACCGCAGTCGTTAGCCCCAATGCCGTAAAGGCGGTCGCCCTCCACCATTGGTGCGTATGGGTCTCTTGTCCATGTGGCCACCGGCTTCACCGTGTCTATATGCGCATTGAGCAACACAGTGGTCTTGCCCTCGTCGAAGCCCGGTGCCACGGCCCACACATTGTTAGCCTCGCGCTGGGGGTTCAGTCCCCATTGTTTCATACGTGCCTCCAAAATATCTGCGGCGGCCATCTCGTTCCTGCTCACGCGTGGTGTGGCAATCAGTTCCTTCAGCAGTGCCACTGCGTCGTCCGTATACTGTCTGTATTCCATCATGCTGCAAAGATAGACATTTTTCTTTTATTTCCCAAACACACCACCCAATATTCTTATTATTTCAAGCCACTGCTGACAAAACGAAACATCAAAACTGCGACGTTGTTTTTATAAATTGCGTCGCAGTTTTGTGTTTTTCAGTAATTTTTGCAAAAAAGTTCATAACACCTTCATCACTGGAAAAGTTCCTGCAGCACGGGCAGCGAGCGCAATGGCGGGAAGGCGGGCAGGTGAAGCCGATAGTAGAGTTCTATGATTTCAAGCGTGCGGTTGCGCTCGGCACGGCTCATGCGGAACAGGTGCATGGTGGCATAGTCCATGCGCATCATCAGTTTCACTCTCGCTGCCTCCTGCGGCATGAGGAAGTCGCGGTGCACTGGCGGTTGCAGACAGAATGTGCCGGCACGCAGGTCGAAATAAATGCCCTCCTCATGCCTCAGCACTTCAGTCCTCCCGTGCTCCAAGCCATCCAGATTCGGATAGAAACCCAGAAAGCGCGACAGGTGCATGAGAAACACCAGATGGAAATTGGCATAGCGGCCAGGGCTGTGGTCGAGCCACTCAATGCTGTTGCTGATATAGTCAAACAGACGGCTGTCGGCCTGCTCACTCTTCAAGGCATGATACAGAAACTCTGCCACGAAGAGTGCAATGGCCATCTTCACAGGATCGGAAAGCAACATGGCATGGGGCGAGAGCAGCGACACATCGGTCAACTTCTGCAACTGCACCTGCGGCCTGATGTCGCATTCCAGGGCCACAACGGTGAGTGGCTGGAAATATGGCTTACCTGTCTTCGACTTACCCGAACGCGACACAGGCACGGCAAACGCCAGCCGCCCATGGGTCCTGGTATAGGTGTCTACAATGAGTTTTGTTTCGCCATATTTGAACGAATGCAGTATAATGGCCTCCGTTTTCACTTTCATGCGGCGAAATTAGCAAAAAAAATGCAAAAAAGAGCATTTTCCTTTAAGAAAATTTGGCAGAACGGGAAAAAAGCCGTACTTTTGCACCCGCTTTTGCAATAATGCATGTATCATGCACTATCAATTAAGCATTGAAGGGGTCCCTTCGTCTATCGGTTAGGACGAGAGATTTTCATTCTCTAAAGAGGAGTTCGACTCTCCTAGGGACTACTCATGTCATTCAAGATTAATATTGGATGCATATTAAATCCGCCATCTGCGCAGTGATGCGCTACCAATCGGCAGAAAGGGAACAGGTGACGGAGAATTCCGCAAGGAATTTGCCAGGGCAGTCGCAATGACGCAAGACCCACAGGCTTTAAGTAACATTAAACAATTAAAAGATTTAAAATTAAAATGGCAAACCACAAATCATCGGTGAAGAGAATTCGCCAGGACAAGAAAAAGGCACTGCACAACAAGTACTATGCCAAGACCATGCGCAACGCTGTTCGCAAACTGCGCGCTATGGAGAACAAAGACGAGGCTATAGCCCTCTACCCCAAAGTCCAGAAGATGCTGGACAAACTGGCAAAGACCAACATTATCCACAAGAACAAGGCTGCAAACCTCAAGTCTAGCCTCTGCAAGCAGATTAACAAGATGGACTAAAACCCATTCCACAACAATACAAGACCGTGCAAGAACACCACTTGCACGGTTTTTTCTTTCCAAGCACACCGCTATCATGACCGACAACATCATCTCAAGCACACAGAATCCAAAGATAAAACGCCTGCTGGCATTTCAGCAGAAGTCGTCAGAGCGCCGCAAAGCCGGCCTCTTCGTGGTGGAAGGCTGCCGCGAGGTGGAGCACTGCCTGGAGGCCGGATACGAAGTAGAGAGCCTCTTTGTCAGCGAAGAGTTTCACTTTTCTTGCGTCCCTTCTTGCGTCCCTTCTTGCGTCCCTTCGGTAGCAAGCGGCAAGCCGAGCACGGTAGCAAGCGGCCAGAGGTCGAGCACACTCTTCACTGGCGAAGCACCTTGCTCTTCACGTTATATCGTCACCCCAAAGGTCTATGAGCATATAGCCTACCGCGGCAGCACCGAGGGCATCGTGGCCATTGTGAAAGCCCGACACTTCACGCTCGACGACCTGCAACTGGGTCCGGCACCGCTCATCGTGGTGCTTGAGAGCGTGGAGAAACCAGGCAACCTGGGGGCTATCCTGCGCTCGGCTGACGCCGCTGGTGCCGATGCCGTCATCGTCTGCGACCCGCTCACCGACCTTTACAACCCCAACCTCATTCGCTCCAGCATAGGCGCCGTGTTCACCGTGCCTACGGTAGCATGCACCAGCGAGGCGTGCATCGCCTTCCTGAAGGCTAGCGGCATACAGATTCTCACCGCACAATTGCAGGACAGCCTCCCCTACTACGACACACCCATGACCATCCCCACAGCCCTCGTCATGGGCACCGAGAGCACAGGTCTCACCCAGCAGTGGCGACAGGCTGCCACCGCCCACATCCGCATTCCCATGCTCGGTCGCCTCGACTCCCTCAACGTGTCGGTGTCCACCGCCATCCTCCTCTATGAAGCCGTGAGGCAAAGACAGGCACAGTAAATCCCATCCACTAAGATATAAAAGCATGGAGGTTGGAAAAAATTTTGGCCATTATTTCTTCAATTTTGGCCAAAATTTAGAAAATTATGGCCAAAATTTTATTCGGGCATGAACTGAAAGGAAGTCAACGGTGACAGAAGGAACAGGTCACTCATATCCCAAACTCACTTATCGATGTTAATTGTACTCAGAAAAGCAAAAGAAAAATGGATTTTCCTTTTGCTTTTTGCGCTTTTTTTTGTAACTTTGCAGCCTATTTAGGACTTTTTAAAAGAACATGGAAGAAGAACTGATTCAGAAGGAACAGCAGAACTATTCTGCGAGCAACATTCAGGTGCTCGAAGGACTTGAGGCCGTGCGCAAGCGTCCGGCCATGTACATAGGCGACATTAGCGAGAAAGGCCTCCACCATCTGGTAAACGAAACCGTCGACAACTCTATCGACGAGGCCATGGCAGGCTTTTGCACACACATCGAAGTAACCATTAACGAAGATAACTCGATTACCGTGCAGGACAACGGCCGCGGCATTCCTGTAGACGAACACGAGAAGATGCACAAGAGCGCCCTGGAAGTGGTGATGACCGTGCTCCATGCCGGCGGCAAGTTCGACAAAGGCTCCTACAAGGTGTCTGGCGGTTTGCATGGCGTGGGTGTGTCATGCGTCAACGCCCTGTCGAAGCACATGATGTCGCAGGTGTTCCGCAACGGACATATCTACCAGCAGGAATATGAGAAGGGCAAGCCCCTGTACGATGTGAAGATTGTAGGCGACACCGACAAGACCGGCACACGCCAGCAGTTCTGGCCAGACGGCACCATCTTCACCACCACCGAATACAAATATGACATCATTGCACGCCGCATGCGCGAACTGGCATACCTCAACGCAGGCATCACTATCACCCTCACCGACCTGCGCCCCGACGAAGAGGGCAACCTGCGCCAGCCAGAGGTGTTCCATGCCAAGGAAGGCCTGAAGGAATTCGTGCGCTACGTGGACCGCCATCGTACCTCTATCATCGGCGACCCCATCTGCCTGAAGACAGAGAAAGACGGCGTGCCCATCGAGGTGGCACTGCTCTACAATAGCGACTACTCGGAGAACATCCACTCCTACGTGAACAATATCAACACCATAGAGGGCGGCACACACCTCACTGGTTTCCGCATCGCCCTGGCCCGCACACTGAAGAAGTATGCCGATGAGGACGACCAGTTACGCAAGCAGATTGAGAAAGCCAAGATCGAAGTGGCACAAGACGACTTCCGCGAAGGTCTCACCGCCATCATCTCAGTGAAGGTGGCAGAGCCGCAGTTCGAGGGACAGACCAAAACAAAACTGGGCAACTCGGAGGTGAACGGCGCTGTGCAGAAAGCCGTAGGCGAAGCCATGACCAACTATCTGGAGGAACATCCCAAGGAGGCCCACCAAATCTGCGAGAAGGTCATCCTGGCCGCCACGGCACGCATCGCTGCCCGCAAGGCTCGCGAGAGCGTTCAGCGCAAGAACCCCATGAGCGGCGGCGGACTGCCCGGCAAACTGGCCGACTGC
The DNA here is from genome assembly GCA_946183985.1 of uncultured Prevotella sp. GTDB lineage: Bacteria > Bacteroidota > Bacteroidia > Bacteroidales > Bacteroidaceae > Prevotella. Next base: position 39,567 of record CAMHDT010000001.1, read on the forward strand.
TCCAACAAAGACCCGAAGACCTGTGAAATATTCCTCGTCGAGGGTGACTCCGCAGGCGGCAGCGCCAAGCAGGGTCGCGACCGTCACTTCCAGGCCATCCTGCCCTTGCGCGGAAAGATTCTGAACGTGGAGAAGGTGCAGTGGCACCGCGTGTTTGAGGCTGAGTCGGTCATGAACATCATCCAGTCAATAGGCGTGCGCTTCGGTGTCGACGGCGAAGATTCGAAGGAAGCCAACATCGACAAACTGCGCTACGACAAGATTATCATCATGACCGATGCCGATGTCGATGGCTCGCACATCGACACACTCATCATGACACTCTTCTACCGGTTCATGCCACGTATCATACAGGAGGGACACCTCTACATCGCCACGCCGCCACTCTACAAGTGCACCTATAAGAAAGTGTCGGAATACTGCTACACCGAGCAGCAGCGCCAGATGTTCATTGACAAGTATGTGGCTGGCGACGAGAACTCATCAGCCCTGCACACCCAGCGCTACAAAGGTCTAGGCGAGATGAACCCCGAGCAGTTGTGGGAAACCACCATGAACCCCGAGAACCGCCTGCTGAAGCAGGTAACCATCGAGAATGCCGCCGAGGCCGACGAGATATTCTCCATGCTCATGGGCGACGATGTGGAGCCCCGACGGGAATTCATTGAAAAGAACGCCACCTACGCCAACATCGACGCATAGGCCGGCACATGGACAGACCATTCCATATTACCACAACAACAATGCTGCCAGCCGTGTGTTTGCGGATGGCAGCATTTGCTGTGATAACTCTTCTCGTGTTTTGCCTACTGACATCATGTAATAATAAGGAGAATCGTGCAATATTGCAACAACTTAGCGAACAGAACACTATAGGTACATCTCCATTATGCATTGATTCGGTAAAAAAAGTGGCAGACTATTTCAACCGGTGGGGTACCTCCAATGAGCGAATGCAAGCCAATTATCTTTTAGGATGTGCATATAAAGACTGCAATGAAGCACCGATGGCCATTCACTTCTTCAAAGAAGCCATTAGCAAGGCAGACACAACAGACAATGACTGCAATTATGCTCTTCTCAGCCGTGCATATGGTCAAATGGCACAAGAATTCTATAACCAATTCTTTGTCCAAGAACAATTAGAGGCTCTGGAAAAATCCTGCTACTATGCGTGGAAGGGAGGCGATACACTTGTGGCACTAATATGCAATGAATACAAGATATATGCATTCACACGCCTCAACATGCCAGACTCTGTTATTTATTATGCTGAACTATCGGCTAATGAATATCGAGAACATGGATACAACAACAATGCGGCTATAGCACAAATGCAATGTGTAGACGAGTTGCTTGACAGGAACGAAACCGACAAGGCAAAGCAATATATAAACCAATATGAACAGGAATCGGGCTATTTCGACTCTTTAGGCAACATTACTAAAGGGCGCGAAATTTTCTATCACAAAAAGGGCAGATATTATCTAGGCATCAATCATCTGGACTCTGCAGAGTATTGCTTCCGAAAGGAATTGAAAGAAGGAAAAGACTTCAACAACCAAAACGCTGGAGCCATTGGATTAGCCGAACTGTTTACAAAGAAGCACCTGCCTGATTCTGCAGCAAAGTATGCGTTGTATGGGTATGCAATGAATGACTCACTTATAAAAACACGTGTAACGGCAGAAACAGCCAAAGCCCAAAGCCTTTACGACTACACACGCTTCCAAAAGAAAGCGTATGAAGAGGAGCAACGCGCAAACCAAACAACTCATTTGTTGTTCTTGACAGGACTTATGATGATGATAGGTATTGTCATTACATACAAGAAACTGTCGGATATACGCCGAAAAGAGAGGGAACAACAAGAAAGATTCCTCCAGAATCTACGCGACCTTGATAAAGCGCAAACCGAGGTGATGAATTTGAAAACAAATGCGAACTCCCTGAAAGAAATCATATCAGAAAAAGAGCACAACATCCGTCTTCTTTCTGAAAAAATTCGCGAATATCAAGCACAGAAGACAAAAAACAAGAAAGACGCAGAGATTGAACTTCAGGAAAATACAGACTTTAAACATCTTCAGAATCTTGCAGCAATAGGTGCACTCTTGTCGGACAAAGAGTTGTCAACAGCAAGAATGCTGGTAATGCAATACTTTCCAGAATTATATGTTTTCCTTTCCAAGCACCTTTATCAATTAAATCCTACGATGTATCATACATGCATCCTACTACGCTTGCATTTCCCTGCAAGTGTCATTAGCAACTTTCTCGGGGTTTCACCTGGTTATATTTCTCAAATACGGGCAGAAATGCTCTCTACGTTATTCAATATAGAAGGAAACCAAAAGGTTTTTGATGCAATGATTCGCGATTTCAAGTAGGTCATTCCTATAATAATTTCCCATTTCATCGAAAAAAAATCAACTAAAATTTTACTAAAATCTTAACGGGAGAATCAAGTATTCTATGTGATTCCTTTATTGTAATTTTGCACCCGTTTTTCAAATAAAAAGGTTTTAGTATATGATTAAAAAGTATTTATTGTTAGTAATGTTTGGATTATTAAATCTAAACGGTTATGCTGGTGATGAGCCACGCGAAGTGATTCAACTGAATCTCATGGATGTAGACAAGACTCCTATTGGCACGCCATTTCCAAAATCGCCAATGCAAACTCCTTTAATCTATAAAGTTAACAAAACGTTATATTTTAAAGAATATCATGCAGACTGGACATTATTCTTATATGACGAGGATGGCAACCTTGTTTATTCTACATTTATTCCTTCTGAAACGACCCAATTAATTCTTTCTGAAAATCCTGGAGATTATGAAATCATTCTAACTCAAGGAAACTATGCCTTCTATGGTATCATAAACATATAATCACCGTTTAATTATTATAATCATCATGAAACAATTATTTTTTTTGTTTATTACTGTTTTTATTTTATCAGCATGTTCAAATAATGACGAAGACTTTTCTATTCAAAATGAAAATCAGGTAATTTGTAATTACGACTTACTTGACGAGTCGGAGGCACAAAAAGAATTTGCAATAATTCTCTCACAGGCCGTTTACCACAATGAACCTCTCCGAAAGTTCATAAAGACAGAAGCCATACGCCAATTTGATAACGACCACGATGTTTTCTATCCTTATGTAAAGAATAAAAAGGTTGACCATGATCTGACATTCCGCGATTTGCTGCTTTCCTATACAAATGAACAGAAACTGCGCCAGATAGAGGAATCTCTTCCTTTGCTCACCATTCTTGTATGAGGTGAAAATGTATAACACAGGACAAGTGCAGATGATCATTCTGCCTGCCAAGAGATAATTTTGGTTAAATAAGAGACAATTAGGGTTAAAATCGTGATGAAAAAGATGACATCATCCGGCTTTTTCTTACTTTTGCACGCTCTAAAGAAAAGACACTATGTAGATATGAAAAAGATTGTATTATTAATGGCCACAATGCTGGGAGCACTGGGCATCATGACAAGTTGCGAGGATAACAATGAGGAGGAGCAGGGACCGGAAAAGCCTTTGATAGAGGAAGGATACAAAGTAAAAGGCGTGATAGGTAGCGACTCGGTCGATGCAGAGCAATGGGGAACGGTGTCTCATGCCATCTCCAACGCTACGGTGGTGGTGAAGGATGGCAGTCTGCCCCTTGCCTACAGGGAGAAGACCGTGGAGTGGAACCTCCAGGTAAGCCAGTCGGACAACAAGCAGAGCACCATGCACCTGCATCTGACCAACCCGCGGACGGGCATCACCTATATCAAGGGCGGTCAGACTGGTACTGACGAGCCGAATGGCTTTAACATGGAGGTGGAGCAGCCTGGTCATTATGCCAACTATGCTCCCACTGCCGACAGCCCGCTGCGCATGGAGATTGACAAGGTGCGCCTTCTGGAATACTCCAACACGGTGAAGCGCGGCAAGGAGACAGTCACCGCCCTGAGCACGGGATACATCATAGACGGTGCCTTCAAGGGCACGCTGGTCAATAAATATGATACGAGCGACTCGCTGGCCGTTGACTTCAGTTTCTCGCTGGTTTCATTTTAACAAGAAGGAGACATGACACGGAAATTTGTTTTAGCAGCCACCGTTTTTCTGGGAACAATGGCCTTCGTGGCAGGCTGTGACAATGAAGAAACAGAAGAGCCACAGCCGGAAAATCCTGTGGCGCAGCAGGGATACCGGCTGAAGGGCGTGATAGGAGGCGACTCGGTTGATGTAGAGGAATGGGGGGCAGCATCATACGGCAAGTCGCATGTCGTGGTGACGGTGAAGGAAAGCAGCATCCCCGGCATTGAACGGGAGAGGACGCTGCAATGGGACCTTACGGTGAACCATGGCGACAACAGGCAGACCACCCTGCGCCTCTTCATGACGGAACCCCGGAAGGGTCTTACCAGCATCTGGGATACACCTGCGCGTATTGGCGAGCCAGCCTATGGCTTCAATGTCTTCAGCATGGTGGAAGAGGAACCAAGCCGCAGCGTGGTCTTCGTCCCCACGCTTCAGAGCCCTCTGCGCATAGATAAAGACAGGGCCGAGTTTGTGGAAAATGCAGACAAGGTGGAGCGCGGCGGCGAGACGGTGACCCTTTACACCAACGCTTATGTGATGGACGGTACCCTCTATGGCACCATGGTCAATCAGGACGACACGACCGACTCACTGGCCGTTGATCTCCATTTCTCTCTGATGTCGTTATATCTATAAGGTGTGCGCACCTGCGTCTTGCGCTCATATCGCCATTCGGGCGGAACCTGCCAGTCAACAAGGCAGATTCCGCCCGAATTGTTAGATCCAAGTTATTGTTATGACAACTAATATCTCTCTATCATGAACCACTGGTCGCCGGCAGTCTTGCTTGGAAGTTTGCCCTGCATATAGTCCGACTGCTTGCCTCTGCAGTCGATGGTATAGGTGTTGAGGATGGTTCCTCCGGGGCTCACCCACAGTTGTACCTGCACGGCTCCCCACACATTGGGATTCACATCGTTGGAGTAGTCGAGCCATATCCTGTAGAAAGGATAGTCGCGTTTGCCTTCCCCAGATGAACCATGATGGCTCTTGAGCACCAGTTTGCCGTTCTCAAGGGAATATGTCCATTCCTCCTGACCGCAGGAGGGGGTATAATAGATGATGGTCACATAGTCCAGCCTGCCATACTTTGTTCGCTCTGTGAACTGCTTCACCACATCTGTCATCTTGTTTATCTCGCCGTTGGAAGGTGCGTTTCTGGCCTCAGCCGAACGGTCATCCTTTTCTACCACCTTATAGGTAATCTCCTCCTCGCCGTTTTCATTCTCCTTTATCTCTACGGCCACATCCTGTCCGAAGCCGGCATACAGTTTCTTGTACGACTGCCTGTTCTTCTCTATCTCAGCAATTTTTTTTGTTGCCTCCTCAATGGTTGTCTCGTTGCGCAACACTTTCTCCTTGATGCCTTCACGCCAGCCCTGCACCTGCTCGTTCAGGTTTTTCTGCCGCTCGCGGTGCTGCATCTGCCACTTGTAGACCGTCGAGGCCCAGTCGGCCGTCCAGTCGTTGTAGTGCTCAAAGATATAGCCTATGGTGAACTCTTTCACGACATCTTCCACCGAGGAGCCATCAGTAATGATTTCTTTCAGGTTCTCAGCCGAGACAATCTCCGTCTTTCCGTCTTCATAAGGATTCTGCGTCAGCACCTCATAGCAAGTCTTAATGGGGTTCTGCATCATGTTGAGCGTGTGGTTTGTTATGTCGTAGATGAGTTTTGCCCCGCCCTGCGACAGGAATTTATCCATCTCCTCCAAGGTGTTCAACTGGCCTTTGTACATCAGGTATTCCTGCTTGAACTTCTTGAAGTCTACATCCTGGTCCAAGTGGTAGACATGCCGTGAGAGGAGTTGTCCGTCGACGGTATACTTAGCCCCGAGTTCGTTGTCGTCGTATTCAAACTCCATGGTGGCCAGACTGTTGACAACAGACTGTGCGGTGCCGTCGACATTGAGCATGATGGTGGTCATGTCGTTGTCGACGATGGAGATACTCTCCAGGTTGCCATTGCAGTCAGCATGGTAGTTCACCAACTGGTGTCTGTCTTTGTTATAGGTGGCCACATCCATCTGTGCATGGGCTGACATAGACGACAGTAGTGCTATCAGTGCAAAAAAACATTTTCCTTTCATCATATTCAGTTGATTAGTTTAGTCTTCAATATGTTATTCGTATTCCTTCACCTCGCGCTTGCCGCGGAGCACGGCCAGGGCGTTAAGTGCCAGTGCCTCCATCTCGTCTTCGCCGGGGAAGCAGTAGGTGGGTGCGAGGAACTCGATGCGCTGTCGCAGGCGGCTGATGACATATTCCGAGCGGGCCAGTCCGCCGGTGAGCAGTATGGCGTCGACCTTTCCGCAGAACACAGCTCCGAGGCCCACGATGTTCTTCGCCACGTGATAGATCATGGCGTTGAGCACCGTCTCGGCATGTTTGTCGCCGTCGGCAATGCGCTGTTCTATCTCCTTCACGTTGCTGGTGCCCAGATGTGCGTTGAGGCCGGCCTTGCCAGCCAGTCGCTTCAGCAGTTGCTTCTCGTTGTACTTGCCGCTGAAACTAAGTCGGATGAGGTCGGCGGCGGGCAGCGAGCCGGCGCGTTCGGGCGAGAAGGGACCTTCACCGTCAAGAGCGTTGTTGGCGTCGACGGCACGGCCGTGCTGGTGTGCGGCCACGGAGATGCCTCCGCCCAGATGGCAGATGATGAGGTCGAGGTCTTCATAGCGCCGTCCCACCTCGTTGGCAAAGCGTCGTGCTATGGCCCTCTGATTCAGTGCGTGCCAGATGCAGATGCGGTTCATGAGAGGTGAGCCACTGATGCGTGCGTAGTCATTAAGTTCGTCTACGACACCAGGGTCGGCAATAAATGAGCGGCATCCGGGAATACTCTGTGCTATCTCGTGAGCGATGAGGCATCCCAAATTGCAGGCATGGTTGTGCATGGCAATGCCATTGAGGGTATCGTCGAGCATCTGCTTGTTGATTTCATACACGCCGCCGGCAATAGGCTTCACCAGTCCACCACGTCCTATGACGGCTTCAAACTGCAGTGGCACGTTCATGCGTGCCAGTTCGTTGAGCACCAGTTGCTTGCGGTAGTCCATCTGGTTGAGCACATCGTCGCCAAACTGTGCCAGTTCCTCGTTGGTGTGGCTGATGCTACGCAGCACCATGGGTTTCTCGTCTTCGAAGACGGCCATCTTCGTGCTGGTTGATCCAGGGTTAATGACTAATATAAACATTCTCTTCTGTAGTGTTTTCGTCCTTCATTATTATGATGCACTATACAATATTTATGATGCACTATACATTATTAATGTATGCATTACAAACATGCCAGTGCGAGTGAATAGAACTTGTTGTCAGGCGAGTCGGCACGCGAGGTGAGCACCACCGGCACCTCTGGACCCTGCAGGATGGCAGCCGTCTGTGCCTGGCAGAACAGTGTGATGGTCTTGTAGAACACATTGCCGGCCTGGATGTCAGAGAAGATCAGACCGTCGGACTGTCCTTCGAGGGGCGACTGCAGCCCTTTTTTGTGCAGTGCCTGTGGCGACAGGGAGGTCTTTAGGTCAAGCGGTCCGTCGACGATGCAAGGTCCAAAGATGCCTGTCTGTGCTTTCTCCACCAGACTGCGATATTCCACGGTACAGGGAAAGTGCTTGGCGTTAACCTTCTCCGAGCAGTTGATGAGGGCCACACGCGGCACCTCAACGCCCATCTTGCGGCAGAGCGTAAGCAGGTATTGCAGTTGCTGCTCGCGCTGTTCGGCTGTGGGATAGGGAATGACGGCCACATCGGTCATAAACAGCAGTTTGTCGTACATGGGCAGGTTGGCGCAGGTCAGATGCGTCAGCACACGGCCCTTGGGCAGGATGCTCTGCTCCTTGTTCAAGATGGCCTTCAGCAGGTTGTCGGTGTTGAGCAGCCCCTTCATCAGCACATCGGCCTTGCCCTCGCGCACCAGCGCTACGGCTTGTGCGGCAGCCACATCCACATCGTCGTTGTCCACGAATATGGGGTCGGCAAAACCGGCATCACGTGCCCTCAAAACAGCCCCCTTCGTACTCTCGTCCTGTCCGCAGACCACGGCCACTCGGCGGCATACACCACTTGCTTTCAGGTGCTCCACCATTTCATCAAAACACTGTATTGCTTTCATAGTTGCGATTGTTTGGTGGCAAAGTTACGAAAAAACGAGAGCAGAACAAAATAAATTTATTTATTTTTTATGCCGAGTGTCAGTAATTTCGTAACTTTGCCATCAAAACTTAAAACCATACATATTTCTTATGATGACAACACGACTTCTGAAGCCACTCGCACTGGCCGCCGCCATGCTGCTGACAGGCTCTGCCGCACACGCAACAACGCCTCCAGGCTCGTTTTCCACAGGCAACAAGACTTTTTTGCTCAACGGACAGCCTTTCGTGGTGAAGGCTGCCGAGGTACACTATCCGCGCATACCTCGCCCCTACTGGGAACACCGCATACGCATGTGCAAGGCTTTGGGCATGAATACGCTGTGCATCTATGTATTCTGGAACATACACGAACAGAAAGAGGGCGTCTTTGACTTCAGCGGCAACAATGATGTGGCCGAGTTCTGCCGGCTGGCGCAGAAAAACGGCATGTATGTCATTGTGCGCCCTGGCCCCTATGTGTGTGCTGAATGGGAAATGGGCGGTCTGCCCTGGTGGCTCTTGAAAAAGAAGGACATCCGCTTGCGCGAACGCGACCCCTACTTCATGGAGCGCGTAAAGTTTTTTGAAGAGAAGGTGGGCGAGCAACTGGCACCGCTCACTATACAGAATGGCGGACCCATCATCATGGTACAGGTGGAGAACGAATACGGGTCGTATGGCGAGGATAAGCCCTACATCAGCGAGATTCGCGATTGTCTGCGGGGCATCTATGGCAATGACCTGACGCTCTTCCAGTGCGACTGGTCGTCTAATTTCTGGAAGAACGGTCTCGACGACCTCACATGGACCATGAACTTCGGCACAGGGGCCGACATCGACCAGCAGTTCAAGCGTCTAGGCGAGATGCGTCCTGATGCGCCGCAGATGTGCTCAGAGTTCTGGAGCGGATGGTTCGACAAATGGGGAGCCCGCCACGAGACACGCCCGGCCAAGGATATGGTAGAGGGCATGGACCAGATGCTGAGCCGCGGCATCTCGTTCTCGCTCTATATGACTCACGGGGGCACTTCCTTCGGCCACTGGGCCGGTGCCAACAGTCCAGGATTCGCACCCGATGTGACCTCCTACGACTACGATGCACCCATCAACGAATATGGACAGGCCACACCCAAGTTCTGGGAACTGCGCACGATGATGCAGAAATACAACAACGGCCAGCAACTCCCATCTGTGCCAAAGGCTCCCATGCCCATCGTCAGCGTGCCACGGTTTGAACTCACCGAGTTTGCACCGCTCACCATGAGCGCCGACAATGTCCATACAGCAAGCACACCGCTCACCTTCGAAGAGATGGACATGGGTTGGGGCATGGCCGTCTACACCACAGCCGAACTGCCTGAGATAAAGACCAAGAGCGTGCTCCACGGCGATTTTCACGACTATGCACAGGTGTTTATCGACCAACAGTACATTGGCACCATCGACCGCGTCAGAAACGAAAAGGCACTCATGCTACCGCCCATCAGCAAGGGACAGCGCATGACCATCCTGGTGGAAGGCATGGGGCGCATCAACTTCGGACGGGCCATCAAGGACTTCAAGGGCATTGTAGGCGATGTGACCATCACTGCCGAGAGCAGCAGTTACGATGCTGTGTTCAAGCCAAGAAAATGGGCATGCATGCCCATCGACGACAGTTATGAGACGGCAACAGCGGCCTTTAGCAACAACGCTAAAGCCACCTTCGGCAACCGCGGCTACTATCGCGGCTATTTCAACATCAGCAAGTTGGGCGACACTTTCCTCAACTTCGAGCAATGGGGCAAAGGACAAGTGTGGGTCAACGGCCATGCCATGGGACGTATCTGGAGCATCGGCCCGCAACAGACACTCTACGTGCCTGGCTGCTGGCTGAAGAAAGGCAAGAACGAAATCATCGTGCTCGACATCATCGGCCCTAAAGAGCCCGTGGTGTGGGGACAGACCACACACGAACTGAACAAACTGCAGACAGAAAAGCCTAACAAGCACAACGACCAGTCCCTCAGGCCCAGCCTCAGCAGCACTACGCCCGTCAGAGTGTCTGGCGGTTCTTCGCAGAGCGAAGCATCCCAAGATCCGAGCGTACCTGCCGGAACCATCACCGCATCCGCCGGTAACGGCTGGCAGACCTTTAAGTTTGCTTCGCCACAAAAAGGACGCCACCTCGTTATCGAATGCCTTTCCACACAGAAAGACGGTGACCGTGTTGCCATTGCCGAACTCTATCTGCAAGGAGCCGACGGACGCCGTCTGAGCCGTGAGTCGTGGACCGTGCGCTATGCCACCAGCGAAGATGACGCGGGCAACCGCACCGGCGACAAGGCCTTCGACCTGCAGGAGTCCACCTACTGGCAAACGGAAAAGAAAGCCGCACTGCCCCACCTGCTGGTCATCGACATGGGCTCAGAACAGACCGTCACGGCACTGGAATACCTGCCACGGGCCGAACAAGGCGCACCCGGCTGCATGAAAGACTTCCGCATCTATCTTATTGAAAAATAAAATCCATCAAAATTGAATATTGAAGATAATGACAAGTAAGGGATTCCTCTATTTTATCTGTGCCGTATCGGCCATGGGCGGACTGCTCTTCGGCTACGACTGGGTGGTGATAGGCGGAGCCAAACCGTTCTATGAACAATACTTTGGCATTGCCCAGTCGCCGGTGATGCAGGGCGTGGCCATGACAACGGCTCTGGTGGGCTGCCTGGTGGGCGCAATGGTGGCTGGTGCCGCTGCCGACAAGTACGGACGCAGGCCACTGCTGCAGATGGCCGCTGTGCTCTTCACCGTGTCGGCCATCGGCACAGGCTTGTTCAACAATTTCACCTTATTTAATATAGCACGCTTCGTGGGCGGCATCGGCATCGGACTGGCTTCGGCATTGGCACCGATGTATATCGCTGAGGTCAGCCCCGCAAACATCCGCGGACGCATGGTCTCGCTCAACCAAATGACCATCGTGCTGGGCATCCTGGCCGCACAATTGATTAACATGATGCTGGCACAAGACACCACCGTGGCCGAGAGCCAGCAATGGAACGTGGCATGGGGATGGCGATGGATGTTCTGGGCAGAAACGGTGCCTGCCGCACTGTTCCTGACAATGAGTTTCTTCATACCCGAAAGCCCGCGATGGCAGGTGCTGAACCAGCAGACAGACAAGGCCCGCAAGACCTTTGCACGCATGGGTGGCAGCGACTATGCCGACAGCGAAATCAACAACGTGATGCAGACAGCCGCCTGCCACAACGCTAACGAGCAAGGAGGCCTCGGCCTGCTGTTCTCAAAACCCTTCGTGCCCATCCTTGTGCTGGGCATCGTGGTGGCTGTGTTCCAGCAATGGTGCGGTACCAACGGCATCTTCAATTATGCTGAAGAGGTGTTCAAATCGGCTGGCTACAATACCAACGACATGTTCTTCCAGATTGTGCTCACAGGCATCGTCAACGTGGTGTTCACCATCGTGGCTCTCTATGCCGTGGAACGACTGGGACGACGCTCGCTCATGCTCATTGGGGCATGCGGTCTGTTTATGATCTACACGGCCTTGGGCGCATGTTATTTCTTCAACGCACCAGGCGTCTGCGTCGTCGTTCTAGTGCTCATGGCCATTGCCTGCTATGCCATGTCGCTCGCACCCGTCACATGGGTACTGCTGGCCGAGATATTCCCCAACCGTGTGCGGGGCATAGCAATGGCGGTATGCACGTTTGCACTATGGGCTGGCTGCTGCACCTTCACCTTCTCATTCCCCTTGCTGCACGACACGCTGCATGCTCACGGACAGTTCTGGCTATATGCCGTCATCTGTCTGTCGGGCTTCATCTATTTCCTGCGCCGATGCCCGGAGACTAAAGGCAAGAGTCTGGAGGAACTGGAGAGAGAGGTGAAAAACTGAAAAACGAAAGAGTTGAAAATAAAAAGATTAAAATATGTCTGTAAAAGCATGGAGAGAGTTGGTTACCATACCAACCTATGAGATTGGAAAAGCAGAGAAGAGCCCGATGTTTCTGGAAAAACGAGTGTATCAGGGCTCAAGCGGTGTGGTCTATCCCTACCCCGTCATCGAGTCGATAGCCAACGAGCCAACGCCACACGAATGGAACGTGGTGTTTCTGGAGAACGAATACATCAAGGTGATGGTAATGCCCGAACTGGGCGGACGCATACAGATGGCCTATGATAAAATCAAGCAACGCCACTTTGTCTATTACAATCATGTTATCAAACCCGCACTCGTGGGCTTGTGCGGTCCGTGGATCAGTGGCGGCATAGAGTTCAACTGGCCTCAGCATCACCGCCCGTCGACCTATCTGCCCGTGGACAGCACCATCGTGGAAAACAAAGACGGAAGCATTACCGTGTGGGTGAACGAGATGGAGCGCATGTTCCACCAAAAAGGCATGGCAGGCTTCACACTGAGGCCCGGTTGCGCCTATCTGGAGATACAGGGACGCGTCAGCAATCGTACTCCATTGCCGCAGACATTCCTTTGGTGGGCCAACCCCGCCGTAGAGGTGAACGATGCCTATCAGAGCGTGTTCCCGCCCGATGTGAACGCTGTCTTCGACCACGGCAAACGGGCTGTCTCATCGTTCCCCGTCGCTACGGGCACTTATTACAAGATGGACTATTCAGCCGGTGTAGACATCTCGAACTACAAGAACATCAAAGTGCCTACAAGTTACATGGCCGTGAACTCGAAATACGACTTCGAGGGTGGCTATGAGAACGACACCAAAGGCGGCATGCTCCACGTGGCCAGCCACCACTTTTCGCCAGGCAAGAAGCAATGGACCTGGGGCAACGGCGACTTCGGCCGCGCCTGGGACCGGAATCTTACAGATTCAATTGATAATGGACAGTTGATAATGGAAAATGGTCATGCGGATACAGGCGAAACCGATAATTATCCATTATCCATTATCAATTGTTCATTGTCCAAAGGATATCGCCCCTACATCGAACTGATGGCGGGCGTATATACCGAGAACCAACCCGACTTCACCTGGCTGATGCCCTATGAGGAGAAGCAGTTTGTGCAGTATTTCATGCCATATCGCGAGTTAGGCATCGTGAAGCAGGCCTCAAAAGACTTTGTGCTGAATATTGCTGAAGAAGGAAACAACATTACTTTCAAGATTCTGGCCACATCGAAACAAATAGCACGGGTGGCATTACACACCAAGAATGGCGAGGTCTTGTTCGACCAAGAAACAGAATTTTCTCCCGAAAAGGTCTTTGTACAAACGGTAGATGCTAAAGGAGCAGCACTGGCTGACATCGTCCTTAGCGTTGGACGCCTGCAGTGGCAGGCCGAACCCGACGAGATTCGTCCCATCCCCGATGCCGCCGAGGCAGCACTAAAACCAGAGGACACAAAGACCAACGACCAACTCTACCTGACCGGTCTCCACCTGGAGCAGTATCGCCATGCCACGTGGTCGGCCCTCGACTACTATGAGGAAGCCCTGCGCCGCGACCCGAACGATGTGCGCTGCCTGAACCAGACGGGCCTGTGGTATCTGCGCCGCGGCCGCTTCGACAAGGCTGAGACCTATTTGAGAAAGGCCGTGAAGATTTGGCAGAAGCGCAACCCCAACCCCTATGACGGCGAGGCCATCTACAACCTTGCACTTACCCTGAAATATCAAGGACGTGTGGATGAAGCCTATGAACTGTTCTGGAAAGCCACATGGAACAAAGCATGTGCCGATGCCGCCTACTTCGATGCCGCCAGAATCAGCGTGCTGCAGGGCCGCTACGACGATGCTTTAGACGAACTGAACCGCTGTCTGATATTCAACAGTTGTAACCATCAGGCCCGTGCGCTGAAGGCTGCCGTGCTGCGCAAACTCGACCGCACCGACGAGGCACTGGCCTTGATTGACGAGTCGCTGGCTTGCGACCGTTTCAACTATGTCTGCCGCTATGAGCAGTATCTGCTGACGGGCGACAAGGCCCTGCTCCAGAGGATGAAGCAGATGATGCAACCGTCGGCACAGCACTCGGTCCTTGGGACGCTTTGCAACGCAAAGAACTACGACGAGACCGCCCTTGAATACTGCGCTGCAGGACTCTTCACCGAGGCTCAGGCCATCTGGCACATGGCCATAGACGAGAAGGCCACAACGCCCATGACTTGGTATTATCTCTTCACATACTGCAAAGAAGCAGAAGCCTTGGAGATGGCCGAGAATACCGATGCTGCCTGTTGCTTCCCCAATCGTCTGGAAGACATCCATGCCCTCATGGCAGCCCTCACTGCAAATCCTAACAGTAGCAAGGCTGCCTACTATCTGGGGTGTCTCTACTACGACAAGCGGCAGTATGATTTGGCTATTGAGAACTGGGAACGCTCTGCAGAAATCAACCCGGCATTCCCCACCGTATGGCGCAACCTTGCCCTGGCCCGCTTCAACAAACAAGAAACATCGGGAATGGCACTCGAAAATATGGAACGGGCGTTCCACCTGGACGAGACCGACAGCCGCATGCTGATGGAACTGGACCAACTCTACAAGCGTCTGCACCGAGATCACCACGAGCGCCTCGCCTTCCTGGAAAAGCATCTCGAACAGGTATGGCAACGCGACGACCTTGTGCTCGAAATGATTACGCTGCAAAACCAAATAGGCCGCTATGAGGAGGCTTACCAGAATCTGGACGACCGCATTTTCCATCCCTGGGAGGGCGGCGAAGGCAAGGTGCCTGCCCAGTATCAGATATGCCGTGTGGAGATGGCCAAAGACGCCATGGCCAGCGGCGACAAGCAGGAACTGGAGCGTGCCATACGCCTGCTCAACGAGTGTCTTGTCTATCCGCCCCATCTGGGCGAAGGCAAACTCCATGGTGCTCAGGACAACGATTTTTACTATCTGTTGGGCAGGGCCTACGACATGCTCGGACAGAGCGACAAGGCCCGTGAGTGCTACGAGCAAGGCACTGCCGGTCCTACGGAGCCTGCTGCCGCCATGTACTACAACGATGCCAAACCCGACAAGATATTCTATGCCGGCTTGTGCTACAGGGCACTGGGGCAGGAAGACAAGGCGCGTGGCCTTTTCAATAAACTTCTCGGCTATGGCAAGCAGCACCTCTTCGACCATGTGACCATGGACTATTTTGCCGTGTCGCTGCCAGACCTGCTCATCTGGGAGGATTCCTTAGACCAGAAGAACCTCATACACTGCAAATACATGCTGGCGCTGGGCTATGCGGGCATGGGCGACAAGACACATGCTGAGCGTTTCCTAAACGAGGTGGAAGCCCTCGACAACAATCATCAGGGCATTCAGCAGTTGCGTACGTTCATGAAACTCATGCCAGTTCTGTAGACCAACCTCTACAGACTCTGCAGCAGGGCCGTGCAGCCTTCAAGCACATCGCGCCACGTGGCCTCGAAGTCGCCCGTATACCAAGGGTCGGCCACATCGCCGGGACGGCGGGTGTAGTCCATCAACTTGCGTATCTTGCCCTCCGGGTCGCCACCGCAAATGCGGTTCATGTTGCGGATGTTCCACGTGTCCATGCCTATGAGCAGGTCAAAGCGCCCATAGTCGGTTGCGGTCATCTGCCGAGCCGTCTTTCCCTTACACGAGATGCCGTGCCCGGCCAGTTTGCGCCTGGCCGGCGGATAGACCTCGTTGCCAATCTCCTCGGTCGATGTGGCAGCCGACTCGATGTGGAAGCGGGCCGAGAGGCCTGCCTTTTCCACAATATCCTTCATGACGAACTCGGCCATCGGGCTGCGGCAGATGTTGCCGTGGCACACAAAGAGAATACTGGTTGTTTTCATTTTGAGAAGACTATCTTACCACCTCGGTAAACTCGGGCTTGGCACCGGCAGCACTGCCAACAGTTATATAGATGGTAGAGGCCGACTCACGGCCGTCACGGTCGCGACTGACAACGGCAAACTTATAGTCGGTGCCGTCGGGCGTGGTGCGCTTGCCAAAGGTCTGCGGTGTGCCCAGCGGAAACTGATAGTTGGAGCAGGCAGCATCGAAGATGGCACGCTCGCCGTCACCCACAGGCTGCTGGGGCGAGAAGTCGGGCAGTGGCGGCACCTTGCCCTTCTTATAGCCATTGGTCTTCAGGAAGCGGTCCAGTTCTTTGGCGGCAGCCGATATGCGGGCCGTGCGCACGCCATAGCCCTGACAGACGGTGGCCTTGGGCAGTGCCTTCGTCAGCGCCTCGCTCGAGGTGTTGAGGCCGCCGCTGCCAAAGGTGCAGAAGGGCACCACCGTCTTTCCCTCGAAGTCATGCTCCTTCACCAGCGTGGCAATGGGATTGGCATAGGTGCCAAACCAGATGGGATAGCCTAGGAAGATAATGTCGTAGTCGGCCATCTGGCGCGTCAGCGGCTTCAGTGCCGGCATCTGACCGCTTTGCATCTCACGCTGTCCGCGCTGTATGGTTTCCATGAAGATGCCCGTATAGGGCTCTACGGCCACCACGCTGTCGATGTCGGCGCCCAACTGCCGTTGCAGTTCCTCGGCCACGGTGCGGGTCGTTCCCGTCTCAGAATAATAGAGCACCAGCATGCGGGCAGCCCCTGTGGCGGGCTGCTGGGCCGCTGCGGTCATGACTGCCGCGAGGGCAATAACGGATAATAAGAGTCTTTTCATGTTTAGTAATCAGGTTTTCATGACTGTGCAAAAATACTAAAAAAAACAACATGCCACTCAAAAAACATACAATTTTTTCGCTAAAACACTTGCATTCGCCTTCAGAATTTTGTATCTTTGCAACCGAAAGACACTGCCATCAGAAAAAATTCTGGCCAGAATTTTAAGAATTTTGGCCAAAATTCAAAAAATAATGGCCAAAATTTATTTTAATCATTAATACCTAAAAACACATGATTTACACACTTAAGAAACAAAACAGCCCGATATTGCCCTCTGCGGGCATGTATGTGGCACGTGCCTACCACAACGATGTGGTGGACACCGAGGAGATTGCACAGAAAATACAGGAGAACTGCACGCTGAAGCGCTCGGATGTGCTGGCCGTGCTGAGCGAACTGGAATGCGTGCTGTGCGACTATCTGAAAGACGGAAAGATAGTGCGCCTGAACCATCTGGGCCGTCTGAAACTTGAAATCGAGGGCAAGCCCGTGGCCAGTCCCGCCGACTTCGACCCGCAGAAGCACATCAACACCGTGCGCCTGCACTTCATTCCCGAGAGCCGCAACGGCCGCCAGCCCCTCTACGACGGCATCCGATTCAAGAAAAAGGACTTCTGAAAGCAGTCCTTATTCCCAGCATTCCAACTCATTCTCCAATTCCGGCAACTGGCTGCGGTGGAAGGCGGGCTCCTTGATGCCCTGACGCTTCTGACGGCGGTAGTCGTCGAGCAGACGGAAGGCATAACGGCCCAGGAGCACGATGGCAATGAGGTTGCAGGCCGTGAGGAAAGCCATGAAGAAGTCGACAATATTCCATACCAACTCGAAACTGGCATAGGCTCCGAACATGACCATCAAGCCAGCCGAAGAGAAGCGATAGACTGTCATCACCGCCCGGTTGTTGGTAATGAAACGGATGTTGGCCTCACCATAGTAATAATTGCCGATGATGCTGGAGAAGGCGAACAGGAGAATGGCCAAGGCCACGAACACGGGACCGACACTGCCCACCTCGCTCTGCAAGGCCGACTGCGTAAGGGCGATGCCGTTGGCTTTCGGATCGGTGTATAGGCCGCTGATAAGAATGATAAACGCCGTGCAGGAGCAAACCAGCAGCGTATCGGTGAAGACGCCAAGGGCCTGGATAAGCCCCTGCTTCACGGGATGGCTGACACTGGCCGTGGCTGCCACGTTGGGAGCACTGCCCTCGCCCGCCTCATTGCTGAAGAGGCCGCGCTTCACACCATTCATGATGGTGGCGCCGATGCCGCCGCCGGCTATCTGCTCAATGCCGAAAGCATCGAGCACAATGATACGGAAGATGTTGGGAATCTGCTCAATATTCATCACGATGACCACCACGGCCAGCACCATATAGCCCACAGCCATCACTGGCACCAGGACACTGCTGACATGGGCAATGCGCCGGATGCCGCCAAAGACAATGAACAGGCCTATGGCAGCAATGACGGCCCCCACCCACATCGGCGACCAGCCAAAGGCTTCGTGCATGGCATCGCAGATGGTGTTGGCCTGGATAGAGTTGTTTGACAAGCCGAACTGACAGGTGATGAGCACGGCAAACGTAATGGCAAGCCAGCGCTGATGCAGGCCCTGCTGGATATAATAGGCCGGACCGCCTATGAACGAATCCTTATGCTTGCGCTTGAACAACTGTGCCAGCGTGGACTCAACAAAAGCCGTGGCCGAGCCCACAAGGGCAATGACCCACATCCAGAACACGGCGCCGGGACCGCCGATGGCTATGGCCGAAGCCACACCCGCCAGATTGCCGGTGCCCACACGTGTGGCCACCGAGACGGCAAAGGCCTGAAACGAGGAGATACGCTTCGGCTTCGATGGTGTTTGGCCAGCGTCCTTATCAAGCGTGTCCTTGACTTGAGACCCAACGGTGTCGACGGCCGAGTCGGTCAGCAGGCGCAGCATCTCGCCCACCATGCGGAACTGCACGAAGCGCGTCCTAAACGTAAACCACAGGCCACAGCCCACCAGCACAAAGATGAGCACATAGCCCCACACCGCATCGTTCACAGAAGTAATCAGATCATTCATATCTATTCCGCATCATTGTCTTGCCGACAGCATCGGCCAAGGGTCACTTCAAATGTGCTGTACTGTTCTCATTGATGAGGGCCTTGTCAACGCTGCCGGCATCGAGCAGACGATGTTCTGCCTCTTCGTAAGATAAGCCCAGCGCCTCCTGCAGCATGCGCGTGCCACGATCCACAAGTTTCGCATTTGTCAACTGCATCTTCACCATGCGGTTGCCCTTCACACGACCCAGACGAATCATCAGCGAAGTGGAAATCATGTTCAGGACCATCTTCTGGGCCGTGCCGCTCTTCATGCGACTGCTGCCCGTCACGAACTCTGGTCCCACAATGGTCTCGACGGGATACTCAGAGGCTTCGGCCAAAGGGGTTTGCGGATTACTGGTGATGCACCCCGTCAGCAAACCGCGACGTCTGGCCTCGCTGACGGCTCCAAGGACATAAGGCGTGGTGCCAGAGGCTGCAATGCCTATCACGGTGTCGTCGGCAGTGGGCTGAAAGGCCTCAAGGTCCAGCCATCCTTGCTCAGGATTGTCCTCTGCACGCTCTACGGCCCGTCTGAGGGCCTCGTCGCCACCGGCAATGATGCCTACCACCAAGTCGGGCGAAACGCCAAACGTAGGCGGCAGTTCGCTGGCATCGAGCACACCCAGCCGCCCGCTGGTGCCTGCACCCACATAAAAGAGGCGTCCACCACGCCTCATTCGCGGCTCTATGGCCGTCACCAAAGCCTCTATCTGCGGCAGAGTCTTACCCACAGCCTCAGCCACCAGCGCATCCTCCTTGTTGATATGCGCCAGCAACTCGCCTACCGACATCTTTTCCAGATGATCATAGCGTGACGACTGTTCTGTTATCGCTCTTGTTGCCATCTTGTTTTCTATATATATTACCTCAAACCTATTATCCATTGTTTGAAGAACGGATCTTCTATCTCATAATCCGTCACACGTATTACGTACCCGTTTTTCATCAACCGCTTGATTCCACTGAACGACGTACTTGTTGCCACCTGACGATTCTGCAAAGGGTTGATGCCTTTACTTAAGTTCATCATGATAGAGCGGTCGGTACGGTTAAAGTTCAGCCAGAGACGTTCAAAATCCAAGTCATGAATACGCACAATATTGCTGATAGCCTCCGCTACAACCCCATCAACCAGCCCTTCGTAAGTCATCATGTCCCAGACTTGAGCCGACAACTGCTGCGTATAGTATGGGTGTAGCCCTGTAAAAGTCAGAATCTCTTCTACAATACTATTCAGTTTTTCCTGCTCTTTCAATGGCAAACGGGCCGATACATATTCCATGAAATCATCATATGGTATCTTATTCAGATGCATTAACTTGCCGAAATGATAGAACGGCGATTTCTTCCGTTCGAATATCTCCGTCATCATTGACTCCTGACTTCCCAGCAGGACATAATTCAGGTGCTGCTGTTCCTGCATAATAGAACGCAGTTGCTTGTCCAAACCCTTGCGGATATTAAGAATCTCCTGGAATTCATCAAATACCACTATCAGTCGTTTGTTTTCTGTGCTGACCTTTTCTATCAGAGCCATCGCATCCTCCAACAATACCATACTGTTCAACACTGGTTGGAAAGAGACATCAACACCATTCGTCATCGGGTTGGTCGAGATCGTTGGAACAACTCTAAAGTGAGACATGAGGTGCCTGATTCTCTCCATAGGGTATTGACGGAACAATTCACGTAATAGTTTAGAGGCAAAATCATCAACACTCAACATGTTCTGCATATTGAGAGAGATGCAAGGCCTCCCAGAGGCTTTGACTGCCTTGGCCACAAGGCTTGACTTGCCAAATCTTCGAGGACTAATCAGTATCAGATGATTCTCGCTGTCCAGCGTCCGCAGAACCTCCCTTAATTCTTCGTTTCTATCGGTGAAAAACTCGTTATCGACAAGTACACCAAACTTAAATGGATTCTTCATTCATCTTCATTTTTGTGGCAAAGATAATACTTTCATTTGATACTAACAAACAAATTCCAAAGTTTATGCGAAATTTTTCGTTGCGAAATTTTTCGCAAAGGCTTTTTGTCGCTCACAAGGTCTGCGCTTTACCTCTTTTCACCTCACAGCGTTCTTTCCTCCCTATTACCATGAAATGGCGTCTGTAATGAAAACAGGCACCCATACCTAGGTGCCTGCTCCCATGAATACTTAATGTGAATCTCATTTACCAATAGCCTTTACCATTGCATGACGTACATGTTACATGACTATGACCATAGTAGAACTTCTGTTTGCATATGTTACAATAGGTTTCATAATTTGAACCCATATACCATGACTTGGTCATACTTCCTGTACCTTTACAAACTCCGCACCAGTGATTAGAGGAGGAAGAAGAGGAGGAAGAAGAGGAGGAAGAGGAAGAAGATGAAGAAGAGGAAGAAGAGGAAGAAGAGGAAGAAGAGGAAGAAGATATATTTATAGTAACTTTACCACCTCCACCACATATGGGGCAAATTGACGTACCTGTTCCATTACAGAACCCACAACGAAACCACTGAGGACCATAAAAGCCTGCCATAAGGACACTACCTCCACCTCCACATGTACGGCATTTAAATGATCCTAAACCATTGCAATTCGAACAAGTAATCGTCATTGATTGCGCATAAAGACCAAAACTAAAAAAGGCAAAACAAAGACCTAAAATAATACTTTTTTTCATTGTTTCTTGTTTGTTATTACACAGAAAAAAGGCGGAACCATTCGATGCTTATCTGCATTCTGGTTACCGCCAAGTGACCAATCCAATAACAAGCATGAATAGTCCACGCCTTATATGCGTGAACTTTCAACAACTTGTTCTCATTGGATGAATATTTGGCGGTATTCGAATGCAAAGAACAAGAGCAAAAGCTCAATATCTAAAATAAGAATACGAACAGAAACGCTAATCTGTAAGTTCTTGCTCTGGCAAGCGTCTCCTAACGTCGCCGAGCGAATAATTTTGTTTGAATAATTCTCTGTGGCCTCGTTAGGCTGAGCCTCAACACAAAAGGCCGGTAGCGTTCTTTCGTTCTGTTTCTATGTCATCGGCAAGTCGTTTTAAAAGGTTAAACTTCTTGTTAACTGTAGTCTGACTGCAAATTTACGAATAATTTCCGAATAAAACGAATAAAGTCACGAAAAAATAGTAACTTTGCACTATAATGTTATGGATAGGGCAACGTTTGAAAACCAGAAGGCATTTGCAGGCGAGAAGAAAGCCTCGATGCAGCGACGCTGTGTAGATAACGACTACACGGCGCGACGGATGTATCTGGTAACTATGGTGACGGAGGGGCGGAAACCGCTGTTTGGAAAAGTGGCGGGGCGAAGCGACGCTGTAGAGCCTTCACCAGAGGTGCCCCATATCGAGTTATCGCCATTGGGAAAGAGCGTAAAGGAAATCTGGGAGTCTATCAGCAGTTATCATCTGGAAGTGAAAGTGATAGCGCTACAAATGATGCCCGACCATCTGCACGGCATTCTCTTTGTAACGGAAAAGATGGAGAAGCCACTAGGAAAGGTTTTATTGGGCTTTAAGCAGGCCTGCAACAAGGCGTTTAGGGAAGTGATGCCCGTGGAGTTTGTTGCTGTGGCACAGCAACACGCACAACAAAGGCGCGAGAACGGGCTACTGTTTGCAAAGGGCTTCAACGACCAGATATTACTGAGGGAAGGGCAGTTGGAGCGATGGCTCAATTATCTGAAGGATAACCCACGGCGACTGCTGATGAAGCGGGAGAACCCTGATTTGTTTAGGGTGCAAAGAGGGCTGACATTCTCAGGGCTCAGTTTTTCGGCTATTGGCAATCGCTTTTTACTGGAAAGACCAGTAAAGATACAGGTACAGTGCTCGAGAAGCATCAGCGAGGACGACCTTCAGTCCAAAATGAACGAATGCCTTCATGCCGCTAGGAAAGGGGCGGTGCTGGTATCGCCATCCATTTCAAAAGGTGAGAAGGCGATTATGAGGGCAGCGTTTGAGGAGGGGCTGCCGCTGATTTATCTACAGGAGAACGGTTTCACAGATTTGGCAAAACCTGGTGGAATGAGAATGGATGCCTGCGCCAGAGGGCAGTTGTTGATTTTAGCGCCTTGGGAGCATCATAATGAAAAGATAACAATTAAGCGCGGGCAGTGCTTGGAACTGAACGAGATGGCGAAAGCAATTTGCGAGGGGTGAGCGTTGAGTGGCTTGCCGTAGAGTTTGTTGCTGTGACACAGCAACATGCAGAACAAAAGGCACAGCAACATGCAGAACAAAAGGCACAGCAACATGCAGAACAAA
>CAMHDT010000002.1 GCA_946183985.1 uncultured Prevotella sp.
CTTTTGATGCTCTCATGCAATGTTGCAACTGCTTGGCACTCATGTAGAGTTCGTCACTGGCAAGGATAATGGCGTTTACCTGAGCGAAAAGCATCATCCTTTCCTCTACCTTTCCGATGGCGAAAGGCTGGACGGACGAATAGCCCTTCTGTCTAATGTCAGACAAAACGGCGGTTATCTGCGACTCTATCGTATTTCCCTGTGTTTCCATAATCTAGATGCAAAGATACAATAAATTATCGGCAAAGCAGTCATTGAGCACTAAAAAATCACAAAAATTAAGAGGAGTGGCGGAAAGTACTGGATAATTGTGTATATTTGCAGTTATAAAACTGAAAAATATGGAGGACAAGATAGATTGCTTATTGGACATGATTCCACAAGAAAGCCACTTCTATTATTATTTTAGGGGTAGCTGGACAAATGGTAAAGAAGGTTCCATCACCGATTCTAACGGTCATGGTGTTTATCGCTTTTACCCTTTAATTAGGGATGAGAATGGGAATCGGATAGATGCTGAGATTGATTTTGATGACTACGACACCAACCCAGTAGTAGCTATCGGAATTGTTGCTTATTGGCTTCATTACCGCAAGAACAACGATCGTTTAGCTTCTTATACAACGTGGTCAAAAGATGAAGAGCGTAAGAACACTCTAAAGATATTCAATGATTATACAGAGGATAAGCTCAAACAATACGTTGAACGGGAACAGTATTCACCCTCCAGTTGGCGACGGGACTTGGAGATGGAATTCTATACAGACTTTATTATCCGCAACGAAGAGCCTCTGAACGAACAGTCCAAAGCACTGTTTGAATACATTACTAAGGATGACCGCAAACTTGTGGAAGAAGTAATTGAAGAATACATGAAGTATCTGAAAATTAAAAAGGCCGAATATAAGAAGAAAAAACCAAGGATGAATAACGAACTGACTTCATTTGTTCCTACTGGTCAGACCTTTGTAAAGACAAGTAAGATAACAGATATGCAGTTGACACTCATTATGCAACGCCTGTCGATGGCAAACAAACTCGATCCAGACTGTCTTGCTGACGATTGGCTGAAGCTGTTCTCAGGAATGGATTGCTCATTTACAATGAAATGGCTAGGGACACCAGGTGAACTTCGCGACTTGTTTAAAGCTCTAACGGAACCAATTAAAAAGGGAAAGACCGGATATGTAACTCCAAATTATAACTATCAGCAAATTGTGCTTTCACACTTCGTGGATAAAGATGGACAGCCATTCTCTAGATTAAAAGGCCAGAAGAGCATCGAATCATTCCAACCGATCATTGATGACTGCATTTTCACGATACAATGTATGACAGAGAGAATGACGACAGTCATGAAGGAAATTATTCGCGAACACCGAAAAGAACTGGAAGAACAAGGTTTTATTTATAACACCACAGCAGCTAAAATGGATGATAAGCAAAGAGTAAGAAACAAGTTGTAACCAAGTTGTATACCATATGAACATTACTAAAAATTTTCATAAGTAACAACGAGCAGGCATATATCATGGCCTGCTTTTTCATTGCAACGATTTCTAAAATTCAACAAGGTATACCTGATTGGCTACCAAATGGTAAACCTAAATCATATTTTTCTCCGTGTCAATGGAATCCTGCATTAAGGCAGTGTTTCCAAAGACATATGAAAAATAAAGATTTTGAAAAGGACCTTCTTGGTCAGGAGTTAGAAAACGAGAGTAACTTACTGGACGTTCAGCGCAAGGAGCGTGAACACCAAAGGGTGAAACTGGTGATGCAGGCTATCCTCAAAGCGATAGTCAGCAAGGAACAGGAGATGGCAGCCATCAAGGAGGCTGCTGGCGGCAAGTGTCAGAAGCAGTTGAAGCAGATGGTGGAGGACGAGGTGCTGCGTTGTGCCGACGGAGTGCTCTGGTGCCCCGATTATTCACAGCGTCCGCACAGCGACCAACTGATAGACTGCTATGTCGGCAGTCATTGGATGAGAGTGCCTTCTCCACAATGGAAGGACTTCGTTAACGACTGCGCAGAACGTTGTGGTCTCCCCATGGAACTACGCAAAGACGAGAACTACATGGAGGGGCTTTACAAGGGGATGGCCTTCCGCATCTTCAAGTATGTAGAGGCGACTGACAGTGGCGACAAGATTCTGCTTAACTTCCCCAATGGTACGTTGGAGATTGGCAGCGACGGAAGTATTGTTAAGCGTGAGCATCGCCGTGAAGACCTGTTCTACTATTGCCTGCCCTACAACTATGACCCATCGGCGGAGTGTCCCTTGTGGCTGAAATTTCTCGACGAGATGTTGCCAGACCCGAAGGCACAGCAGATGCTTGGCGAGTACATCTGCTACATTTTGATGCGTAGCCACCGCTTAGAAGTGATGCTCTGGCTGTATGGCAGTGGCGGAAACGGAAAATCGACAGTCTTGCGTACTCTGATAGCACTATTGGGGGCTGAGAACATCAGCGAGATTAGTCTGGAACATCTCACGCAGGATGTCATCATGCGTGCAGAGTTTGAACACAAACTGCTAAACTGCTCGTCGGAGGCTGGCGACAAGATCAACTCATCAGCACTGAAACAGATAGTGTCGGGCGAGGCAGTACCGGTAATGCTGAAATACGAGAACCCGCGTTACATCACCGACTACGGCAAACTTATCGTCAGCACCAATACTATGCCGAAGCCGGAACAGACCGATGCATTCTTCCGTCGCACCAAAATCCTGCCGTTCCTGACAACCATCACGCCTGAGAAGAAGGACACGAAGTTGGCTGAAAAACTACAGGGTGAGTTGGCTGGCATCTTGAACTGGACACTCGGTTTCATGCCCGATTTGCTGAAGCGCGGTGCTATCACAAGCTGCGAAAGTAGTGAACAGGCATTGGAAGAGTACCGTCTTTCGACCGACAGCGTGAAGGCGTTCCTCCACGAGAAACTTGAAAAGTCGGATAGTTATACGGATGGGAAGGTAATCTTCAATGCGTATAAAGAATTCTGTGATGAAGCGCGTCTCTATGCGCTACAGCGCAACACATTCTATATCCGACTGAATGACCTGACGAAACTTGGTGACAAGAAGAATGGTCGCACATGGCGTTTCCTCCTTAAAATCGTAGAGTCATGAACAGCACAAACAATGAATATTTTGACCTTGAGCGCCTGAAGGCCATCTCTGTTGTAGAGGTGGCCAGGCGACTGGGCCACAAAGTGTGGCGAGCCGGAGTGAACTACAAGATGGTGTGTCCTTGGCACGACGACCACAACCCTTCGTTAGGACTGGTCACTGGTACTGACAAGAACTTCTGCCACTGCTACGTCTGCGGCAAGGGTGGTTCAACGATCAATCTGGTCATGCAGAGCGAGAACTGGTCGTTCAAGGATGCCTGTCAGTGGTTGTCGGATACGTTTGGTGTCGGCACCGTGACTTCTAGCCACCGTCTATTACGACCCAAGGAAAAGCCAGTGGAAAAGGAGGTCGTTAAGGAGTTCAACTACATCCCCATGGAGATGGTTGACGAACTGGTGACTGTGGAAAATTCACTGTGCCAGTGTCTGATGAAGATGTTTCGTCCTGAAGCAGTGGAATGGCTTGTGGAGGAATACCGAATTGGCAGTCACCCGATGTGGGGTTTCGATAACTGCACGGTGTTTCCGAACATAGATCATTATGGTCGTGTGTGCAACCTGAAAGTGCAGCACTATGACACAGACCCTGCATCGCAGCAGTTTGGACACAGTCAGAAGAACCAGTGCTACATGCTGGCAGCCATCTGGAAGAGCGGTGGCAAACTGCCCAAAGATGGTTGTTACGAAGCCAAGTGTCTTTTCGGAGAACACCTGTTGGAGCGCTATCCTGATTGCATCGTAGCATTGGTGGAGAGTCCGAAGAATGCGCTCTACGGAGCACTGGCGTTTCCGAAGATGGTATGGGTGGCCACTGGCAATAAGACGATGCTTCAGCGCAAATACCTGATGCCATTACGCGGTCGTGACATAATCGTGATTCCCGATGCTGATGCCGTAAAAGAATGGGCCGACGCCGTGGATGGTATGAAGGATTTGGCCAACTTCACAGTCAGTGATTTCTGTGAGCGCATGGCTCCAGCAGATCAGCCTAAATTCGACATTGCAGACTACATTCAGCAGGAGCGGATGGCATTAGTGGATGCCGACTGGTCTGATTCCTAACGTGAGTTTTCTTGTGAGTTTTTCTGCGGCCGTTACAATAGGCGAGATGCCTTTTGTGGCGGCTCTTTTCGTGTGTCGACCTGAGTTTTCAGAGTTTATCTTCCATAAACTTCTATTAATCAGTTTTGCTTTTTCTTTTTTATTTGTCAAAAGCTCAGGAAACTCAAATTAATGGTATAAACTGCTGATAATCAGTATTATTTTTGGAATCTACGAAGACCGAAATTCTCAAAATAAACTCACAGGGATAGAACATTTTCGCGTCTAATGAAATCTACACGGCAACAGCCTCCTCTGGTCATCAATACGGTCGGTCATTGCCCCTTGAAGCAACGACTTGATGGTACGAGCATTGAAGTATGGAATTCGAAGTGGTTAGTATCACTAACTGGTTGAATGGCCTCAAGTCTGTCACGTATGGTTAGTCGGTTATCAGACATAGATTACATCTTTTTCAATGTTTGACTTGAAAAGCGGACGAAGGGAGTCACGGAATCGAACAAGATCTACCTTGCAATTGAATAATTCTGTCAGCGCTTCATTCAGTTCATACATAATGCGGAGTGTTGGCTTCTTCACCTCCACAACGATGTCAATATCACTATCTTCAGTATTCTCGTTTCTTGCAACAGAACCGAAAATGCCAAGCTTAGTGATTCCAAACTTTTGAGAGAAAGTTTCCTTGAATTTCTCCAGTTTGACAATACATTCTTGAAGAACCAACATGTCGCAAATTCTATTATTTCCTATTTTTTCGTTGCAAAGATAGGCAATTATTCTGATAATTCCAAACAAATCAATGAGAAAGTAGGAAAGTAGTGAGCCGTACGACAACCGGCAGTTAGCCGTAATAGAACTGGCAGTTAGCCGTAAGACAACCGGCAGTTAGCCGTAATAGAACTGGCAGTTAGGCGTGTGATAACCGTCGTTTTAATAATTTAATTTTTTCTTGAAAAAAGTGCGGTAATTATTTGGTAGTCTGGAAATTATTTTGTATCTTTGCATTGTATTTCAGGAGTGAAATTATCCATTATCCATTATCAATTATCCATTCATAAAAGCGGGAGGGACGACCCGGAGCAGTTCGTCCGAAGAATAGTTTAATACCATAAAAAACACATTAAGATTATGGCAAACAACAAGATTTCGATGCAGTACGACCTGTATCAGAACAACAACATGGAGTCGAAGGCCTACGGCAAGTGGTACGCCACACCCGTGGTGACCAACACGCTGAACCTGAAGGGCTTTGCCCGCCACATCCACGAGCACAACGGCACGTACCGCGAGAGCATCATCAAGGGTGTGATGGACGAGATGGTGGAGTGTCTGACCGAGATGGTGAGCCAGGGCGTGGGCGTGAAGTTGGACGGACTGGGCACCTTCTACCCCACCTTCGAGAGCAAGGGTGCCGTCAGCCCCGACGAGTTCAGCGTGGCCGAGCACATCGTGGGCGTACACATCCGCTTCCAGCCCGAGGGTTCGAAGGATGAGGAACTGACTTCGCGCAAGTTCAAGAACAGGTGCTCGCTGCGCCGCCGATTCCCTGCCAGCACCAAGCCCGACGACGAGGGCGGCGACGACAACCAGGGCGGTGGCAACTGATCCAGGGTCTGACTGTGGGGGCGGAATGTTAAATACAGACATCTGCCCTCATTAAACCAACAAAAATCTTCAAAAATCTAACAAAAATGGCTATCGAACGGCTTATTTTTGGATGATTTTTGAGGATTTTTGTCTTTGACCCGCACCCGGCTTTTTCTTTTTTTAACTTAAAAAATCACACACACGAGTACAACGTATTGATATTTTTCGTAACTTTGCACCGCGAAATTGAGAAGTTTATACGTATAAGCCTAAATATCAGGCAGTTAGTTTAGAAAAGAGGTATCTACAGATGAGACAACTAAAGATTCAAAAGAGTATCACCAACCGTTCGAGCGAGGCGCTCGACAAATATCTTGTTGAAATAGGCCGTGCCCCACTGATCAGCATTGACGAGGAGATTGAACTGGCCCAGAAAATTCGCAAGGGCGGCTTGGAAGGCGAGCGTGCCAAGGACAAACTGGTGACGGCCAACCTGCGCTTCGTGGTGTCGGTGGCCAAGCAGTATCAGCACCAGGGCCTTACGCTGACTGACCTGATAGACGAGGGCAACATAGGCCTGATAAAGGCTGCACAGAAGTTTGACGAGACCCGTGGCTTCAAATTCATTTCTTATGCCGTGTGGTGGATACGCCAGAGCATCCTCCAGGCCATTGCCGAGCAGAGCCGCATTGTGCGCCTGCCGCTGAACCAGGTGGGCTCGCTGAACAAGATCAACCACGAGATCAACCGTTTTGAGCAGGAGAACCAGCGCCATCCCTCGGTGAGCGAACTGGCTGAGATTACCGACCTTGACGAGGAGAAGATAGGCCAGTCGATGCAGGCCGACAGTCACCATGTGTCGATAGACGCACCCTTCCAGGACGGCGAGGACAACTGCATGCTCGACGTGATGGCCAGCGGCGACGACAGCCGTACCGACCGCTATGTGGACCACGAGTCGATGGCCCAGGAACTGAACTCGGTGCTGTCGCGGGTGCTCAAGGACCGCGAGATCATCATCATCCGCGAGTGCTTCGGCATCGGCTGCCATGAGAAGGGTCTGGAGGAGATTGGCGACGAACTGGGGCTGACACGCGAGCGCGTGCGCCAGATTCGCGAGAAGAGCATTGCCAAACTGCGCGACTCGGGCAATGCCAAGATTCTGATGAAATATCTGGGATAGAGGTGCTTCACTTCTACCAGTAGTCCGAATAATCAAGGCGGTCGTCTGACCGTTAAAAAGTTGTCTTGGTTGTCCTAGTTGTCGTTATTACTAAATACAACTGTTGTTTTTTTTGACGACAACTAGGACAACCTAAAACAACATTTTCGGTCTTGCGACCGATTAGCAGAGATAGGCGGCACTACCTTTGGCCTATCGGTCTTAGGTACTCCCGCTCGGAAAAATCCAAAAAATATTTGGTTTTTCTCTCGGTTTGCACTACCTTTGTGGGCGGAAATGAAACGGCTGCTATTAACCTTTGCAACAACCATACTTGCACTGACGGTCTTTGCCGCCAACGAGGATATGGACTCGCTGACCCTTGTTGCCAACGGGCGCACCGACTCGCTGGCCATGGAGCGCATGTTCCGCTACAGGAGCCTGCACACGGCCGACAGCAGTACCTATTCCACCAATGTTTATGTGAAGTTCAACTACCAGACCCGGCAGCGCAACGCCGCCCTGTGGCTCGTGCCCTCGATGTATGCTATAGCCCAGGGACAGCGCTCGTTTGTGAGCGAGCAGTACTGCCGCTACACCTTCCGCGACATTGACGACTACGACATACAGCAGCAGGCCTACTGCACCACCATCCCGCACAACAGGAGCACCATGCCCACGCTGCTGAAGTTCCTCACCCCGCAACTGTACGACGAGACGCTCTATGCCGACCACATCATCTCGCCCTTCTGCCGCGACAACCGCACCTACTACCACTACGAGATGACCGAGATGGACGACAACAGGGTGAGGATTGACTTCCGCCCGCGCTTCGTGAGCAACACCCAACTGGTAAGGGGGCAGGCCATCGTAGACGCTGCCACGGGGCGCATAGACCAGGCCGAGATCAACGGCGAGTTTGACATGATTCGCTTCCGCACCCTCACCCTGCAGGGCACCCAGGGCCCCCAGGCGCTACTGCCCCGATACATACAGACCAACATCGCGTTTAAATTCATGGGCAACCACATCGACTCGCAGTTCGAGGCGGTGTTCAACTGCCCCACTACCCTGCCCGACAGCGTGAACAGCAAAGGCGACAAGGCCCTGTTCGACCGCATCAGGCCCATCGCCCTCTCGGCCGAAGAGCGCGCCATCTATGAGCAAAATGAGAGGAGTGAGAGGAGTGAGAGGAGCGACGGGAGTGAGAGGAGCGACAGCACTGGCAGGAGCGAGAAGAAACACAACTATATGAAAGAGGTGATGTGGGACATCATCGGCGAGAACCTCATACACAGCCTGAAGGCCAAGAACGACAACGGCTACATCAAACTGTCGCCCATCATCAACCCACAGTATTTCAGTTTCAACAAGCACAAGGGCTTCTCATACAGGCTCAAACTGGGCGCTCAGTACAACTTCAACCCACAGATGGCAGCCGACTTCAAGCCGTGGGTGGGCTACAACTTCAAGTTCCACGAGTTCTACTACACCCTGCCCCTGCGCTTTACCTACAACCGGCGCCTCGACGCTCATGCCGACATCATGTGGAAAAACGACCACCACATCAGAAACAACAGCGTGATTGACCACATACGGCGACAATACGGCGACCTGCCGGAACTCGAAGACAAGCAACTGAACCTGTTCGACGACAACCAACTCAGCCTGAAAAACAACATCCAGCCACTGTCATGGCTCGCCATCGAGGCCGGTCTCGTCTACCACTGGCGAAAGGCCGTCAACCCACAGGCCATGCGACAGTTTGGCGAACCCGACAAATACCAGTCCATGGCTCCTATGATAGGCCTCAAGGTGAGACCCTGGCAGAAAGGACCCCTCTTCTCCATCGACTATGAGCGCGGCATCAAGACCAAGCGCACCAACACCGCCTACGAGCGCTGGGAGGCCGACATATCCATGAAGCACCGCATGAAACGCCTCCAGGCACTGAACCTGCGCGTGGGCGGCGGTCTGTACACCCGCAAGAAAAACAACTACTTCATGGACTTTGCCAACTTCCGCGACAATAACCTGCCGGAGGGATGGGACGACGACTGGGCCGGCAGTTTCCAGTTGCTCTCGTCGAGGCTCTACAACTCGTCGGACTACTACCTGCGCGGCAACGTGTCGTATGAATCGCCACTCCTGGCAACCTCCATGGTGCCAGGCATCGGACGCTACGTGGAGCGCGAGTGCATCTACCTGAGCAGCCTCTCAATAGCCCACACACGCCTCTACTCCGAACTGGGCTACGGCTTCACCTGCCGCTATTTCTCCATGGGCATCTTTGCCAGTTTCCTGGGGCTCGAATACCAGGAGACGGGCTGTAAGTTTACGTTTGAATTATTCAGAAAATGGTAAAACCTCTTGTAGTATACAAAGCAAGCGCCGGCAGCGGAAAGACATTCACGCTGGCAGTGGAATACATCAAACTGCTGGTGAGCGACCCAACGGCCTACAGACAGACACTGGCCGTGACCTTTACCAACAAGGCCACAGCCGAGATGAAACAGCGCATACTGAGCCAACTCTACGGCATCTGGCGAGGGCTGGACGACTCGAAGGCCTACAGCGACAAGGTGTGCCACGAACTGGACATCACCCCGCAGCAGGCATCGCAAAGGGCAGGCACCGCCCTGCAACTGCTGCTGCACAACTATAGTTACTTCCGCGTGGAGACCATCGACTCGTTCTTCCAGAGCGTGATGCGCAACCTGGCCCGCGAACTCGACCTCACGGCCAACCTGCGCATAGGCCTCAACGACCAGCAGGTGGAAGAGCAGGCCGTAGACCAACTCATTGAGAGCCTCACCGCCACCGACCTGCTGCTGCAGTGGCTGCTCAAGTATATCATGGACACCATTGGCGAAGACCGCTCGTGGAACATCATCGGGCAGATCAAGCAATTCGGCAAGACCATTTTCCGCGACTTCTACAAGCAGGAACGCAACCGACTGGAAAAGGTGAGCAACGACAAGGACTTCTTCGACCGCTACCAGCGCCAACTGCGCCAGATGCGCGACGAGGCAAGCCAGCGCATGCACACCATAGCAGACACCTTCTTCGACACCATCAATGCTGAAGGGCTCTCCCCCGACGACTTTGCCAACAAGCGCAAGGGTGTGTGTTCCATCTTCCTCAAGATAAAAGAGGGAAAGGACTTCAACGAAGACATCCTCACCACCACGGTGCTCGATGCCAGGGGCGACCCCTCTAAATGGTATACCAAGACCAGCAAGAACGCACAACTCATCCACACTCTGGTAGAGACGAAACTCAACAGTCTGCTGAGCCAGGCGGTGGATGAGCAGCCGCGGCAATGGAAGATCTACCAGTCGGCCACGCTCACGCTGAAACACCTGAGCCAGTTGCGCCTCCTGGGCAGCATCGAGGCCAAGGTGAACGAACTCAACAAGGAGGCCAACCGCTTCCTGCTCAGCGACACACAGCAACTGCTACACGACCTGGTCAAGGGCAGCGACTCGCCCTTCATCTTCGAGAAGATTGGCACACAGTTGGAGCATATCATGATCGACGAGTTTCAGGACACCAGCACCGTGCAATGGCAGAACTTCAAGGCGCTGATGGAAGAGGCCATGAGCCACGAGCACACCGGCAACCTCATCGTGGGCGACGTGAAGCAGAGCATCTACCGCTGGCGCAGCGGCGACTGGCGCTTGCTGGCCAACATCACAGACCAGTTTGACAATGCCGCACAGCGCATCGACATCAAGCCGCTCGACACCAACTACCGCTCGTCCACCAACATCATCCGCTTCAACAATGCGTTCTTCACCGAGGCAGCCAAGATGGATGAGATTGATGCCTATGGCGATGTGCAGCAGAAATGGCCTAAGGGCAAGGCTGACTCTGGGGCCGTCAGCATACACCTGCTGCCTGCCGCCGACTACCGACAGGCCACGCTCAGCAAGGTGGTGGAGCACATAGAAAGGCTGAGGGCACAAGGCATAGCCGAGAACCAGATAGCCATCCTCGTCAGAACGAACGCACTCATACCCATGGTGGCCGACTATGTGATGGAGCAGTGCCCGGGCATCAGCATGGTGAGCGACGAGGCCTTCCGCCTTGATGCATCGCCTGCCGTACAGGTCATCATACAGGCCCTGACACTCCTCGTCCACCCCGACAACCGCATCGCAGAGGCATTCCTGGCCAAGACCTGTTCCGGACGCATCGACGGCCCCCTGCCAGAAGCCTTTACAGAGCAGCGCGACAGTCTGCTCCGCCTCCCGCTCTATGAACTCACCGAGCAACTGTATGTCATCTTCGGCCTCCACACCATGACCGAGCAAAGCGGCTATCTCTGTGCCTTCTACGACGAGGTGGCCAACTGTGTGAGCGAGCAGGCTGCCGACATCCATGCCTTCCTCAAGGAATGGGATGCCACCATCAGCAGCAAGACCATACAATGTCCGCAGGTCAACGGCATACGCATCCTGTCGATACACAAGTCGAAGGGACTGGAATTCGGTCATGTCATCATACCCTTCTGCGACTGGCGCATGGAGCATTCCGACATCCTCTGGTGCCGCCCGCAGGAAGAGCCTTTCAACCAGTTGCCTCTGGCTCCCATCGACTACAGTCAAAAGGGCATGTACGGCACCATCTATGAGCACGACTACAACGAGGAGCACCAGCAGAACATGGTGGACAACCTCAACCTGCTCTACGTGGCCTTTACAAGAGCCATCGACAGCCTCTGTGTCATTGGCAAGCGCAACGCCAGGCTGTCGCGCTCAACACTCATTGAGCAGGTGTTGCCCGGCATCACGCTCGAAGGGGCTGTCCTCAGCGGCATAGAAAACACGGAAGAGCCCATTGAGTTCTCCTTCGGACAAATGCCAGGAACGCCGGAAACATCTGAGGATGGCCGAAAGGTAGAGGATGGCCAAAAGCCGGAAAAAGCCGAAACGGCCAACCCCTTCCTGCGCACCAGCACCCCCATCCCCATCGCCATCGAGGTCTATCAGCAGAAAACCGTGTTCAGGCAGAGCAACCAGAGCCGCAACTTTGCACAGGCCGACGACGATGAGCAGGCACAGCAGAGCAACTACATACAGATGGGCAACATCCTGCACAATGTGTTTGCACACATACGCACCGCCGACGATATTGACAATGCCCTGAAGCAAATGGAACTCGACGGCATCATCTACGACCAGCACCTCACACGCCAGCGCATAGAAGACATGATTCGCAAGCGTCTGGCCCACCCCAAGGTGGCCGACTGGTTCTCACCTAAATGGACGCTCTACAACGAATGCACCATCCTGCTGCCCGACGGACAGGAGCGCCGTCCTGACCGCGTTATGACTGATGGCAGTCAGACTGTTGTGGTAGACTTCAAGTTCGGTTCACCACGCGACGAATATCACGACCAGGTGCGCGAGTACATGCATCTGCTCAGTCAGATGGGCCACACCCGCATACAGGGGTTCCTGTGGTTCGTCTACAGCAATCAAATCTTCGAAGTCAATCCCTAAACACCCAGCGCCTCATCATGAAGTCCTTCCTGGAATACGTAGCAGCAGACATCCTGCAGAAATATGGCGACGACCTCTCGCGCATTGCCGTCGTCTTCCCCAACAAGCGCGCCTCCCTTTTCCTGAACAGCCACCTGGCTGCGCTGGCAGGGAAACCCGTGTGGAGCCCCAACTATATCACCATCAGCGACCTGTTCCGCCACTATAGCGACAAAACCATAGCCGACAGCATCAAGTCGATATGCGACCTTCACAAGTCGTTTACGGCACAGACCGGCATCGACGAGCCCCTCGACCGCTTCTATGGATGGGGACAACTGCTGCTGGCCGACTTCGACGACCTGGACAAGAACATGGCCGATGCCGACAAGGTGTTTACCAACCTGCGCGACATACATGAACTCGATGATGTGAGTTATCTCAACGAGGAACAACGCTCGGCCCTGCGACGCTTCTTCAGCAACTTCTCCGACGACCACAACACGCTGCTCAAGGAGAGGTTCCTGAAACTATGGTCGAAGATGAACGCCATCTATCATGACTTCAACGAGCGTCTGGCAAGTCAGCAACTGGCCTATGAGGGGGCACTCTATCGCGAGGTAGCCTCAAAGAGTAATCTCGACCTGGCCTACGATGCCTACCTCTTCGTGGGCTTCAACCTGCTGCAGCCCGTAGAGCAGCACCTGTTCGCCACCATTAAGCAGCAGGGAAAGGCACACTTCTACTGGGATTTCGACCACTACTACATGGGAAAGGGTGCCACATCGCATGAAGCCGGACACTACATCAGCCTGCATCTGGCCGACTTTCCCAACGAACTTGACATCACTAACGAGGACATCTACGCACAATACCGGCAGCCCAAGAGCATCCGCATCATCTCGGCTACCACGGAGAACGCCCAGGCACGCTATGTGAGCCAGTGGCTGAGCACCGACGGGCGCATAGAGGCTGGTCGGAGAAGTGCCGTGGTGATGTGCAACGAAGCATTGCTGCCCACCATCATCCACAGTCTGCCCGACAAGGTTGAGAAGGTGAACATCACCACGGGCTATCCGCTGGTGCAGTCGCCTGTGGCATCACTCATAGCAAGCCTCACCAACTTGCGCATACTGGGCTACGACCAGAAGCGGAATGCTTATCGCCGCAAATATCTCGATGCGGTGATGCGACATCCCTACATGGCCATGCTCCCACACGACGAGGCCCTGTCGCTCGTCACCGACCACACATCACCCACCCTACAATGGCTGTGCACCGTCGTTCAGCAGATGGCCACCATCGTAGGCAGCGATGACCCGCTGGCACAGGAGAGCGTGTTCAGGGCCTACACCCTGCTGAACCGTCTGCAGGGACTGGCTGACACAGGCGACCTACAGGTTGTAGACACCACCCTGCAACGCCTCATCGCACAACTCATACAGTCCACCTCGGTGCCCTTCCACGGCGAGCCGGCAGAAGGACTACAGGTGATGGGCGTCCTTGAGACACGCAACATCGACTTCGACCATATCATCCTGCTATCGTGCAACGAGGGCAACATGCCACGTGGTGTGAGCGACACCTCGTTCATACCCTACAGCATACGCAAGGCCTATGGGCTGACCACCATCGACCACAAGGTGGCCATCTACAGTTACTACTTCCATCGGCTACTGCAACGTGCCAGCGATATTACCATCCTCTACAACAACAGCACCACCGACGGCAAAACGGGCGAGATGTCGCGCTTCATGCTACAGATGATGGTGGAAGACAAGCATCACGACATCCATCTGCAGACACTCCACATGCCTGCCACCGTCAATCGACGCACACTGCCCGTAATTCAGAAGAGCAATGGCGTGAAGATACCTGCCATCCTCTCTCCCACCGCCATCAACACCTATCTGCGCTGTCCGCTCCGCTACTATTATAAATATGCCTGTAACCTGCAGGAACCCGATGAGACGGACGACGAGACGATAGACAACCGCGCCTTCGGCAATATTTTCCACGAGGCATCGCAAACCATCTACGAGCGTCTGATGGACAAGAACCACATGATAACCAAAGAGACCATTGAGACGCTGCTTAAAAAACGCATAGACATAGAACGGGCGGTGGACGAAGCCATGCATAAAGAACTGGAGCATACCGCCATCAACGGTCTGCAACTCATCAACCGCGAGGTGCTGATCCACTATCTGCGACAGTTGCTTGAGATAGACCGCCGCCTGGTGCCATTCACCATCATGGGACTGGAATGCGATGTGAAAGGGCAAATGACCATCAACTCACACAAGCAGCCCATCACCATCGGCGGACGAATAGACCGTCTGGACTGCATCGTAAAAGACGGTGAGGAGCGCATACGTGTCATCGACTACAAGACTGGCGGAAAGAAACTGAAATCGCCGTTGGCCGATGTAGACGCTATCTTCAAGCAGGAAAGTCTGGCCAACCACAGCGACTACTATCTGCAGGCTTTCCTCTATGCCATACTGGTCAAGGAGCAGCATCCGCACACTCCTGTCTCACCCGCCCTGCTGTTCATACAGCATGCTGGTGCCGACGACTACGACCCCACCCTATGCTTCGGAAAGACGCCTATTACAGATGTGACGGATGACAGTAGCAGATTCATGTCGCTACTGAGCGAGACGGTCGACGAGATGTTTAACACGGCCATTCCCTATCAGCCAACCGACGACCGCGAACGCTGTCAGACCTGTCCTTACAGACTGCTCTGCCATTAGCAACAGGCAAGCGCTCCTGCCACAGGTCACATCAGCCTGAAGCAGGAGCGCTTGTCGTTGTTGTATCATTCTAATCCTTCGTCACACGAATCCAGTCGGCCTCCACCCAGCCACGGTCGGCCTTGGCATTGCTTTCAGCAGCCACAAAACCGAACTTGGCACCTATCCATTTGCCTTCCTTCATCTGGAACTCATCGCCACAGTCGGTAAACTTCTTTCCATTGAGGCTATAGGCATACTGCAGTTTGGAGTCCTTCACCTTCATGCGCAGATAGATGTCCTCGTGGATGCCCGGACGATACTCGGTATGGTCTTCTGCCGTGGGCTTCAGCGTGGCAATCACGTTCTCCGTCTGAGCCTTGCCCTTGTCGGCTGCCTTGCAGGTCATCTGAACGAGTTGGAACGTACTGCCCACACGTTTCACCACAAGGGCCGAATAGTCGAGTCCCATCATAATCAGACCACCGAACTGGTCGTCGGCTTTCGACGTCATACGCAGTTTGGCCGTCACGGTAAACTCGTCGGCAGGCGTCTTCTGCAACAGCATATTGGGCACAAGCCACAGATTGGTCCATTCGGGATTCATCTTCGAGGTGTAGATGCGGAAGGTGCCAAAGGCGGTGGGCACACCGAACTTCTCGTCGTAGTTGGCCTGCCACTGCCACTGCTTGCCTATCACGGGCGCATTGAACTCGTCGCTCTCCACAGGATTAACCACAACCGATGAGGAACTCTTCGGCTTCGTATAGGTAGTGACGGGCTCACCCTTCTTGCCCATCATGGGCCATCCCGTAGACCAGTCAACAGGGTTAAGATGGACCACACGGCCATAGGCTTCCTTGTCCTGGAAATGCACGAACCAGTCTTCGCCGTATTTCGTGTGAACCCAGCCACCCTGATGAGGGCCGTTGATATTGGTCTTCCCCTGTGCCAGCACAATCTTATGCTCATAGGGACCATAGGGCGACTTGCTGCGCATGGCAAGTTGGAAACCGGTGGGTACGCCGCCTGCCGGGCACATGATCCAATACCAGCCGTCGCGCTTATAGAACTTGGGGCCTTCGCAAGTATGATTATCATTACCATTGCCATCGAACACAATGACGGGCTGGCCAATAGGCTTCGTGCCGTCGGCCGACATCTCGCGCACCGTTAATACCGAAGCAAACTTGCTGCGCGAATTAGCCCAGCCGTTGACCATATAGCAGCGGCCGTCTTCATCCCACAGTGGTGTAGTATCGATGTAGCCCTGTCCCTTGATGACACACAGCGGCTCAGACCACTCGCCTGCAGGGTCGCTGGTCTTTACCATATAGACACCAAAGTCTGGGTCGCCCCAGTAGATGTAGTATTCGCCGTTGTGGAAGCGGATGGACGGTGCCCATACGCCATTGCCATGCTGAGGCGTATTGAAGTGCTCAATCAGTTCAGCGTTGCCTTCATAGAGTTTGTCTTTCAGCGCATAGTTGATAATCTCCCAGTTCACCAAGTCCTTGGAGTGCAGAATGGGCAATCCAGGAATGCACTGGAAACTGGAGGCCGTCATGTAGTAGTCTTCGCCGCTGGCTCCCACGCACACATCAGGGTCGCTATAGTCAGCATTGATCACGGGGTTGGTGTAGGTGCCGTCGCCATTATCGGGGCTCCACACCTGCGAACGATACTGTGCCGTAGCCATCATGGGCAGCACGGCCAGCATTGCAATCATCTTCTTCATAGTCTTTCTATTTTTAGTTGATAGTTATTGTTAGCATAATCAATGCGCATCACACCCATGACATCGTCGTCGCTGGGCGAAAGCGCCAGTGCTGCATGGCCCATCGTGCGGCGCAGGTTGATTTCCACGCAGGGATGCAGCAGGAATCCTGATGGGGCATCAGCCATTGGCGTATGGTCATCAAACGCGGTGCAAATCATCATATCAATGCCAAAGGGACCGGTATACTGTCCTTTCAGCAATGGTGGAAACAGCCGGCATATCCTTTCTTGTATATCGTCTAACAGCGTGAGCGACACATAGCGACTCATCATCATGCGCTTGCCGGCCTCCGTTGCAAGTATATTGCCCATATAGGCACCATTCGCCGTATGAAACAGCGACAATCCCTCATAGCGTATCCGGCCGTCTGGTAGAACCGTAAACTCCATGCCGAAATCCTTTACCTTATTATAATAAGGCTCTACCATGACAGACCCTTGCGTCTGCAGTATACGCTGGAGCCAACCCTGCAGATTAGCCGCTACTTTTTGATGTTGAGAAAGAGACTGGTCGCAGAAACGCAATCCACGCCCGCTGGACGACCAAGGCGCCTTCAGCACCACCTTGTCATAACGACCGATTAGTCTCTCCACTTCGGAGGCCGAAGTACACTCAAACGATTCGCCTATGGTGCCATCACCCCTGAGCAGAGGCAACAG
Source organism: uncultured Prevotella sp. (assembly GCA_946183985.1). Classification (GTDB taxonomy): domain Bacteria; phylum Bacteroidota; class Bacteroidia; order Bacteroidales; family Bacteroidaceae; genus Prevotella. The sequence goes on from CAMHDT010000002.1 coordinate 17,610, forward strand.
CATGGCCGAAGAGCGCCGGTGCGACAGCAGGCGAATGGCGTCCAACTGAGTTGGAGTGGGCAATATAGAGCCATCCACCCCACAGCGTTTGAGGCGCGAGCATAGCGCACGGTCCTGCCCCCACGCATCTACGGCTGTCGTCTGTCGGATAACCGCTACATCGCTGCTCACAGCCAACGACACCCGACTCGTATGCAAGGACCGGCCCAGCACTCTCTTGCAAGCATGACACATACGCTGCAGGCCTTTCTCGGCCACTTCCACATCATCCACCAGCACCACATCGCCCTCTGCTGTCCACAACACAGGCAGGAAGCCCATATCGTGACGCAACTGCCGACCGGCATGGGGCGCAGTGAAGTTGCTCAGATTGGCAGCCAACGCAATATCGTGTTCCGGATTGAAGATGTGCAGAGTCATTGTATCAATTTTGTGGCAAAGGTACGAAAAAAAATAATTAAAATGGCTATTATGCTTGCTTTTTAGGAAATAATTGTCTACTTTTGCACAAATAATTATTAATTTACCAAAAACTCAGTAACCTATGACTACCCCCCTTGTTTTCTGGCTCGTGCCTGTTGCATCTATTGCTGCACTGGGCATGGCCTTTGTTTTCTTCCGTTCAATGCTCAAGGCTGATGAAGGAACGCCACGCATGAAAGAGATTGCAGGTCATGTGCGCCGCGGTGCCATGGCCTATCTGAAACAACAGTACAAAGTGGTGGCTATCGTGTTCATCGTGCTGGCAATCATTTTCTCTATCATGGCCTATGGCTTCAAGGTGCAGAACCCTTGGGTGCCGTTCGCATTCCTTACCGGCGGACTGTTCAGCGGACTCGCCGGTTTCTTCGGCATGAAGACGGCCACCTATGCCAGCGCCAGAACAGCAAATGCCGCACGCAAGAGTCTGGACGGCGGACTGAAGATTGCCTTCCGCTCCGGTGCGGTCATGGGACTCACCGTCGTAGGTCTGGGACTGCTCGACATAGCCGCCTGGTTCCTTGTGCTTAACTACTTCTATCAAGGTGAGCAGATGGCTCTTGTCACCATCACCACCACCATGCTTACTTTCGGCATGGGTGCTTCTACGCAGGCCCTGTTTGCCCGTGTGGGCGGCGGTATCTATACGAAGGCTGCCGATGTAGGTGCCGACATTGTGGGCAAGGTAGAAGCCGACATTCCAGAAGATGACCCGCGCAACCCTGCCACCATTGCCGACAATGTAGGCGACAATGTGGGCGATGTGGCCGGCATGGGTGCCGACCTCTACGAGAGTTACTGCGGCAGCATCCTGTCGACGGCAGCCCTTGGCGCTGTGGCCTTTGCCGGCATCGGCGACATGCAGATAAAGGCCGTCATCGCACCGATGCTGATTGCTGCCGTCGGTGTGTTCCTGTCCATTCTTGGTATTTTCCTGGTACGCACCAAGGAAGGCGCTACGATGAAAGACCTGCTACACTCGCTCTCGCTGGGAACGAATGTGTCGGCCGTTCTGATTGCCTTTGCCACCTTTGCCATACTTTACTTCTTAGGCATTGAAGACTGGCAGTGGCTGTCGTTCTCTGTAGTAACGGGCTTGGCTGCCGGCGTCATCATCGGACAGGCCACGGAATACTACACCTCGCACTCCTACAAGCCTACGCAGAAAATATCAGAGGCAGGACTCACGGGCTCGGCCACCGTCATCATCAAGGGCATTGGCACTGGCATGATGTCGACCTGCATTCCCGTGGTTACCATTGGTGTGGCCATCATGCTCAGTTATATGTTTGCCAACCATTTCGACCTGACCATGAGTGCCGATAGCATCTCACATGGTCTCTACGGCATCGGCATCGCTGCCGTGGGCATGCTTTCCACACTGGGCATCACGCTGGCCACCGACGCCTATGGCCCCATTGCCGACAATGCAGGCGGTAATGCCGAGATGAGCGGACTGGGCGAGGAAGTGCGCCATCGCACTGATGCCCTCGATGCTCTGGGCAACACCACCGCCGCCACTGGCAAGGGCTTTGCCATCGGCTCTGCCGCACTCACCGCCCTGGCCCTGCTGGCCTCGTATGTGGAGGAGATTAAGATTGCCATGGTACGCGCCGTGGAAGGCGGGCGTGAGTTTATCCACCCGCTGACGGAAAAAGTATTCGACCCAGCAAACGCTACAATGCCCGACTTCATGGACTTCTTCCAGGTAAACCTGATGAACCCGAAGGTGCTTGTTGGAGCCTTTATTGGTGCCATGGCCGCATTCCTGTTCTGCGGACTGACGATGGAGGCTGTGGGGCGTGCAGCACAGAAGATGGTGGAAGAAGTTCGACGCCAGTTCCGCGAAATCAAGGGCATTCTTGAAGGCACAGGAACGCCCGACTATGGTTCATGCGTAGAGATATCCACACGCGCCGCCCAGCACGAGATGATTGTGCCATCGCTTCTTGCCATCGCCATCCCCATCATTGTAGGCTGCATGCTCGACGTGGCCGGTGTGCTGGGTCTGTTGGTAGGCGGACTTGCCTGCGGCTTCACGCTGGCCGTGTTTATGGCTAATGCCGGTGGTGCATGGGACAATGCCAAGAAGATGGTAGAGGAAGGAAACTTCGGCGGCAAAGGCTCGTTTGCCCATAAGGCCACCATCGTGGGCGACACCGTGGGCGACCCCTTCAAAGACACCTCTGGTCCGTCGCTGAATATCCTCATCAAACTCATGTCGATGGTAAGCATTGTAATGGCCGGCCTCACCGTGCTGTTCTCATAAACGACATATAGGCACCATCATTTTTACGGACTGGAAGTGAGCACTTTCAGTCCGTAAATTATATGTAAAGCACAAAAACAAACATTTTTTGAAGATTTTTGCAATCTCTGCTTTGCAATTAAGAATAAATTCACTACCTTTGCATGCACTAAAACAGTTAACTGATTCATATGGAAGCCTTCTTCAGAACCCATCGTTACCTTGTAGAGCATGTCAATGCACCTGTCCGTCGCACGCTGATGGATGAAATTGACTGGTCGCAACGCATGATTGGTATCAAAGGAACAAGGGGCATAGGCAAAACAACCTTCTTGCTTCAATATGCAAAGGAAAAATTTGATGTAGCCGACAAGCAGTGCCTCTATATCAACATGAACAATTTCTACTTCCAGGGAAGGGGCATTGCCGACTTTGCCGGCGAGTTCTATCACCACGGAGGGCGCGTGCTGCTCATAGACCAGGTATTCAAACAGGACAACTGGTCACAGGAACTGCGCAAGTGCTATGACATGTATCCAGCGCTGAAGATTGTCTTTACCGGCAGCAGCGTGATGCGTCTGAAAGACGAGAACCCAGAACTCAACGGCATTGTGAAGAGTTACAACCTCAGAGGTTTCTCCTTCCGAGAGTTTATCAACCTGCTCACGGACAACGACTTCCATCCGTTCACACTCGAAGAGATACTCAGCGACCACGAGCGTATCGTCAAGCAGATACTGCCGAAAGTATCTCCGCGACGCTATTTCCAGGACTATATACACCACGGGTTCTATCCTTTCTTCCAAGAACACCGCAACTACTCGGAGAATCTGCTCAAGACCATGAACATGATGACCGAGGTTGACATCCTCCTCATCAAGCAGATAGAACTGAAATACCTTACAAAAATCAAGAAACTCTTCTACCAACTGGCAGAAGAAGGCCCCAAGGCACCCAACGTGAGCAAACTGGCACAAGACATAGAGACCAGTCGTGCCACCGTGATGAACTATATCAAGTATCTCACAGACGCCCGCCTGCTGAACATACTCTATCCCGTTGGTCAGGATTTTCCGAAAAAACCATCAAAGATCATGCTCCACAACTCCAACTTGCTCTATGCCATCTACCCCATACACGTAGAGAAGCAGACGGCCATGGAGACCTTTTTCGTTAACGCATTGTGGAAAGACCATAAAGTAAACCAGAGCGGACGCGACCAAACCTATCTTGTCGACGAGCATCTCAAGTTCAGAATCTGCGATGCAGAGGCACGCAACAAAGTCAGATACACCAACGACACCATCTATGCCCGCTATAACACCGAAATCGGGAAGGGCAACCAGATACCGCTTTGGTTATTGGGATTCCTATATTAAACAGAGTCTATGCCTGTTTAGAAACTATAACTGAATCCCAGCGATGAGTATTCCTTAAACTGCCAATAGCCCAGTTTGCTGTCCCATTTGTTCGAATCGTCGAAACGTGGGAAGAGAAACAGGTTGGCAGAGATATATTTCGATACCTGAAGCATGAAGGTGTTTTCCCATTCCAACTCTGCACGGTGATAACTGGTAAAGCCATAGAAACGCGTCTTCCACGTTACCACATCGTTTATCTTCCATGTCAGTGATGCCGTCAATTGGGAACCCAAATCAGTCTTATGATGCTTTCCTTCGTCAATACCATAACGTGCTGGGAACCAGTCGTATTCTTCAACATTGATATTGTTTTTCTTTCTAAATGAAGAACGGCCCACGTAACGGTAGTTTACAGCCAATGGCGAGATGTTGATGGTACCCGTAAGACGGTTCTTCACCCACGACACCTTGTAATCCATACCAAGACCAAGGCTCACGTTGAGTGGCGAAAGGAAATCGGAGAATGTTCGGATATCGTTAGCCTTATAACCATGAGTGAACTGCGTGTAAGCCAGCATCTGAAGTGTGTAATACCACTTGTTTGCTGCCTGCAGTCCCACCTTACCAGTATAGCGCAGCAGGTCTTCATTGGCCTTGAAACGGTGTACTGAGTCGGTACGTGAAGTCTGGAATCCAAGTTTCATCTCCAGTTTGTTGTCCCACTTCCACTTCTGCTTATTGTCGTAATTGGCCTCAAGCGTAATGCTTCCAACTGCCGAATAATTACTCTCGCCGCCTTTGTACCAGTTATCCGACACATAGTTCTGCATAAACTGCAGATAGCCGTCGCCTTTGTATTTCCAGAAGTTCGGCTTTTCAATCACCACTTCTACAGGTTCCACATCGGGCATAGCAGGCATGGGCTCTGCCTGTTCTGCCATAGCAACCTGCTGCACCACAGGCTGTTCGATAATATCCTGCCGCAAAGTGCCTGACTCCTGCTGCTGACTCTCAGTCACACGGACCAGGTCGGGCCTGGTCAGATAGACCTGCATCAAAGCCTCATTGATGGCTTTGTTCACCTCGTCGGGGTCGTCAGAAGCAATGGAAAGTTGGTCGGCTGCAACCGAGTGATAGAAGGTCAGTGGCGCGAACAAGCGATAGTATCGACCGTTTACCGAGTCTTTCTTATGTGCGGCATTAGCGCTGAGCGCAATGACAACCGCAAAAAATAATACGAATTTTCTCATAACTGCGTGCAAAGTTAGAAAAAAAATTCGTAACTTTGCACCTTGTTTAATAAAAAAGGAATATTAAAAGATTAAAAGGTAAAAATAAAAACAGGAAAAATGAACAGAAATACACTCATCGGCTTCAGTTTGATTGCATTGCTACTCATTGTGTTCAGTCTGGTAAACCAGCCCTCACAAGAGGAATTGGAACGGCGTAAGCATGAGCAAGACAGCATTGCCGCATTAGCCGAGAACACTAAGCAACTGAAAAAAGCCACTACTCAGCAGGAAGAAACGAATCAACAGGCAGAAGTGGCCGACACCACTAGCCTGTTCTATCAGGCCGCTAACGACTCGGTGGCGGGGCCAAGCGAACTGCTAACCCTCAAGAACGACTCGCTTGAACTGGTGTTCAACACCAAGGGCGGTGCCCTGGCCAGTGCCAAAATCATAGGGCACAAGGACACGCTGAACCGCCAGGGCATCATGCTCTTCACCAAAGAGGGACAGCAAATGAACTTCATATTGGAAGGTGCCGACAAGTTCTACGACACCAAGCACTGGACCTTTAAGGCATCGAACCACACCGACAGCACACTTACCATGACCGCAGCGGCCAGCAACGGCGGTAGCGTGATCATCGATTATTGGCTGGGGCCAGACTATATGCTGCACTTCTCCGTGCAGGCAAAAGGACTGCAGGAGCACCTGAACCCCACCAAAAAGTTCATGACCATAGAGTGGCAGGATTCTTGCCGCCAGCAGGAAAAGGGCTTCACCTTTGAAAACCAGCGCTCATCGCTCACCTACAAGGAGTGCGACGGCGGTACCGACCATCTGAGCGAAACCTCGAGCGACGAGGAAACCATGGAGAACAGCATTGACTGGGTGGCTTTCAAGAACCAGTATTTCTCGTCGGTGCTCATTGCACGCGAGCATTTTGCTGCCGGCTCCTATCTGTCGAGCAAGCCACAGGACAAGAGCAGTCGCATTCTGAAACACTACGAAGCAAGGCTTATCACACCCCTTGACCCAACAGGAGAGAAGGTCTCAGAGTTTGAGATGTATCTTGGCCCCAACGATTTCCGCCTGATTCAAAGCGTAGAAAAGCAGAGCCAGTTCAACAAAGACCTCGACTTGGAGCAACTCGTCTATCTGGGATGGCCGCTCTTCCGCTACATCAACCGCTGGTTTACGCTCTACGTGTTTGACTGGCTCACCAAGTTGGGTTTGCCCATGGGCATTGTGCTGATTCTCATCACCCTTCTACTGAAGGCCATTACCTACCCCATGGTCAAGAAGAGTTACATGTCGAGTGCCAAGATGCGTGTGCTGAAGCCGAAACTCGAAGAGGCCACCAAACAATACAGCAAGCCGGAAGACCAGATGAAGAAGCAACAGGAGATGATGTCGCTTTATGCCAAATACGGTGTCTCGCCGCTGGGAGGCTGTTTGCCCATGCTGATTCAGATGCCTATCTGGATTGCCATGTTCAACTTTGTGCCTAATGCCATTCAATTGCGCCGCGAGTCGTTCCTTTGGATGGAAGACCTCTCGACCTACGACCCCATTCCCTTCATAGGACAATGGAGCGAAAGCATCCCCCTGCTGGGCGACCACCTCTCACTCACCTGTATTCTCTTCTGCGTAAGTAACCTGGCCTATAGTTATATGACCATGCGCCAGCAGCGCGACCAGATGGTTGGTCAGCAGGCCGAGCAGATGAAAATGATGCAATGGATGATGTATCTCATGCCCATTATGTTCTTCTTCATGTTCAACGACTACGGCTCTGGCCTTAACTTCTATTATTTCATCTCGCTGTTCTTCTCGGCAGCCATCATGTGGACACTGCGCAAAACGACCAACGATGCGAAACTGCTGGCACAACTTGAGGCCAAATACGAGGCCAACAAGAACAACCCCAAGAAGCAGAGCGGACTGGCAGCCCGTCTGGAAGCCATGCAGAAGCAGGCACTTGAAATACAAAAACAACGCGAAAACTTAAAGAAGAAATGAAAATAGGATTCGACAACGAGAAATATCTCAAGATCCAATCTGAGCATATCCGCGAACGCATTGCCAAATTCGACGGTAAACTATACCTCGAACTGGGCGGGAAACTCTTCGATGACCATCACGCATCGCGCGTACTGCCAGGATTCAAGCCCGATTCTAAATTGCGCATGTTCGCACAATTGCGCAATCAACTGGAAATCGTCATCGTGGTGAGTGCCGAGGATATTGAGAAAAACAAGATCCGAGCCGATTTGGGTATTACCTATGACGAAGATGTGCTTCGTCTGCGCGAAGAGTTCATGAGTCGCGAGTTCATGGTAGGTTCGGTTGTCATCACACACTACAACGGCCAGCATGCCGCCGACCAGTTCCGTCACCGTCTGGAACGCATGGGCATACGCTCATATGTACACTATCTCATCGACGGCTATCCGCACAATGTGGAACTCATTGCCAGCGACGAAGGTTTTGGAAAGAACGATTATGTGGAGACCTCACGCGAACTGGTCATTGTCACGGCTCCCGGTCCTGGTTCTGGCAAGATGGCTGTATGCCTGAGCCAACTCTACAACGAGAACAAGCGCGGTGTGAGAGCCGGTTATGCCAAGTTTGAGACCTTCCCCGTGTGGAATCTGCCCCTGAAGCATCCTGTCAACATTGCATATGAAGCTGCTACGGCCGACTTGAACGATGTCAACATGATTGATCCTTTCCACCTGGATGCCTATGACAAAATTGCCGTCAACTATAACCGCGACATCGAGATATTCCCTGTTCTGAATGCGCTTTTTGAGGGCATCTATGGCGAGAACCCCTACAAGAGCCCCACTGACATGGGCGTCAACATGGTTGGTTTCTGCATCAGCGATGACGAAGTGTGCTGTCAGGCCAGTCGCGACGAGATCATCCGCCGCTACTATACAGCCACCAACAAGATGGCCGACGGCATAGACAACGAGCGCGAAGTGAATAAAATACTGATGCTTTTCAATCAGGCAAAAATCACAACAGCCTATCGCCGCGTTACCGTGGCCGCTCAAGCCAAGCAGGAACTGAGCGAACAAAACGCAGCCGCCATGGAACTTGAAGACGGAACCATTATCACCGCCAAGTCGAGTCCGCTATTGGGATGCTCTGCAGCCTTGCTGCTCAATGTCACCAAACATCTGGCAGGTATTGACCATGAAGCACGCCTCATACCGCAAAGCCTGATTGAGCCTGTACAGAAAACCAAGATTGAGTATTTGGGAGGCAAAAACCCACGCCTGCACACCGATGAAGTGCTGGTGGCATTGAGCGTGCTTTCGAAAGACGACGAGCAGTGCCGCCGTGCCCTGGAGCAACTGCCCCGCCTGCGCGGATGCCAGGTTCACTCTACTGTGATGCTCAGCGAGGTAGACCGTAAGATATTCAACAAACTGGGCTGCGGCTTAACCTGCGACCCTGTGAGAAAGAATTGACAAGGAAACATTGAAATATGAAAAGACTACTAACACTTGTTGCCCTCACACTGATGGTGCTGGGCAGTGCTAATGCAGAAGAAAACGAAGTGATAGGCAAACAGAACATTCGCGTAGACAACAGGCTGATGACCCCGGAAGCCCTTTGGGCCATGGGCCGCATAGGCAGTCATCAGGCTTCGCCCGACGGTAAGCGCATCGTATATCAGGTGGGCTACTACAGCGTCAAGCAGAACAAGAGCCACCAAGTGCTCTATGTGATGAACAGCGACGGCACCGGACAGCAACTACTGACGAAGAGTGCAAAGAACGAGACCGATGCACTGTGGCTCGACAACGAGACGCTGGCCTTCATCAGCGGCGGCGAGATATGGGCCATGAATGCCGACGGCAGCAATCGCCGCCAGTTGTCGAAGACCGACGGCCAGGTTGAAGGTTTCATGTTCTCGCCCAACCGTCAGCAAGTCATTATTCTCAAGTCGCTGCCCTTCAACGAGATTATTCAGAAGAACCCCGACGACCTGCCGAAAGCAACGGGTCGCCGCGTTACCGACCTGATGTATCGCCACTGGGACCACTACGTGGAGTCAATCCAGCACCCCTTCCTCTACTCTGCAGGCGACGGTTATGCCATTGCCGACAGCGGCATCGACATTCTCGAAGGCGAGCCCTACGAATGTCCCATGGAGCCTTTCGGCGGCATAGAACAACTGGCCTGGAGCCCCGATTCCAAGCAGATTGCCTACACCTGTCGCAAGAAGACGGGACTGGCCTACTCTATTTCCACCGACTCTGATATATATTTATATAATATAGGTACGCACGAGACCACCAACCTCTGCAAGCCTGCCGACTATAAGGCGCCCGAAGTAGACCCCACACGCACACTGGCCATCCAAGCCGTGAATGCACCAGAAAACCTGAAGAACAATGTGGGCTACGACCAGAATCCACAGTTCTCGCCCGACGGCAAATATGTAGCATGGCTCTCTATGGAGCGCGATGGCTATGAGGCCGACCTCAACCGCCTGTGCATCTGTACGCTGGCTACCGGCGAGAAGCAATATATAGACTGGAAGTCGGATGTCGACGCCTTCTGCTGGAGCGACTCAAAGGATGCATGGCTCTATTTCATCAGTGTCTGGCACGCCACCGAGAACCTGTATAGTGTAAGCACTAAGGGCGAAGTAAAGCAACTCTTCACACTCGTAGTGCCACAGTCGGGCGATGGCGGTCAGGAAAACAACCCGTGGGCCGACTTCGGTTCTCTGCAAATGATGAACAACGGCAAGCAACTGCTCATGGAGCGCCACTCTTATACGGCTCCTGCCGACCTGTATGTCGTTACACCCAACTCAAAGAAGCCAGAGAACACCGCCGTTAGCCAGTTGACCCATGAGAACAAGGCCATTCTCAACCAGTTGGAAAAGCCTGAGGTGCGCCAGCGCTGGGTGAAGACCACCGACGGCAAGGACTTGCATTACTGGGTCATCCTGCCGCCAAACTTCGACGAGACAAAGAAATATCCCACCCTGCTCTTCTGCGAAGGCGGTCCGCAAAGTCCCGTCAGTCAGTTCTGGTCTTATCGCTGGAACTTCATGATTATGGCTTCACAGGGCTATGTCATCGTTGCTCCCAACCGTCATGGGCTGCCTGGCTTCGGACAGGAATGGAAGGAAGAAATCAGCGGCGACTGGACTGGCCAGTGCATGAGCGATTATCTCACTGCCATCGACGATGCTGCCAACAATCTTCCTTATGTCGACAAGGACAAACTCGGTGCCGTTGGCGCCTCTTTCGGTGGATTCTCCGTCTACTATCTGGCTGGCATCCACGAGAAGCGCTTCAAGTGCTTCATTGCCCACGATGGTGCTTTTAACCTCGCAGCCATGTACACTGAGACCGAAGAGAACTGGTTCTCCAACTGGGAGTACGACGAGGCCTACTGGCATCGCCCGCAGATGCCGCGTGCCAAGAAGACCTACCACGACTCGCCGCACAAGATGGTGGAGAACTGGGACACCCCCATCCTCTGCATCCATGGCGAGAAGGACTATCGCATCAATGCCACGCAAGGCATGAGTGCCTTTAATGCAGCCCGCATGAAAGGCATTCCCGCTGAATTACTCATCTTCCCCGACGAGAACCACTGGGTGCTGAAGCCCCAGAACGGCGTGCTTTGGCAGCGCACCTACTTCGACTGGCTGAACCGCTGGCTCAAGTAATCATTGAATAATAGAAATCTCGTTATCCCGATATATGGATATATCGACATATCGGAATGACGAGATATCGAGATAACGAAAAAGATATTTAACAACAACTATGACTCAAGTAATTCAAAAGACACTACGTGACAGCGCTGCCATGCGCTGGACTGCCTTGCTGCTGCTGGCGCTGGCCATGTTCTGCAGTTACATTTTCATGGACATCCTTTCGCCTATCAAAGACCTGATGCTTTCCCAGCGCGGATGGAGTTCCACAGCCTTCGGCACCATGCAGGGGGCCGAGGTGTTCCTCAATGTTTTTGCCTTCTTCCTCATATTCGCCGGCATCATTCTCGACAAGATGGGTGTGCGCTTCACTGCCATTCTCTCTGCTGTTGTCATGCTGGTGGGCGCCATCATCAAATGGTATGCCGTGACCGACTCGTTTGCCGGCACCGGTCTTGAGGCTTGGTTCAACGATAACCTCAACTATATTCCACTATTCGACGAACTGGGAATCTCACCGTTCTACGGTCCGAAGACAGAGGTTATCAATGGTGCTTCCGTTGTTATTCCCGGTATGCCCGCCTCGGCAAAACTGGCCGCACTGGGCTTTATGGTTTTCGGCTGTGGCTGTGAGATGGCAGGTATTACCGTGAGCCGTGGTATTGTTAAGTGGTTTAAGGGGCGCGACATGGCCCTGGCCATGGGCAGTGAGATGGCCTTGGCCCGTCTGGGCGTTGCCACCTGCATGATTTTCTCGCCCTACTTTGCCCGTCTGGGCGGTCAGATTGACGTGAGCCGCTCGGTGGCCTTTGGCGTAGTGCTGCTATGCATTGCCCTCATCATGACCATTGTCTACTTTGTGATGGACAAGAAACTCGATGCCCAGACAGGTGAAGCCGAGGAAAAAGACGACCCGTTCCGCATCAAGGACCTTGGACAGATACTTACCTCGAGCGGATTCTGGCTTGTCGCCCTGCTGTGTGTGCTGTACTATAGTGCCATTTTCCCCTTCCAGAAGTATGCCGTCAACATGTTGCAGTGCAACCTGAAACTTGACACAAAACAGATAGAAGGCACGTTCTGGGCGAGCGACAGCGTTACTTTTGTGCAGTTTGGCATCATGCTGCTGGTGGCAATTCTGGGTTTTGCCAGCAACTTCCAGAAACAGAAGGTGCGCCAATACACGCTGCTGGGCCTATCAGTTTTGTTCCTTGTGGTCTATTGCTATATGGGATATATGCGCCAGTCGGCCAGTGCCATCTTTGCAGTATTCCCCTTGCTGGCCGTGCTTATCACTCCTATCCTTGGCGGCTATGTGGATCATAAGGGCAAGGCTGCCTCCATGCTGGTGCTGGGCTCGCTGCTTCTCATCGGATGCCACCTCACTTTTGCCTTCGTGCTGCCTCAGTTCAAGGAGTATGCCGTGGGCGGCATCATCGTGGCCTACCTCACCATCCTGGTATTGGGAGCATCGTTCTCGCTCGTACCTGCGTCATTGTGGCCTAGTGTGCCCAAGTTGGTAGAACCCAAGATTATCGGTTCGGCCTACGCACTGATATTCTGGATTCAGAACATAGGCCTGTGGCTGTTCCCCCTGCTCATAGGCAAGGTGCTCGATCTGACCAATCCTAAACTGGTGACGGAAGTCAATGCCTTTGAAAACGGCATCAAGTTCAAGACCGACCAGGGAACGCTGAACATTGACGAAGCCAAAGAGATGGTTACCGCGGCCCTGGGCGACAAAGCCGACAGCACCGTGATAAACGATATTGTGAAGTTTGACCCTGCCACGGTGAATGTTGACAGTCTGAACATGGACAATGCGCAGGAACTGATTTCGCGTGTGTCTGAGCAGATGGCCGTACACTACAACTACACATGGCCACTCGTCATGTTGGCAGGCCTTGGTGTGGCAGCCCTTCTGCTGGGTCTGGTGCTGAAGGTTGTGGACAAGAAGAAAGGACTCGGTCTTGAACTGCCCAATATCAAGGAGTAATGCATCATTAAGTATGCGTCATGCATCATAGTGCATCATATGATTAGAAAGACTATCGCGCTTTTTCTTTGGGCGCTCATATTGACAAGCCCCACCTTCGCCCAGCGGCCGAAGGTGGGACTTGTGCTTGGTGGCGGCGGTGCCAAAGGCGCTGCCGAGGTGGGAGCACTGAAAGTGATTGAGCAGGCAGGCATTCCCATCGACTATATTGCCGGCACCAGCATCGGAGCCATTGTCGGAGGGCTCTATGCCGCAGGCTATTCGGCCCAGCAACTCGACTCGATGTTCTGTCAGCAAGAGTGGCTTTCCATGCTTACTGACCGCAACAGCCAATACAGCGGCGAGCCTTATGCAACGGCGAATGGCGTTACATACATCTTCGGATTCCCTGTCATGGACCAGAACAGTCATGCCTTTGGCGTGCTCAGAGGCGGCCGTGTGGAACAGACGCTCGATTCCATGCTGGCCTATCATGGCGACCAAGTGGAGTTTGAGAACCTGAAGACGCCCTTTGCCTGCGTAGCCGCCGAGATGCGAACGGCACAGGAAGTGGTGCTGACAGAGGGCACCGTGCCCCAGGCCATTCGTGCTTCGATGGCCATTCCCGGCATCTTCAAACCCATACGCATCAACGGTCGACAACTGGTTGATGGTGGTATGGTGAACAATCTGCCTGTGGATGTGGTGCGACAGATGGGTGCCGACATTGTCATTGCCATCGACCTGCAGCAGTCCAAGCCCAAGAAGCGCAAGCCCATTGACCATTCCGTTTGGAGTCTGGCCGATACTTTCGGTGTGGGAGGACTGGCCGAATGGATTGTGAGCAGGCCCGACATCAACAAATACTACGACAACTGCGCCAAGGCCGATATCTATATCAACCCTCCCCTGCCCGACTACGAGGCCTCCAGTTTCGGCAATGAGAAGATGGCCGCCATGATTGTCATTGGCGAAGAGGCCGCCAAAAAACAGTGGCCGCAACTGATGCAACTGAAAGAAAGGCTCGGTAGATGAGCCCTGGCTAAAGGATGCAAGGCTGGAACATGGCATTTAGATTTGAAAGTGCCATCGTTACGAAAAAAAACACCATCGTTACGCATCGAAAGTGCCATCGTTTCACATCGAAAGTGCCATCGTTTTGAAACACAAGCAACATTCTTAGGAAAAGCAACATAAAAAGAGGGATCTTGCCAGAAGCAAAATCCCTCTTTCTTTTTTGTTTATTTCCTTTAGAAGTTGAAGTAGAGACCGAACGAAAGGTTCTCACCGCTCAGGTCTACACCGCAATGGTTGATGCTGTTCTTTGCACCAGAAGGATTCAGAGTCTCGTAGCCAATGAAGCCGATGTGCGAAACAAAACTAACGTTGTCAGTAAGGTTCACGGCCAGACCGGGCTTCAAACCAACACCGAAAGCAGTCCAGTCAGCCTTAGAAGCCGACTCGAAAGAAACGCCACCGTCAACGAAGAGGCTCAACTTGCCACTCTTAAGATAGGTGTAGCGAGCATAGGGAGCAACGACAAATGCGCTCTCGCTCACGCCCTCGACGCCATCCCACTTGTTGTTCTCATAGCCAATCACAGTACCGATGGCCCAGTCCTCGTTGAGGTTGTAGCCAATCTCAGGCATGAACTTGAAGGTAGTCTCGCTGCGGTCACCAGCATTCTCCTGGCTGCTCCAGCCTTCTACACTGACACTACCACCCACATACACCTGGGCACTCATGCTCACTGCTACGAAAGCAGCGGCCAAAGTCATCATAATCTTTTTCATTTTCTTTTTACCATTTTAATTGTTAAACAACTTCCGCCACTCACTCAACGACGGGCGGTGCTATCCTTGAAATCGGCGGCAAAGGTACAAAAAACTTTTAAAGTGCAAAATGTTTTTCAATAAAAATTTCCTTTCAGAAGCAAAAAAATGATGAATCTTTGGTCGTTTCAGGCGAAATGCGTATCTTTGCAAATTAAAAACGTGATTCTTGTGAAGAACAAAACAACCATTATAGCAGGGCCTTGCGTCATCGAATCGGCTGAACTGCTCGACCAAGTGGCACAGACACTGGTGGACATCAACCACCGGCTAGGCACCGACATCATTTTCAAGGCCTCCTTCGACAAGGCCAACCGCACCTCTATTCACTCCTTCCGCGGTCCTGGACTGGACCAAGGCCTGCAAATGCTGGCTAATGTCAAGGCAAAGTATGGCCTGCGCCTGCTCACCGACATACACGAAGCATGGCAGGCAAAGGCTGTGGGCGAGGTGGTCGATGTGATACAGATTCCCGCTTTCCTGTGCCGGCAGACCGATCTGCTGGTGGCCGCTGCCCAGACGGGCCGCACCGTCAACATCAAGAAAGCACAGTTTCTGAGTGGCAGCGACATGCGCTATCCCGTGGAAAAAGCGCGTGAAGCCGGCGCCACCGACATCTGGCTCACCGAACGCGGCAACATGATGGGCTACGGCAACCTAGTAGTCGACTTCCGCAACATCAGCGACATGCTCCAGATAGTGCCCACCGTTATCATGGACTGCACACACAGCGTGCAGCGTCCCGATGCCAAAGGCGGAAAAACCGGCGGCGACCGTCGCTTTGTGCCCTCAATGGCACTGGCAGCAAAGGCCTTCGGTGCCACAGGCTACTTCTTTGAAGTGCATCCCAACCCTGACAAGGGCCTCAGCGATGCTGCCAACATGCTGGAACTTAGCAAACTGGAAAACCTTGTAAAGCAGATAATAGCATGACAACAAGAGAATGGGGCATACAAGCCATTAAAGACGAGGCTGAAGCACTGCTCGACCTGATTCCAAAGATAGACAGCCAGTTTGACAAGGCCGTCGACATGATGCTGCAGTGCAAGGGAAAGGTCATCGTAACCGGCGTAGGCAAAAGCGGACACATAGGTGCCAAGATTGCCGCCACGCTGGCTTCCACCGGCACGCCATCGTTCTACATCAACCCGCTCGATGTGTATCACGGCGACTTAGGCGTCATGACACATGGCGATGTGGTCATTGCCATCTCCAACTCTGGCCAGACCGACGAACTGCTACGCTTCATTCCCATGGTGCTTCACATGGAAATTCCCATCATCGGCATGAGCGGCAACCCACAGTCACTATTAGCCAAATACTCCACATGTTTCCTCAACGTGGGAGTAAAGAAAGAAGCATGTCCACTGAACCTTGCTCCTACCAGCAGCACCACGGCCACACTGGCCATGGGCGATGCGCTGGCCATTGCGCTGATGCAGAAACGCAACTTCCAGCCACAGGACTTTGCACACTTCCACCCCGGCGGCGAACTGGGCAAACGCCTGCTCACCACGGCACAGGATGTGATGCGACGCGAGGACCTGCCGCTATTCCGGCCCGAGACACCGCTTGAAGAGGCCATTATCATCATGGGAAAAGCCAAGATAGGAACAGGCATCGCCGTTACCAACGGCTTGCTCTGCGGTCTGATTACCGACGGCGACATACGGCGAGCCATAGAACACTGGCGTGCAGACTTCTTCAACCACACCGTAAACGACATCATGACCCGCAGGCCGAAGACCGTTGGACCAGAGACAAAGATTACCGAAATACAACACATCATGAACGACAACAACATACAAGTGCTACCCGTAGTGGACAACAATGGCCAACTGCTGGGCGTAGTAGACCATCGCACCTGCATGGTATAACGACTAATTAATACACAACATCATGAGGATACTGAAATGCATCATATTCCTGGCTGCGCTTCTGCTGACGCCCGCTACGGCATCGGCCGAATTCCTATTCAAGACGCTTGATGCCCGCTACGGTCTGACATCGAGCCAGGTGAACTGCATTATAAAAGACTCCCGCGGATTCATGTGGTTTGGCACACCCGCAGGCCTCTATCGCTACGACGGATACATGTTCAAACACTTCCAATGTGACTCACAAGACGGCTCATCACTGCCCGACAGTTACATTGAAAGCATACAGGAGAACCTTGACGGAAACCTCTGGATAAAGACATCTGCCGGCTATTGCATCTACAATCCGCAGACCGAGACCTTCGAACGCGACATGAAACAGGTGTTCGCCAAGTTGGGCATCCGCGATGTTCCCACCATAATATATATAGACAGACAGAAGAACCTGTGGGGATACTTCCCGCAGAAAGGCATTATATGCCAGAACACACAGCAGCAACTGCAATACGAGTTCTCCTATACCAACGATGACGATGGCATCGTAGAAGGGAATATATGCTCCATTGGCGAATGCAAGGACGGCACAATCCTGGTCTACGACGACGGACGCATCATCTGCTGCGATATCATACACCAGCAACAAGTGGTCTGGAGCAATAGCGACATTGCGCAACAGCATCTGAGAAAGACCAAGACATTGCGGGTCTTCGCTGACCAGATGGACAATATCTGGCTCTACGGACAGGGCACACTCTTTGTTTACAACAAACGCACAAACACTTGGGACACCACTATCGGCAATCAAATTGACCAGACCGGCTATGGTGTTGACCATGCTGTCAACGCCATGGGTGGCGACCGCAGCGGCAACGTGTGGGTGGGAACCAACCGCCACGGCCTGGTGCGCTTCAACGTGAACAGCCACGAGATGGAGGAAGTGCCGCTTGTGAGCCGCAATGTCATGCGCCTACTCAACTCCAAGTCGGGCATCAACAGCATCTATGTAGACGACACCGACCTGCTATGGACTGGCACGGCCAAGTCGGGCGTGGCCTATACCGGCAACAATATCTATAAGTTTGAGTCTGATTTCAACGGCGACATCACCGCCATTGCACAAGACAGCACCGGCCATGTATGGTATGGAACCAGTGACAACGGTCTCATTGGCTATGACGGACAACTGGCCAGCCTGTGCGTATCGGCCATGGCTTGCACTGAAGACGGCAGTCTATGGGTGGGCTCGAAGCAAAACGGACTGACGCGAATAAAGAACGGCACATCGCACATCTATACCGCTACCCTCGACAATTCACGCCACTCTATCATCGACGACCACATCAATGCATTGGCTTCCGACCAGTCTGGCAACCTGTGGATAGCCACCGATGGCGGTCTGCAAGTGTATAATCCGCGTATGGACCAGTTCTCCAACTACACCAAAGAAAACGGGAAAATACGCATCAACAACATCACCGCACTGTTCTATGCCACAGGAAACCGGATGCTGATAGGCACATCCGAGGGCCTTATCATTATGAACATCTCAAATGCGAAGATGACTTATCTGGTGGGAAACACCACAAGTCTCAAGAAATTCACCAACAACTATGTCACCCAGGTCTATGAAGACTCACGCGGACTGATATGGGTAGGCACCCGCGAAGGCGTCAACGTGCTGAATCTGGAAAACGATGAACTGGACAAACTGACTGAACGGCAAGGGCTCTGCAACAACAACATCTGCGGTATTGCCGAAGATAGCAACAGCAACATCTGGCTCACCACCAGCAATGGCATCAGCCGCGTGGTGATACAGCGCAACCATGAGACGGGAACCTACGACTATGGCCTGTACAACTACGACCACAACGACGGTTTGCAGAGCGATGAGTTCAATCCAGGCTCGCTGCTCACCGGCAAGGACGGCTATGTTCTCATGGGTGGACTGCGCGGTGTGAACTGGGTGCGCCCGAAGACTATTGACGAAACGGAGAATCTTCCGCTGGTCATGCTGACACAACTGTTCATCGGAGAAGAGGAAATTCTTGTGGGACATCAGTATGATGGCAACGTGCCTCTGCCATACGCACTCAACGAGAGCAACCGCATTAAACTGAACAGCGACCAGAATACGTTCACCATCAAGTTTGCTGCCGGCAACTATAACCAGAGCGAACGACTGCAGTTCATGTATCAGATGGAAGGTCTGGACAACAATTGGCGCAACGGCGATGCTTTGAAGCATGGCGTAACCTTCACCGACCTGCCGTCGGGCACCTATAAACTGCATGTCAAAGCCATCAGTGCCGAGGGTGCCATCAGCGACCAGGAGCGTATCATAGAGATCATTATCGATCGGCCATGGTATCTGCAGTGGTGGATGCTGGCTGTCTATGCCATCATCATCCTGCTGATTATCTATATCTGGAAAAAGGGTATTGACCAGATACGCCTTCTCTGGAAGAAGAAGAACGACATCATTACGGAACTGGTGCGCCAGCGCGAAGAGATAAAAGCCGCCAGCGACGACCTGCGACAGCCTATGTCACGCATGACATCAATTATCATGAACCTGTCTGAACGCGACACAGACCTTGAGGGACGCGAGCAACTCAATGCCCTCCACGCGCAGATGCTGCAGGTTATCACACGCGTCAGCGACATGCAGTCGTCGTTGGAGCACCCAGAAGAGAAAGCCCAGCAGAATGTGCAGAAGCACTTCATGCTCAATGCCAAGGGCGAAATGGACCTGCCCGAACTGATCAGCGATGAACTAACCTCGGAGATTCGCCCCCATCAGTCAGATTTGCCCACCTCAAAGTTCCGCGTAGTGTTCATTGACAACAATTCCGAATTCGTGAAGTTCATCAATTCAAAACTGAAGTTTATCTACGAGTTCCATCCCTACAACGACATCCGCAAGGCAGCCACCGACATTGAAGCCATGACCCCAGACCTTGTGGTGTGCAAACAAGACATGCCCGACTTTACCGGCAGCGAACTGTGTAACAACATCAAGATGCATCCCAAACTCAACCGCATCAAGTTCGTTCTGATGACCGACACCAAACTTAGTGCCAAGGACATGCTTGACCAAAGCATCACAATGGGTGCCGACGACTATCTTGCCAAGCCGTTTAACCTGCAGGAAGCCGTCATGCGCTTCAACAAACTGCTGGGTATTGGTCCCATTGAGATTGGCAATAACCTCATTGAAGGTGCAGAGACACGAATGCTGGAAGACCGCAATTCGAGCATGACCACAGCCACCGAGACCATGGACTTGTCGCTTCAGAACATCGGTGCCGACACCATTACCGAAGACGAAATCATAAAGTCGCTTGCGGTAAAGGCCATCAAGAAGCGCGGCGACGATGCTCTTGAGCAAAACAGTTCATACGGCATCAACGACGAGGAGATGTATGAGAAATTCAGCATGGCCGACCAGATTGACCGTCAACTGGTGAAGAGCATAGAGCAGTATGTGCAGCAGAACATGAGCCGCGGCACTATTAACCTCGAGGAAATGGCATCGGCCATGGGTATGGCCATGAAGCCCTTCTTCCAGAAGGTGCGCGACGTGACAGGGAAGACGCCAGCCGAGGTGGTACGTGACCTGCGCATGAAACACGCCTGCATACTGCTGCAGCGCACAAACATCAACATGAGCGAACTGGCCAACCACGTAGGCTTTGCCACCGGCGAGCATTTCATCAACCTGTTTAAGGAACGTTTCGGCATCACGCCGTCAGAATACAGACTCAAGTATCGCAGATGAGAACACAACATTGGCTCTGCACAGGCGCGGCACTGATGCTCCTTGCCTCAAGTCATACACATGTGTATGCTCAGGACGAGACTTCTTCCGACACACTCATATACCGTCAACTGACAGACTACGGCATCCGCTTTACCAACGATAATAGCGTGAGCCTCCTCATGTCGGGGCAGGACAAGTTCGACGACATGTTTCATGCCATCCGACAGGCCCGTCACAGCATCCATCTCGAATACTTCAACTTCCGCAACGACTCCATTGCCTCGCTGCTCTTCGACATCCTGAAAGAGAAACGCCGCGAGGGAGTGGAGGTTCGCGCCATATTCGACGGTTTCGGTAACGACTCAAACAACCAGCCACTCAAGAAGTATCACATTGAAAAACTGCGCAACGACAGCATCGACATACACGAATTCGACCCGCTACGCTTCCCATGGGTCAACCATATCTGGCCTCGCGACCACCGCAAGATAGTGGTCATCGATGGTTGTATAGCCTATACTGGTGGCATGAACGTGGCCGACTATTATATAAAAGGTACGGAACAGGTGGGTGCATGGCGCGACATGCATTGCCGCATTGAGGGCAGTGCCGTCAACGACTTGCAGACGATTTTTGCCCGCATCTGGAAAAAGACAACCCATGAAGATCTTTTCCCTCACGAAGAATATTTCCGTGGCGGCGAGAGAACAGACATTAGCCCACTGAATATTGATACAACTGCTACCGCCGGACACAAACAAGTGGGTATCATCAACCGTGAACCTCATGTCACAAACGATGTAATGCGCGTCTTCTATGTCAATGCCATCAACGATGCACGCGATTCCATCAACATCATCAACCCTTATTTCACCCTTATTCCTTCGGTGCATCGTGCACTGAAAGACGCCATCAAGCGTGGCGTAAAGGTCGACCTGATGCTGTCAGCCAAGAGCGACATTCCCCTTACGCCCGACTGTGCCTACTACTATGCGCATAAACTCATGAAACGAGGAGCCAACGTATGGCTCTATCAGCCAGGCTTTCACCACTCGAAGATTATGATGGTCGACGGGCGTTTCTGCACCGTTGGCAGCACCAACCTCGATGCCCGCAGCCTCAGATTCGACTATGAAGAGAATGCTGTGATCATCGACAGTTGCACCACCCGTCAACTCGACGAGATGTTTGAACGCGACCGTCAAGAGAGCATCCTGCTCACACCAGCCACATGGAAGGAGTTTCGCACCCCCTGGCAGCGTTTCCGCGGCTGGTTTGCCCATCTTCTGCGCCCCTTCTTATAGTCTTTTCCTCACATCGTTCTTGGGGATTCCACACGGTTTCGCCTATGGAAGCAAACAGTTTCCAAAGGGGAAACACTATCTGACTGCGTCGAGCATCATGCGGATATCTACCTCACAGATGTCATGAGCAGCCAGCAGTTCAACCTCTGTAACCATGAACTCCTTTTCAAGGTCATAGTCTTCATTGCCTTCACCATGCTTGAAAAGACGGAAACAGTCAATGGCCTGCCTCGTTTTTCCTGCCAGCCAGTAGCAGTAACCGTGGTTCAAGATATCTGAAAGGCGCGGTTTCCCGCCAGCGTTCAATTGCTGGAACAAGGTCTCTGCCTGTTCATATTTGCCCACCAGTGTCAGCACCCAGGCCAGCACACTGCTCACCTGCATGTCGTCAGGATATAGATAATTAAGTTTGAACAGGACTTTCTCAGCCTCATCATTACGGTGCAAGTTAGTCAGACAGATAGCGGCATTGAGCATATACGACTTGCTTTCGGGTTTCATCTCCAGCAGTTTCATGTAGGTGGCCAGTGCCTCATCGTATCTCTGGCAGTTGAATGCCGCCCGCGCATAGCCTGCCAAGGCCCGTTCATTGCCTTGTTCCATTTCCACGGCACGGGCAAACCACTCCAGAACCTGCGCCGCCTTTCCCTCCTGACTGCGCTGCAACAAGGTGCCCCTAAGCAGACAATAGTCTGGCGATGGTGCTGTCAGCACACTGTTCTCTATCACTTTCAGTGCCTCTGCATCATAATCGCGCTTCATAAGGAACGATGCCATCTCGGTAAGATGCGTCTGCATCTGCCCGCCACACATCATCGGCTTAGTCATGAAAAACGCCTGCCTGCGTGCAAAGGGATTAACGAACTCGCTTCTGTCTGGATACAACATGAAGAAACGATACAGATTTTGCAGATACATGCGCCTGATGTAAGCAGGCTGTGACTGCTCCTCGCGGTCTATTTCCCCGCCAATGGGCATCGGATCAGCCTCACCCTTCTCTATCATCTCCAGCATGTTTGCCGGCAAGTGCTCTACAACCTTTTCAAAAGCCATGACCAGCGAGTATTTGTCGCTGTCGCAGAAGGCACCCGCCTCTGTCACAAACCTCAGGAAGCGCTTGCCCCGCGTGTTTTCCCAAATAGTGCTAATGCTTGGATGCTGCGCATAGAAAGGCACAAACCAGTTGGCAGGAAAACCGAAGAAAGGCAGTCGCTTCATCTGCGAGAAGCCACTGAAATAAATATCCACGCCCTGCTTCTGCATATCTGCCATACGGCTCATGCTTTGCTCCATCTGCTCCATGTCGCGTTCAGACTTTTCCGGGTGCAGAATATCCTCGAGTGAGTCCTCATCCATCTCCACCAGCCCATGCTGGGTGAGTTTAATATTACTGCCTCTCATCATGTCGGGGATGATTTTGTCCTGTATCTCGCGGTTGTCGCGCTCGGCATTCCTGCAGTAAACCATCTGCATCTGCAGTTCCACCAGGTCTCTGCAGCATTGCTCATCACTCAAGACCTCATCAATCAAAGGCTGTATCCCTGCATAAAGGGCCGCCTTCCTCTCGTCAAGACACATCACCCACCCCACCAGTGCACGCTGCCGCACCTCTTCAACAGTTGCCTGCCGATAGACTTCCAACAGCACTTTGAACTTGCGAACATCAAAAGTAAGCATGGCCGACAGCATGACGGCACTCACCATCAACTGCTGATCAATGACAGCCACTGTAGGCGAGAGTAGCATCTTCTGAAAAGCCACCGCCTCGCCATCAGTCCACTGAGGTGCAGTAACCACATAGGCAAATACGCATTTCATCAGTTCCTCGTGCTTTGCATAGAGTTCCCGCTTCTTCTGCCCGGCCACATGCGGTTGTTCCAAACCGAGAAGCGCCTCACTGGCAGTGAAGTCTTCCAGCAGGCGGCACACCGTTGCTGCCGACCAGTCATTGCGCTTCAGCCATGGATGGTGTTCCAATGCAATCCAGAAATGGGTAGAACGGTTGCGCCTGCTCACATCGACATTGGCGGCAATGGTATAGAGACGCTGCAGCAACCTGTCATACACCTCGCCGCGCTGTGCATCGTTGAAGCCATTCTGCCAATACTGCATCATCAGACCATAGTCGGTCTTCACCTCCATTAATTGGTCAAGCCCCCCCGATTTCGTATCTGTCAGCATCACATTCTCCAACGCATCAAGCGCATGGCCCAGCCTGTGCTGATCAATCAGTTTGAATATTCTGTATAAATCGTCTTCCATTCTTTCCAATCGGTTTTCGTAATGCATCATTCACCATTGGCTTTGCCCTGTTCTAATTATTATGCATTAAGAAGCGCCTTGCCCGCTCCACATCCACCGGTGACGGAGGCTGCACGCCAGGGTATTTCCAGTCGAGCGACATGGAATCAACAGCCTCTGCACTCACCCCACAACACCGCACAACGAGGTCTTTGTAGGTGCTGATGCCACGCTCATTGATAGTATCGCAGGCTGCGGCATATGCCCGCATCATCCCTTCCATCTGTGTATGGCGGAGCGAGTCGGCCAATGCCGATTCACTAAACACCAACACGCCGAGGTTGATGCCTGTCTGGCGCGTGTCATAGAGCACACGGGCCTCAGACAAACGGGCCACCGTGGCCTGTGGCTCAGGCAGCAGCAAGGCATCCATCACCCCCGTCTGCAGCATTCTGAGCCGCACATTCACATCGTTCACCTGAATGCGGAACACGCGCTCAGACTGCAGGCCGGCACTATCTACCAGCATATCGGCCAGCAGAGCCGTGGCAGAATAGCGCGTCATGGCCACCATCTTGTCGTCCAACTGCTTCAGGCGGCTGATACGCGCTTGATGACCAGTAAGCAACTGCCATGCCAAGGCCGTAGTCGTGGCATAGTGCAGGGCCGTTCCCTGCTGCTGCATACGCTCGGCACGCACCAAGTCGGTCATCATGCCGTCTACCCAACCGCCTGTCAAGGCTGTGTCACAATCCATCTGTGCCATATAAGGATAGAGGCTAACGCTCACACTCTCACGTTCAAAATAACCGTATTCATCGGCCACAAACAGCGGCAGACAGTCAATCGTAGGCATCACCGCTATTTTCAGCGACGCCGAATCAGCCACCCACGCTGCCCACGCTTCATCTACGGCAGACCGTTCTTCGTTCTTTGTGCAGGCTGCCATCAGCAGTCCAGTCACAAATATAAATAATATCTTTTTCATTGACACCTGCAAAGGTACGAATAAGCGAGCGAAAAACCAAGAGAATCTTGGACTTTTCCGAGCGGGAGTACCTAAGACCGACAGGTCAAAGGTAGTGCAAACCGAGCGGAATGCAAAATAAAATCCCTTTTATTTTTCATTTGCAGTATCCTCACTAGGGGTTTGCAGTATCCTCGCTAGGGGTTTGCAGTATCCTCACTGGGAGTTTGCAGTATCCTCACTGGGAGTTTGCAGTATCCTCACCTACTGTCTGGAGCAAACCCATATCCCATAAGGAGGTTGCAAGGTCAGCAGACAACGCGATTTTCACTATTTACATATTTGCAATTGCTCCCGATTATTATCTTTTAACGGTGTTTGCAACCTGTGTTCACAATTATTTTGTACCTTTGTAGGCACAAAAATAGGCGCAAACTAGAAAAATGGCAAAAGAAAAGATAGCATACGTGTGCGAAAACTGCGGACAGGAGTCGGCCAAATGGATTGGCAAATGTCCCGCCTGCGGACAATGGAACACGTTCAAGGAAATAAAGATAG
Organism: uncultured Prevotella sp.; assembly: GCA_946183985.1. Taxonomy (GTDB): domain Bacteria; phylum Bacteroidota; class Bacteroidia; order Bacteroidales; family Bacteroidaceae; genus Prevotella. The sequence continues at coordinate 43,140 of CAMHDT010000002.1, forward strand.
CGGCAGACACGGCACGGCAGACGGCTACAACGGCCGCAGCCAAGGCTGGCCATGCCCTGCGCACCAACCATGCCCTGCGGTTGCGCGACATCAGCAGCCACGACGACCCGCGCATCGATATGCACGACGAGGAGTTGAACCGTGTGCTGGGTGGCGGTTTGGTGCCTGGCAGCATCGTGCTACTGGGCGGCGAACCGGGCATTGGCAAGTCCACGCTGTCGCTTCAGACCATGCTCCACCTCACCGACAAGCGCATTCTCTATGTAAGCGGCGAGGAGAGCGCTCACCAACTCAAGATGCGTGCCGATCGTCTGACCAGTTCTCAACCAGACAACTTCATGATTCTCTGCGAGAACTCGCTGGAACATATCTTCGAACACATCAAGGAACTACAGCCCGAACTGGTGGTGATAGACTCCATACAGACCATCGCAACGGAAGATGTCGACTCATCGCCCGGCTCCATCGCACAGGTACGCGAGTGCGCTTCTGCCCTGTTGCGCTTTGCAAAGACCAGCGGCGTGCCCGTGGTGCTCATCGGTCATATCACCAAGGAAGGCACTCTGGCAGGCCCGAAGATACTGGAGCATATTGTAGATACCGTGATTCAATTTGAAGGCGACCAGCATCACCTCTACAGGATACTGAGAAGTATGAAGAACAGATTCGGAAGTACCTCTGAATTAGGCATTTACGAGATGCAGCAAAACGGCCTCAGACAAGTCAGCAACCCGTCGGAACTGCTGCTTACCCATGAGCATGAAGGACTCTCGGGCGTAGCCATCTCGAGTGTCATTGAGGGCGTAAGACCTTTCCTCGTAGAGACTCAGGCCCTCGTTTCATCAGCCGCCTATGGCACGCCGCAGCGCTCGGCCACAGGGTTCGACCAGCGACGCCTCAACATGCTGCTGGCCGTGCTGGAGAAACGCGTAGGTTTCAAACTCATGCAGAAGGATGTGTTCGTCAATATCGCCGGTGGTCTGCGCGTTACCGACCTGGCCATGGACCTCTCTATCATAGCCGCCGTGCTGTCGTCAAACGTGGATACACCCATCGAAAGCACATGGTGCATGGCCGGCGAGGTGGGACTGAGCGGCGAGGTGCGCCCCGTCAGCCGCATCGAACAGCGTGTGGCCGAGGCTGAGAAACTAGGTTTCCAGCATATCATCGTGCCACGTTTCAACATGCAAGGGCTCAACCACAAGCATTTCAACATCGAACTTCACCCTGTGCGCAAGGTGGAGGAAGCCCTGAGAGCATTGTTCGGGTAATAATTGTTCGGGTAATAATTAGAGAATTGAATACAGGAAACCATAAAACCCCAATACAAAGATGAAAGACATTCTGTGCATAGGCCATGTCACACACGACCATATCGTGACGCCTGCCACGCCTGATGGCGTTGACTGCGCCGGTGGTACAGCCTATTACGTGGCATGGGCCATGAGCCGACTGCCAAAGACCATTGACTTTGGCGTCATCACCGCCGTTGGCCAGGACTTGAAACATGAGATTGAACGGCTGAAACAGGCAGGCATCGACATCACCGACCTGGGCAGTCCCACCAGCGTTTTCTTTGAGAACAAATATGGCGAGAACATGAACAACCGCCGTCAGCGCGTACTGTCGAAGGCAGCACCCTTTACTATCGACCAACTGAAGGATGCCGATGCTAAGATGTTCCATCTGGGAACACTTCTGGTAGACGACTTTTCACCAGAGGTAGTGGAGTATCTGGCATCGAAAGGACGCATCTGCGTAGATGTGCAAGGCTACCTGCGCGAGGTGAGAGAGCAGAAGGTATATGCCGTAGACTGGAAAGACAAGTTGCGCGTGCTGCGCTCCACCGATGTGCTAAAGGTAAACGAGCACGAGATAGATGTGCTGACCGACGGCGAGAAAGACCTGCGGCGCGCTGCCAGGATGATCAACAAGTGGGGCGTGCGCGAGGTGCTTATCACCCTGGGCAGTTATGGTTCGGTGATTTATACCGACAATAAGTTCTACGAAATACCTGGCTTCCCGCCACGCAAGACCGTTGATGCCACCGGTTGCGGCGACACCTATGCTGCGGGCTACCTGTATGCCCGCTCTTCTGGTGCCAATCCCGACGAGGCCGGACGCCTGGCAGCCGCCATGTGTACGCTAAAACTAGAGCACACGGGGCCCTTTGACGGCACCATTGAAGAGGTTCGCCGCATAGCGGGAATCAAAGAATGACCATCTGATACTCAATACTCTACATTCACCATGACTGTTTTCGCACAACTCATAGCCCAGAGCCTGGGGCTCAACATAGAATCGGTGGGCAATACGCTCGCGCTTCTCGAAGAAGGCTGCACCATTCCCTTCATTTCGCGCTACCGCAAGGAGCGCACAGGAGGGCTCGACGAAGTGCAGATTGCCGCCATCGATGATGAGAACAACAGGCTTAAAGAGATTCAGAAGCGCAAGGAGACCATTGTCAAGACGATTACCGAGCAGGGAAAGATGACACCGGAATTAAGCCGGCGCATTGCCGACTGCTGGGACGCCACCCTGCTGGAAGATATCTACCTGCCCTACAAGCCGCGCCGACGCACCCGTGCACAGGTGGCACGCGAGCAGGGACTGGAGCCGCTGGCCCAGACACTGCTGCTTCAGCGCGAGCGCGACCCCGAACGGGCTGCACAGGCCTATGTGAAAGGCGATGTGGACAGCGTGGAAACGGCCATCAAGGGTGCCCAGGACATTATTGCCGAGATGGTGAGCGAAGACGAACGGTCGCGACAACAGGTGCGCGGTGCCTATCGTCGCACAGCCATCATCACATCGAAGGTGGTGAAGGCCAAGGCCGACAGCGACGAGGCAGCCAGGTTCAGCGACTACTTCGACTGGAAAGAACCGCTGAAGCGCTGCTCCAGCCACCGTCTGCTGGCCATGCGCCGAGGCGAGTCAGAAGGCATTCTGCGCCTCAGCATCGACCCCATTGACGATGAAGAGTGCATCGACAAACTAAAGCATCACTATGTCTATGGCCACACACCCTGCGGCATGCTGGTGGCCGAAGCCGTGGCCGACGGCTACAAACGCCTTCTGAAACCATCGATAGAAACGGAGTTTGCCGGTCTTAGCAAGGAGAAAGCCGACGACGAAGCCATTGATGTGTTTGCAGAGAACCTGCGCCAACTGCTGCTGGGTGCCCCCCTTGGGCAGAAGCGGGTGATGGGCATAGACCCTGGATTCCGCACGGGCTGCAAGGTGGTATGCCTGGATGCACAGGGCAATCTGCTGCATCACGAGGCCATCTTCCCCCACCCTCCTGTGAACAAGCGCATGCAGGCCACCGTACATGTGCAACAGATGCTGGCGCAATATCACATCGAAGCCATTGCCATTGGCAACGGTACTGCCAGCCGCGAGACACGGGCTTTCGTAGAAGATGTGCTGAACGAGGCTTATAAGCCGAATGAGACCCATAAGCCTCAAATCTTCGTGGTCAGCGAAGACGGTGCCTCGGTCTATTCGGCATCGAAGGTGGCCCGCGATGAGTTCCCTGATGAGGATGTTACCGTGCGCGGTGCCGTGTCAATAGGCCGCCGACTGATGGACCCGCTGGCAGAACTGGTGAAGATAGACCCGAAGAGTATTGGCGTAGGACAGTATCAGCACGATGTAGATCAGGCCAAACTGAAGCGCCAACTGGAGCAAACGGTGGAGAGTTGCGTCAATATGGTAGGCGTGAACCTCAACACGGCATCGAGCCATTTGCTGCAATACATCAGCGGACTGGGTCCCACGCTGGCCAGGAACATCGTGGACTACAGGCGCGAGAACGGCGCTTTCAGCAGTCGGGCACAACTGAAGAAAGTGCCGCGACTGGGCCCGTCGGCCTATGAACAGTGCGCAGGCTTCCTGCGCATACCCAATGCAGAGAACCCGCTCGACAACAGTGCCGTCCACCCTGAGAGTTACGCCATCGTAGAGCGCATGGCCAAGGATCAGGGCTGCACGGTGAAGGATTTGATAGAGCAGAAAAGCCTGCGCGAACGCATCGACATCAGGAAATATGCCACCAAGGAACTGGGCATTCCCACCTTGACCGATATCATGAAGGAACTGGAAAAGCCCGGACGCGACCCGCGAGAACAACTGGAGGAGTTTGAATTCGACAGCCGCGTGCAGACCGTAGACGACCTGGAAGAAGGCATGATTCTGCCCGGCATCGTGACCAACATTACCAACTTCGGTGCTTTTGTCGACATTGGCGTGCATCAAGACGGGCTGGTACACATATCGCAAATGGCCAACAGGCGCATTGCCCACCCCTCCGACATGGTGAAACTGCACCAGCACATCACGGTGAAAGTCATTGAGGTTGACCACCGTCGCAACCGCATCTCCCTGTCGATGAAACAGATATAGGGCAGAACCCCGGAAACATCCATGGCACTTCCCACTCAAAACGATGGCACTTTCAGGTCGAAAGTGCCATCGATATTTTTGTAAGTGCCATAGTTACGATACGAAAGTGCCATACTTACGATGCGGAAATGCCATACTTATGAAATGCTATTCCTCGATATTGGTGAGCGAACGGGCAAACGACGAAAACAACTGGGTGATGCTGGATGTGGGACAATAGCGGAAGAAACGGGCACTGCGACGGGCATTCCATACGATGGCCGAGGTATTGCTGGTGTGGACGAAGATGTTCTTGCCCTGCGAGAAGCGCAACTGGTCCTGTCCGTGAGGCACGGCTGTGGCAATCTTCTCGATGTTGAATTCAGAAGGGTTCACACTTACAGGCACCTCCTCGGGCTGGACACCCATCAACTCGATGAGCAAGGCCCCCTCAAGGCGCGCCATGCGAGTCATCTTCATGCGCTTGAGCCAGCCCTGCAACTGTACGCGGTCAGCCTGCGGGCCTTTCTCACGTATCAGTTCGCCCAGGATGAGCAACTGGCGCACCCAGTAATCGTCGGTGAGCAGCGCATAGGCCAGGCGCGTCATCTCTTCCAACAGACGATATTCCACCGACGAGGCATTACCTTTTTCGGCTATCGATGCCAGACGCTTGGCCAGACGCGGACTTAACTGCGGCTCCTTCGCCTCTCTCTTCCTGCCGGTGTCGAAAGCCAGGTCGGCCCATTCCACGCGCAATGCCTCTGGAATGGCCTGCATAAAAAACTGATTGCGCAGCACCTCCTGCCCTTCAAACGCCTCGGCCTCTACGCCGTGGGCCACTGAGAGCATCATGGTCTTGCGCCACTTACTGGCCGACATGGGTTCTACCATGTCCTGCTGGCCAAACGCTCCTGCGCGAAGCAAACGGAAGAAATTGCGTGTAGTAATGTCCATAATGATGCATGAAGCATTTAAGCATTAAGAATACCTTCTGGGATAGCGGAGAAAGATGGCCATTGTTGCGGCAATGCCGATGGCGATGGGATAATAAAGACGGGGCACAATGGCAATGGGACTGATGCTGGCAAGGCCTGCCGCCATGAGCACCTGCGCACCATAAGGCAAGAGTCCCTGCACGGCACATGAGAACGTATCGAGCAGCGAGGCACACTTTCGCGGGTCCAGCCCATAGCGCTCGCCTATCCTGCGGGCTATTCCACCCACGGTGATGATGGCAACGGTGTTGTTGGCCGTGCACACATTCACCACACTCACCAGGGCGGCAATGCAGAACTCACCGCCACGCTTGCCGCTGACACGGCGGGTAAGCACGCCAATGATATAGTCGATGCCGCCGTTGTGCTTGATAATTTCCAGCAGTCCGCCTGCCAGCATGGTAATAATGATGAGTTCGCCCATGGAAACGACGCCATCGCCCATGGCTCCCAGCCACCCATAGAAGTCGAAAGCGCCGCCCGCAATGCCTATGATGCCAGTAAGGACGATGCCCAGCGTGAGCACAACCATCACATTCAGGCCCAGCACCGCCGTGAGCAGCACCACCAGATAAGGCACCACCTTCCAGAAGTCGACCGCAGGCACCTCGCCCGGCGAACTGATGCCCCGCCCCAGATACACATAGACGGCCAGGATAAGCAGGGCGGCAGGCACCACGATAAACGAGTTGACGCGAAACTTGTCGCTGGTCTTACACCCCTGTGTCTGCGTGGCAATGATGGTCGTATCGGATATAAACGACAGGTTGTCGCCAAAGAACGAACCGCCCACTACCACGGCCACAACCAGTGCCATATCGGCTCCTGTCTGCGAAGCAACACCTGCAGCAATGGGAGTGAGTGCAACAATAGTGCCCACACTGGTGCCTATGCTCAGCGAAATGAAGCAGGCGGCCAGGAAAAGACCCGCCAGGAGCATCTGTCCCGGCAGCAGTGCCAGCGTCAGATTGACGGTGGCATCGATGGCCCCCATGACCTTTGCTGAATGTGCAAAGGCACCCGCCAGCACGAAAATCCAAATCATGAGCATCATCTCCGGCGTACCGGCACCGCGACTGAACACATTAATGCGTCTGCGCAGTTTGCCGCGTGTGGTGGCTATGGCATAGACGCTGGCTGCAAGAAAGACCACGGTAATGGGAACCTTGTAAAAGTCACGAGCAATGATGCTCGTGACTAAATACAAGGCTATGAATACCATTAATGGCGACAGGGCCAGCAGTCCTTTTTTCATGCTTATAGCGTCACACCGTTCTTAAAGATTGATATCTCGCGATAGTCGTTCTCCTCGTTGCGTGCCTTCTCGCCCGATGCCACTGCCAGCACCTTGTCAATAAACTCAGGCACCAGTTCCTCCATCGTGCGGCCTTCCACCAACTGTCCGGCAGAGAAATCCACCCAGTTAGGCTTGCGGGCAGCCAGTGTGGGGTTGGTTGCAATCTTCATAGTGGGCACGAAAGTGCCGAAAGGTGTGCCACGACCCGTGGTGAAGAGCACCAGATGACAGCCGCAAGAGGCCAAGGCTGTGGCAGCAACAAGGTCGTTGCCAGGTGCCGACAGCAGGTTCAGGCCCGTGGCCGACAGGCGGTCGCCATATTCCATGACGCCACTGACGGGTGCCCTGCCGCATTTCTGCGTGCAGCCGAGTGCCTTGTCTTCGAGCGTAGAGATGCCTCCAGCCTTGTTTCCCGGACTTGGATTCTCGCCCACAGGCTCGCCGTGGCTCAGGAAATACTCCTTGAAATTATTAATCATCGACACCGTCTGCTCAAACAGTTCTGGCGTTTCGCAACGGTTCATCAGGATGGTTTCGGCGCCAAACATCTCGGGCACCTCGGTCAGCACACTGGTACCGCCCTGAGCAACGAGCCAGTCGCTGAACTCGCCCACCAAGGGATTGGCGGTGATACCGCTGAAGCCGTCGCTGCCACCACACTTCAAGCCCACGCGAAGTTTCGATACAGGCACATCCTCACGCCTGTCTTTGCTGGCAATAGCATAGAGTTCGCGCAGCACATCCATACCGGCCTTCACCTCGTCGCCATCCACTTTCTGGGTCACCAAAAGGCGGATGCGGCTCTTGTCATAGTCGCCCAGCATCTGCATGAAGTCGTCGGGCTGATTGTTCTCACATCCTAAGCCCAGCACCAAAACGGCACCGGCATTGGGATGGAGCACAATGTCGCGCAGCACCTTTCGGGTATTCTCATGGTCGCCGCTCAACTGCGAACAGCCATAGTTGTGATGCCAGGTATAAATGGCGTCAACATCCTTGCAGCCAGTCTCTTCGCGCAGTTGGCGAGCCAGGCGTTCGGCAATGCCGTTAACGCAGCCCACGGTGGGCACAATCCATATTTCGTTGCGCACACCAACCTCGCCATTGGCACGGACATAGCCCTTAAAGGTGCGGTTTTGTTTCTTTATGCTAAGTTTCTCGTTTACAGGAGCATATGTATACTCAAGCGTACCAGAGAGATTCGTCTTCAGATTATTCTCATTGACCCATTCGCCGGCTTTCAAATCCTGACGGGCATGACCAATAGGATAACCATACTTGATGATGTTCTCGCCCTCTTTCACATCGCGAAGCAGCACCTTATGACCAGCGGGCACATCCTGGGCCAGCACCACACGCTCGCCTCCGGTTTCTATCACATCACCTTTTTTCTTTTCTACTAGGCAGACCACAACGGTATCTGCCGGATTGATTTTAAGATAAGTTTTTAGTTCCATAAGTATTGTTTGTTTTATCCAATATTCGTTCTACGATAGAACTCGATGTTCTCACGCGTCAGCAGTTCGATAGGCATATAGTTGACGGGCGTCACCTCGTTTCTCAGGATAATGGCCTGAAAGAGTGTCTCCACACAGGAATAGCCTTGCATGTAGGCATGCTGGGCAATGAGGAAGGAGATGCTGCCCTGACGCACACACTCAGCATTCTTCGGCACCATGTCGTAGCCCATGATCTGCACGTTGCGGCGGTTGGTTCGCAGCAGGAACTCACCCACCAGATGGGCCTTAGAGTTGAAGGTAATGCAATGATGCACCTGCGGATGTGTCGTGAAGAACTCTTCAAGAATCTTATCGAACTGCGCCTTGGTGCCGCCAAGTGGCAGATTGACTTCGGTAATGGCAATCTCCGGAAAATGGTCGCGCATATAATGGCGGAAGCCCGTCTCACGGTTTGACTGCTGCTTAGAGCCGATATGCCCGTTCTTCAACTGTTTCATCATCATGATTTCCTTCTCCTTCGATGCCAGGAGCATCATCATTCGTGCTGCGAAATAGCCGCTTTGGAAGGAGTCCTGGCCATAGAAAGCCAGCGGCTTCAAGTCAGGGAGATACGAGTCGAGCAGGATGAAGGGGATGTTTTGTTCCGACAGTTCATTGGTAAAGTTGCGCGTCACTTCCAACTTCGCCGGCACCACGATGACACCGTCGGGGTTCTGCTCCATGCAGTCCTTGGCGGCCTTGATAAAAGTAGGCGCATTGAAACGCTCATAATACAGAATCTTCAATGATACATGGAAGTCACGCCGGTGCTCCGTAGCGGCTTTCACCCCCTCTTCTATCTCGTCCCAATAGGCTTCGCTCTCATGCAGAGGTATGATGCAACAGAAAGTGTAGTCCTTGTTATAAGCCAGAGCCGATGCATACATGTTGGGCTGATAGTCCATCTCGGCCAAGGCCTGCTCCACTTTCTCGCGTGCTGCAGAAGACACGTTAGGCCTTTCATGCAAAACGCGGTCGACCGTGCCTACCGACACGCCCGCCCGCTGTGCTATATCCTTTATCCTTATTTTGTCTGACGCCATATCCTTTCACTGATTTCCGTGCAAAGGTACGAATAAGTGAGAGAAGAACAAAACAAAAAAGCATTTTTTTATTTTTTCTTCCGAACGAAAGTACCTAAGACCGCAGGTCAAAGGTACGAATAAGTGAGAGAATCAGAACTTATAGGTATATCCTATGCCTATGATATGGCGGTTGCCCTCTTCATCAGTATTGTCATACTCATGCTGATAGAGGTATTTCACATCCAACCAATGCTGTTTATTGAGGCGGACCTCCGTACCAGCCGCATAACGCACCTTATCCACCCCGTGGGCTACGTAGGTCTCAGCACTGACATAGGGGCGCCACATCTTGCTAACCTTATATTTTAACTGCAGACGGTTGCGCCACACGTTCTTTGCCTTGCAGGCATAGACATGCTCGTCGGCCTCATCGCCTGTTGCCACATAATAGCGTGTGGCCGTTGCCTCGGGCCGGAAAGTATACTGCCAGCGCTCGCGCAGCGACACACTCAGGTCGCCGAAAGACTGCGATGCTGCGAGCGACACATTGACACGATGGCGCACGCCCCAGAAGTCAGCATATTTCGTGCCTTTATTATTCAACTTGTAGCGATGATCATCAATGAGCGTGTAGCCTGCCGACGCTTTCAGCCAGTCGGTAATCTTATAACTGGCCTCGGCACCCACACTCCAACGGTCCCATTCGCCGGCATCGTCGCGCAGACGCAACTCCGCCCCCGCTCCTACCGACCATCGGCTGTCGATTTTCTTCTCTACGTTCACTTCACTCCAGACGCCGAAATCGTCGTCCTGAGCCATGGCTGGCGTAGCCGTCAATGCAGCCGCCGCCAGCAAAACAATCAGATTTCTCTCCATTGCGATTTTCTTACTTTGAATTGTCCGTCTACTTCGTTTATACCTTCGCCATCGTAGGTGATGCGCAGCACCACCGAGTCTTTCAGAAAGTCAATGCCGCCCACATCCACCTTCGTTATTTTCAGACCGGTGCGCTGCTCCAGGTCGGCTATCAGTTCCTTCCTGTTTTCCGGTTTCACCATCTCCGGCCGGTCATACTGTATGAGTTTGGTGCTTTGCACCTTGAGTTTGATTTCGCAAAGCAGGATGGCCACCATCACCACAATGTCGATAACCACCAGTTTCAGCAGTTCTCCGCCTATGTCGGAAACCGTAAGCCCAGCCACATCGACCATGGCGTGCACCACCGAGAGGCATACGATGATGAACAAGTAGGTCATTTCGCGCACAGGCATCGTATCGGTGCGATAGCGCATGATGGAGAAGATGCCGAAGAGTCCAAGACCAACGCCCATCGTCGCCTTGCCGCGATCCATGCCCATCATGAAGTACACGAGGAAGAAAATGGCCACGGTGATGAGCATGAAAGTAAAGAAGAAATCACGACGACGACTCTTCTTGTAATAGAGTTTGTCAATGATAATCCAATTAACCAAAGCACAGAGGGCAAAACGCACAAGAGCATTGCCGAAATCGCTCTCAAACAAACTTAATAACACATCCATATCTATCTGTATTTCAATATATTAATCAACAATATTCATTTGTCTGTTCAGTATCATCTCCACATCCCTCAACTTCACTTTAAAGCGATTGACAGGCAAATCGCCATTGGTCATAGCGGCTCCCATGCAGTATTTGCTGAAGCCGTGAGGCATGATGCGCAGTTGCCGCAGCATGTTGAGCACGGGAGAAAACACGAGACCGTCGCGTTTCAACTCGATGATGACCAGCGAGTCCAGTTGCCGCTGCCGCCCGGTCAGCATATTATTGAACTGGAGGGCCGTATCGATGGTGAGCCGTTCGGTCTTTGCCTTGTTCACCAGCGTCACCCTACGAAAATAATTGTGCATGTGAGGCACCAGCGAATCCACATCGAAGCGCAAGTGACGGGCAAGGAAGTCGCGCTTCTCAGCATCAGACAGGTTCATATCGGCCACCTCCATACGTTTTTTCTTTGTGCGGCCATGATTATTCTTGGTTTTCACCTCCATGAACTGCAGATGACTGCTCACATAAGTACGGAAACGGATCTTCTGTCTGTTCACATGCCCATGCTGGTGCTCGTTATACATGGCAAAGTCGCGTGTGTCATAATAAGTGGTATCATAGAGCATGTTGCGCTCGCCATCAATGTCCTGAATGAAATAGTCGCCCCTTGCCATCTGCAACAGTCTGCGCAGCATGGGCATAGTGGTCACGAACTTGGTGTCGGTGCGGTTCATCAGTTTGACACCGCTCATCTCCGCCAGCGTGATGGGTTCAAATGCTTCGAGTAACTTTTCCATTTCAGGTTCTTAATTCACCCGCAAAGTTACATATTTCTTTCTATTGCGACAAATAATTTAAGCAAAAACGGCATTTCTGTCAGTAAAACGCCACTCAGACAAAACAGGGTCTACTGCCGGTAGACCGTGAGTCTACACCGAGTAGACCGTGGGTCTACCGGCAGTAGACCCGATTTGAGCACCAACAAAGATACGGAAACTGTTAAAGGATGTTATTCACGGAAAGTTTCCATTGAATTATTTCGCAATTCAGAAAAAAGTTTATACCTTTGCACCCGCAAACAGAAAAGGAGACCAATTGCCTGGTGCGTTAGTTCAGTAGGTTAGAATGCCAGCCTGTCACGCTGGAGGTCACGA
>CAMHDT010000003.1 GCA_946183985.1 uncultured Prevotella sp.
TTCGTCATTCGTCAAAAACCATTCGTCCATTCGTCATTCGTCAAAAACCATTCGTCTTTCGTCATTCGTCAAAAACCATTCGTCTTTCGTCATTCGTCAATCCCCATCCGTCCATTCGTCAAAAATAAAAACAGCAGCCGGTATTCGCATACGGGCTGCTGTAAGCATTAGTTTTTTACCATAACTAATCAGTTTCGAATAAACCAACTACTAACTAACAACTAAACTATTACTATGAAAAAAATCAATTAACTGCTGCAAAAGTACATCTTTTTTATCATGTATCCTATCACAGGCGTTTCGTTTCTTTTTTTCTATGTAGCAAAAGAAGGACAAAACACAGAAAAAGCAAAAAAATAAACAACAAGAAAGAGTATGGAGAAAAGAAAAAGGCCTACTTACGCAGGCCTTTTTCTTTTTTTTTGACTCGAGTCCTTATCTCAGGGGCAGATACCAGTTCTGCTTATCCATGAGCAGGGTGCGGAGGTTCTCGTCGACCTCGCCATTGCGGCGCGAGATAGGATCGGCCAGATAGGCGGGATCGTTGCGGCGGAGGGCCACACGCATCAGGTCGTAGTAGCGATAGCCTTCGAAGGCACCCTCAAGGGCCATCTCGGTGATAATCATATCCTCGACCAGAGGTATCTGATAGGCCAGGGTGTCAGCACGGCTTGCCAGTTCCTCCGTAGGCTGTGGCACATCATATTCCTTGTTGCACTGGGCATCGCCCGAGCCATAGGAGTGGATGCCGATGGTGTTCGTCTTGATGAAGACAGCCGGGTCGAACTTGATGAGGTCGCCGGCAGCCTCCTGCTCCTGTGCATCGACATAGAGGTCGATATTATCCTGACACATGCCATACTTCAGAATCAGCATGGCCGACTGAGGATAGCCTGCACGGTTGAGAGCCTCGGCATAGCGCAGGTAGACCATGGTACGACGATAGGTGATGATGCGCTCAGTCCAGAACTTGTTAATAGTCTGATAGATGGATGCATACTCCGAATAGTCATCCTGACCACCAGTAGAGTGCTCGCTGAAATTAGAATAGAAGCGGAGGTCGCCCACCAGGATATCATCGGTGTAGCCCGTACGCGGTGCTGCGACGGTGTCCTTGCTGGTGCCGTCGTCGCCGCTATACTCGAACACGAAAGTCTGGTCGGCCGAGATACGGCGCATGCCCTTTGATGGAATCACCTGATTATAGTAGCGGTTTTCCCTTGTAGACTCAAAGATGTTTTCCAGGTCGCTGATATAGCCGTCGAACACCTGTTTTTCCATAGGAATGTAACTAATCCACTCGGCGCTGCTCGTAGTAAAGTAGTTCTGAATCTGCGGGGTGGTAAACTCCAGCGGATTATTCCAGGTGATGCGGTTACCCGTCCGGAGGGTTACCGGGTTCTTCCTGTCGTTGAGGAAACTGTTATACCAGCGGGCGGCATCCTCATAGCGTCCGGCCCAGAGGCAGAGGTCGCCCAGCAGGGGACGCATGGGAATGAAGTACTCCTTGGAATCCTCACCAGTACGGATGGAACCGAAGTCAGGCTGCTCAACAAGTGCATAGGGAGTGAGGTCGTTGATGAAGAACTTGCAGATCTCCTCAATGCTCTTCCTGGGCTGTTGCATGGCTTCCTCGGCAGCACGCTCGGTCATGAGCGGCTCTGTGACGAGGGGCACCTTGCCATAGGCCTTTGCCAGTTCGAGGTAGGTCCATGCCCGGAAGGCTTTCACCACGGCATACTCGTTCTCGAAGAGATGGCGTCCACGGCGCTGCATGGCCGTGTCGGCATGGGCCAGATAATAGTTGCAGTTGTTGATGACGGCATAGTAGTCGCTCACACGGTTGTACTTGTTATCGCGGATGTTTCCATCGGCATCGAGGAAATCGAAGTCGGCCAGCGACTTCAGGTCGGCATTGGCAGCACTGGTGGTAGCCACCAGGTCGCTGCGCAACTCGCCCAGCAGAACGACGCGGTCGGCGATGACCTGCATGCGGTTGATGATGCCCAGCACGCTGTATACCGAGTCGGTGGGATGATTGAGCGTGTTGTCTTTCTCATACTCCACCATCTCTGAGTCGGTATCAAGGACATCGGCGCAGCCTGTCATTCCAATAACCAACAAACAACAACCAATAGCCGTGATTGTATTGGTCATCTTCTTTATAATTGATAACTTTTTCATTTTTTCAATGTTCAATTTACAATGGTCAATATTGCATTACAGGTTGATATTCACACCCAGCGAGAACGAACGGCCCGTTGCCAGCAAGCCGCGGTCGATGCCCTGCGAGAGAGCCGACGACGACATGGCGCAGTTGGGATCGCTGCCCAGATAGCGCGTCAGGGTGAAGAGGTTGGTGGCGTTGCCCCAGATGGTGATGCCCTGCAGATAGGTGCTCTGGATGGGCAGGCTGTAACTGAGGGTCACGCTGCTGAGACGCAGGTAACTGCCATCCTCAATCCAGCGGTCGCTAAAGCGTGAGTTGCCCATCGGATCAGTGTAGGTGGCACGGGGAACGTCAGTCGGCTGACCCTCGGTGTTCCAGCGTGCCTTCATGGCAGTGGTCTGGTTGAGGAAATAGGTGCCACCCTCGAGGAGTGAACGCTGATAGTTGTACACATCGTTGCCCAACGAGTAGTTCATCACGGCCTGCAAGGTGAAGTGCCTGTAGTTGAGTTTGGTGTAGATGTTGCCGTAGATGTCGGGGTTGGGGTTGCCGATGACCATGCGGTCGGCCTCGTCGATGAGGTGGTTGCCGTCGAGGTCAACAAAGCGCATGTCGCCAGCCTCGAAAGGCTTATAGTCGCCATTGGTCTGGCGGACGGCGAGGTTGGCATCCAAGGCCTCCTGCGTGGTGGTGAAGACACCGTCGGTCTTATAGCCGTAGAACAGGCCCACGGGCTGTCCCACCTTGGTGAGGATGGTGGCCCCGTAGATATCGGTCTCGATAGGACGGTCGTTGTCGGGCAAAGCCGTCACCTTATTATTATAGTGTCCGGCAGAAGCACCGAGTTCCCATCCGAAGTTCTTCAGGGCCATCACCTTCCAGCCTACACTGACGTCGAAGCCTGCATTCTCCAGTTTGCCGGCATTGCTCCAGTTCTGCTCCAGGCCGCTGGTCCATGCCAACTGACGGAGCGAGAGGAGGTTGCTGGTCCAACTCTTGAAGAGGTTGAGACGCACGTTGAGGCGGTTGTTGAGGAAGTTGCCCTCAAGACCGGCGGTGAGACGGTTGGTGGTCTCCCACTGCAGCGAGGTGTTGCCGATGTTGCCGATAATCTTGCTCACGGCCTGCTCGCCGAGCATACGCTTGGCAATGAAGTAAGAGCGTGAAGCGGTAAAGTCGACATCGTCGTTGCCCGTCATGTCGAAACCGACATTCAGACGCAAGTAGTCGATGCCCTTGACACCGGCCAGCCACTTCTCGTTGGTCATGACCCAAGCCCCCTCGACACTGGGGAAGAGGCCCCACACGGTGCCGAAGAGGTCGAGGCCGTCGGCATCCTCGCCAAAGCGCGATGAAGCCTCGGCCGAAACGCCGGCATTGACATAGTAGCGGTCGGCATAACTATAGTCGGCCAGAGCATACCAGGTGATGTCGCGTGTCTTGTCGTCGGCACCGCCAGTGGTTTTGAACCGGAGCGACGACGACCTGTTCGGCGTCTTGTCGTTACCCGAGTTGTAGCCACGCTGTGTGGTGAGTTCGTAGTCGCTGCTGGTATAGCGCATGCCTGCGTTGACATTGATGGCGTGTGCACCATAGGTGTTCTTCCAGTTGACACGGGTGTCGCTCTGGATAGCAGTCTGGCGGGCAGCCATACCTTGTGCGATGTTATTCAGTTTCACATCCTCGCCAAGACCGTCGACCACAAACTGTGGCACGCCCTGCAGGGGAAGATAGTAGTTCTCGTTGGTGTTCACCAGCGACAGCACGAAGTGCTCGCTCAGCGACAGGTGACGGTTGAACTGATACTTCGGTGTGACGGCGAAGGTGATGAGACGGTTACCAAAGGAGTTACGGTTGTCGCCGTCGCCATACTTCAGGATGCTGAGGGGGTTGGCCAGACGACCGCGGCCCTGGAACAGGTACACACCACTGCTGTTTTGCAGATAGTCATCGGCCTCAGCGAGATAGTGGCTCAGGTTGCCATGCTTGTCGTAAGCATATTGCGAGAGGAACGGTGCCTTGGTCAGGCCGAGGAAACTGGTAGAAGTAATGACATTGCCAAGGGGATCCTCGGGTGCGCCGTCGTCGCGGAGGTCACGGTCCACATCGCTGTAACTGGCATCGAAGCGCACATTCAGTTTGTTGGTAATGATGATATCGGAGTTCAGGCGCATGTTGAAACGCGAGAAGTCGTTGCCCTTCAGCGTGGCCTCGCCCAGCGAATAGCCCACAGAAAGGTTGTAGGATGCAGCATCGTCACCACCCTGCACGTTGATGCCATAGTTCTGCGAGAAGGCATTGTCGTAGACCAGTTCGCTCCAGTCGGTGTTGTTGTGATACTGGTTGTAATAATAATAGGTAGGCTCGCTGTTGAGGTAGCGCATCTTGCTCATGGCATTGGGGTTCATGCGTCCCGTGAGCAGTTCGGTGGTATAGAGGCGATAGTCCTCGGCACCCATCATCTGCGGCAGACGGGGCGTGAGTTCGTAGCGGCCGTTGACGGTCACATCGATCTTGGTGGCCATGGACTTGTTGCGCTTGGTCTTGATGACAACGACGCCGTTGGCACCCTTGGCACCATAGAGGGCCGTACCGTTCTTCAACACGGTGACGGTCTCGATGTCGTTGACATTGATGTTGGCCAGCATGTTATTGAAATAGCCGTCGTGAATCATCTCGCGTGCATACTGCATGTCCATGATCACATCGTCGATGACGATGAGGGGCTGGGCATTGGCATTGAGCGAGTTGATGCCCTCGATGAGCATGATATTGCCCATGCCGGGAATGGCGCTACGGCCCATGGAACGCACATCAGCACCCAGTTGCTGGGCAATGAGGGGGTCGATGCTCACCTCGGCATTGTTGGCGAAATCGCTGGCCTCAGCACTGATGGCAGCGCCAATAGAACGCTTGTAGGTCTCGGCGAACGCGCTGCTATAGAGATTGGCATTGGCCTTACCGTCGGCAATGGCGGTCTGCTGAAGGTTATAACCATCAACACGCATCAGCACCGAACGGGTATAGTCGGGCACTTTCAGTTCGTAGCGGCCCTCCTCATCGGTCATCGTCGTCTGTCGCTGACTGCCATAGGCCGACACGATGACACCTGCCAGGGGCTGGCCTGTGGCGGCATCGACGACATGACCGGTAACGGTTTTCATATTTTCCTGTGCTGCCAGCGACAGTGTGGCCAGCAACATGACTGCAGATAATATATACTTCTTCATAGTTATTCGGCTTTAGAGTTTTTAGGACGGAGATAGATGCAGTCAAGATACATCTCACGCGAGTACTTCTTATTCTCCAACGCTCCGATAGAGCACTGAATCTTAATGGTTGCCTTGACATCATCCAGTCCATAACTGCTGGTGGGGAAATGGAAGTCTTTTGCCACCCAAACGGTGTCGACCTTTTCTGGATCGGTACTGAACTGGGTGTTGTTGCAGGTAAAGGTCTTGTTCGTTCCATTCTCATCAACATAACCGATGGTGGCACGGAACTTGTTAGGACGGGCATTGGCCAGACCTGCCACCGCACGCGGCAGGATGACAACACCGATATCATAGTTGCCTGAGAGACAACTGTTGATACGGAAGGTCATCTCCCAGTTGGAGGTGTTCTTCTCGGGAACAATCTGCAGATAGCCGTTGTTTGAAATGCTGTCGGCCACCTCGCGACGGCCCTTGTAGGTGCAAGCCACATCCTCACCGTACTTGAGCCATGTGTTTTCGGCCTCTACCCACAGGTCGGTGAAGTAGGTCTGCGTGGGATCGAAGGGCCACTCGTCGACCTTGTAGAGCACACCATTGCTGCACGGATAAGGTGTAGCGTTGCTGAGGATGCCGCCATTGGCAAAGGGCTGCTTGAACACATGGTAGATGGGACGTCCGGCGAGATAGGACTTGCGCCAGTTGAGGTAAGGCACCGAGATGAGCGAGTCATTGACAGACTTCTGGTCGGTCATGTTATAGACGGCATCGATGAGCAGGGAACGGGTTGCATAGCGCTGCTGCAGTGAGTCGCGCTTCAGCACGCTGCTATCGTAGACGAAATACGATGAAGCCTCGGCATAGGCCTTCTGCCAGCCGGCAGTGGTAGGAGCCACCACCCAGTAGGTAGAGTCCTCGGCATTGATGAGACCGATGTCCCACAACAGGCGGTTGCGCTCGATGACCACCGAGTCCACATAGACGGGCACGCCCTCGACCATGCCACTCGACACAGAGGCGTCGGCATCGAAATAGTCTTCCTCGTACTGGCGGAGGAGGGCACCGATAGAGAACATATCAGGCAGGTCGCTCAGGGCCTCATACAGGTTGTACTGATAAGGCAGCGGCTCCTGCACCACATGGAGCACACCATTGGCGGTGTGGCAGTTGCCTTCGACAACCGGCACCCCTGCAATGGAATCCGCATTCATTTCGATATGCTTGGCATTCATGAACAGCACCGACTGTCCAGTGGCCGTCAGCGAACTGGCCGAACGCGAGATATGGTTGAGCACAAACGATTTCTCAACCACCGAGTCGCCCTGGTTGGTCTGCACCAACGCGATGAGCGAGTCGGCATTGAACGATCCGTTGACGGGGGCCACGACGGTGAACATCTGTCCGCCATTGAGCAGGTCGGCATAACTCACCGAGGTCTTCTTGTGCATGCGGAACACCTTGGTCTCCTCCAGCACAGCGCAGAAATCGCTCAGGCATGTGTCCTGCTTCATCTGCTGCCAGAGCGAGAAGCCGCTGCCACCCTTGGCCGTAGAAGCCTCATAGTGGTCGTCCCAGTCAGAGCAGGCACCCGCCACAACAACCAACGAACAATAACCAATAACCGTTATTGTACTGGTCAGTTTCTTTATCATTGACTGTATATTCATTCTTTACAAATGTTTATTGTTAAACGTTTATTGATGATTGTTAGTGCGTATCTTCGCCCTCAGGACGGCCGTAGATGCTCTTCGGACAGAACTCGAGGTAGTCGAAGGTCCAATAGCGGTCGGGATCGTCAAGCACCTGACGGAAACGCAGGTAATAGGTCTTCTCTGAATCCAGATAGGTGGTGGTGAGGATGCGACGGAGGTTCCAACTGTTGCCACGCAGCGGGTGGTCGGCACCGCCAGAACGGTAACTGTCCATGGCCTTCATGTAGCCGCGGTTGTGCATGGCCTTGTCGTTGGCCTGATTCTCTTCTTCGTCCTCGGTGTCTTCTGTCCATCCAATGTAAGGCACGGCATTGGGGTCGGTACCATATTCGCAGAGTGAGACAGGAATGCCGCAGGGCTCATTGTTCAGATAGGTCTGAATGACGCCACGCTCCTCGTTGGCCGTATAGCCCAGACGAATCTCATAGGTGCCTGACGGCATGGGAGGCAGTTTGACGGTGACATCGAACACACCACTCACACACACGGCATTGGCCTGATAAGAGTTCCAGTAGTTCACATCGCTGTGCACACCCACGTAGGTCTCGTCAGTAACAGTCCAGTTGGTAATATACTTCTGCTTGAAGCCGGTAAGGATGTCCTCGCCATAACGGCCACGGCCATTCTCATTCATGAAGTCGGGGCTCAGCGTGGTGGCATCAATACGGATGCGGCAGTTGAGCACATTGTCGCGCACTTCGGTAGAATAAGCCAGAATGTCGTCGAGATAGTGATAGACGCCATTGAGAGCGTTCTGGTCGACAGAACCGGACTCTGAGGGCGACAGCACCTTGACGCCACGGACGGTGTAATCATCCTGATGGCCCTTACGGTTGATGAACAGACCGGCAGACGGGCCGGCAAAGCGCATGAGCGTGCCCTTAGCCATGGTCTCGTAGAATTCCTCAGGATCGGTAATGTCGGTGAGCCAGCACGCAGAACGGGTCTCACCAGAAGTAACCCATGAGTTATACTGACCAATGCGGTCGAGCATGTGATAACTAATGAAACGGTTGAGCGGGTTCTTGCGGTTCTTGAAGTCATCGTCATAGAGACCGGCATCCTGCGGATAGGTCTCATCATAGATTTGCTTGGCATAAGCAGCCAGTTGCTGCACGGTGGTGATGCCGTAGCGGGCATACACCGAGTCGGGCTCGGCGAAGACCGTGTACTTGAAGTAGCGCTTTTCGGGCCAGAACGAGCGGGTAAACTTCTCTGAACCAGAGGTACAGCGTACCATAAAACCGGTATGTACGGAGTCGGGCGAGCACGAATAAGTCTTATCCTCAAAGCGTGCAATGGAGTCGGCCATGCCTGTGAGGCGGAGTGCCTGGCTGAAGAGGGTGAGCGACGAGTCGGCCTCAATCTTGTCGGCAAGCAGGTCTTTGCTGGCGGTGATGACATTGTCAAGCACGTGTACCACACCATTGGTGACCGAGTCGTTGTACTCCACCATGCGTGCAGTCTTATTAATAAAATAGACCGCCTTGTTGTTGTTGTTCACATCAGAGTCGCTCGACAACACGATATAGGCATCGAGCATGTTGAGTTCGGGCAGAGCACCCTCGGAAATATCCGTGGTATAGAACTCACCCCTCTTGATGATGTGCGTGCGGGCCAGCGTGTCGCAGAGACCAACGGGCAGGTCTTCAACGCTGCTATAGCCGTTCTTCTGCAGATAGCGCTGGATGCCCTCGTTGTTAGGTGCAAAGAGAGTGTATCTGAGCAGACCGGCAGTGCTGTAGGAGCCATAGGTTGACAGCATCGAGAAATAGGGGGTCTTCTTCAGGATGGCCGTAAAATCGCTGAACTCCTCGGGACGCTCTTCCAGGAACTCGGCAGCCGTGAGTTTGGTGGACTGATAATAGTTCTGAGGCACAGAATCGTCATTGTCCACGCATGAAGTGAGCACTACACTCGACGATAACTGACAAATGATAAATGATAAACCTATCAAAAGTCGTTTGTTTATCTTAGTAATCATAATTTTCTGTTTTCAATCTTCAATTTTCATTCTTCAATTTGTCAATTCAGAATCCTCACCATTGGTGAATGCAGGATTCTGCTTCAGCAGCGGATTGACCTTGAGTTCGCTCTTGGCATAGGGGAAATAGATGATGTTGGGATCGGCCAACTTAATCTTAAGAGCGTTGACATTCTCAAGATACTTACGCGACACGAGGTTGACCAGACGGGTGTTGTTGCCGTCGCGGCGGGCAAAGCGTACCAGGTCGAACCAACGCTTGCCCTCGAAGATAAACTCACGCTGACGCTCTTCCAGCACCAGGTCTTCCATGGCCAGTTTCGAGGTAACATAAGAACTCTTCGTGAGCGTGCTGGCACGGTTGCCGTTGACAGCATCGTTGGCGCGCTTGTTGACAATGTCAATCAGGGCGAAGGCATCCTCCAAGTCTTCGGGTGTCGACTCATCAGAACGCTCAATCAGTGCTTCTGCCTTGATGAGAAGCATATCGCTGAGACGGTAGAAAATCCAGTTGGCATCACCGCCGGAACGGCGCTGCTTCTGGAGTTGCAGGTCAGCCTCCGAACTGACGTTCTGGGTGCTGTAAGACACACTTGTGCGTGCATACTTGGTCACGGCATAACTGGTGCCAGAGTATTCTGCACTCTCATAGGCGCGGCCATCGGTGCGCTTGAACAGACTATTGGTGCCCTTGGCAACATCCTTGAAGAGGATGTCGGGTGCGCAGATGCGGCCGAGCACATTATTATTATACATATAATAGTCGGTCACAATCTTATTCTGCTGGCTCTGGGTGCTGTTGAAATAGAGTTCAAAGATGCTCTCAAACGAGTTGCCGCTACCGAAAATCTCATAATAGGAATTGCCACACCTGTCGCTGCCCTTCGGCTTGGTCAGGATCATGGGAATCTCGTCGATGAGGTCAATGGTGCTGCTGTTGCCATCGCGCTCAAGCATTTCCTGATACTGCTGCTTCTTATAGTCGATGACCATGTCGCAATACTTGATGGCGTTGTCCCAGTCGCCCTTCCACAGATAGAGGTCGGCCAGCAGGGCATAGACGGTCCAGCGGGTAACCTTGCAGGAGTTCTGCCAGGCAGAAGGACTGTCGTCGACATAATAGCGTTTTACAGCATTGCCCTTAACACGCTCCAGGTCGTTGATCAGCGAGTCAAGCACATTCTCGAACGGTGTAGCGGGAATGATGAAGGTCTGTGTATCGTCGATACTGGCCCTTGTGGTGTAAGGCACATCGCGGAAGGTGCGTATCAGATAGAAATATGACAATGCACGCAAGGTGGTAGCCTCGGCTAAGTTTGCCAGCATCTCCTCTTCTGAATAGTTCGGGTCAATAGACTGTACGATAGGTGCATAGTGGCACACAATGTTGCAGCGGTTGATGCACTCGTAGAACTTTGACCAGTTGCAATAGGGATTAGACGGCAACAGGTTCTCCTTCAGAATCTCATTGAGTTCGTTGGGCACACTGTTGGCACCACGCATATCCTCACTACGGAGTTCGCCCCAGACCATCATCCTGATCATGGCATCGCTGCTCTCCAGCGTCTCATAGCAACTGTTCATGACGCTCTGCACATCCTCCTTGTCCGTCCAGTAGTTCTCCAGCACCACCTCGTTGGTGGGCAGGATGTCAAGGAAGTCGGAACAACTGCTTGTTGCAATAGCCAGTCCACAGCATGCAGAGACCGCGAAGATGGATTTCTTTATATTAAAGGTAATCATAATTGTCAATTATCAATTAAAATTAGAACTGAATGGTGACACCACCCGTAAACGACTTGGATCTCGGAGTCTTGGCGCCATCGGTAACGATACCCATGCTGCCATAGCCTACCTCGGGATCGGCACCCGAATACTTGGTGAGACAGAAGAGGTTATTGGCAGAGACATAGAAACTGAGTTGCGTGAGTCCCCACTTCTTAATCACCTTCGGATCGAGAGAGTAACTGATCTGCGAGTAGTTCAGACGGATGAACGAGCCATCCTCTACAAAACGGTCAGAGCCCAGATAGTTGTAGCCAGACTGACGAAGGGCGCGAGGAATCTCGGTGATATCACCCTCTACACGCCAGCGCCAGTTGACGGCACGGCTCTGGTTGTTATTGTCATACATCTTCTCAACCTCCATGCGTGCAGCGTTGATAATCTTGTTGCCATAACGGAAGTTGAACTGGTTGTTCCAAGTGAGTCGGCCATAGTTCAACTTGAAGCCGAAGCCACCGGTGAACTTAGGCAGCGACGATCCGAGATAAACGATATCGAGTTCGTTGATCTGGCCATCGTGGTTGATATCCTCATAGATGGCATCACCGCCACGGAACTGATAGTTGACAGAACCTGCACGGAACATGACGGGCTTGGTCATATTGTTTTCATCGAAAATAACATTGCCAGCCTCGTCGCGGGCTACAGGGGCATTGGGACCACTGACGCCCTTCACTTCAACATCTGAATAGTCGCTGTACTGATAGACACCCTTGTAACGGAATCCGTAGATGCTACCCATGGCCGTGTTCAGTTGCACACGGGTAAGATACAATCCGTTGGTGGGATCTTCTTCCTTGTTGAGCGAAGCCAGACAGGTCTCGTCCATCTTGGTAATCTCGTTCTTGTTGTTAGCAAAGGTCACATTGAAGTCGGCCGAGAACTTGCCTGCCTTGATGATGCGATTGCCATTGAGGTTGAACTCCCAACCCACGTTCTTCATGTCGCCCACGTTCTGGTACGACAAGGTGGGATAGCCTGATGAGGTGGGGATACCACGGTTGGGCATGAGCAGGTCGCTGGTGTACTGCCAATAGAACTCCACATTACCGGTGAAGCGGTCGTTGAAGAAGCCGAAGTCAGTACCTACGTTATAGGTTTTCTTCTGCTCCCATTTCAAGTTCTTCAACTGGATGTTGCTGGGATATACAGAGATACCGCCCATATAGCCCGAGCCGTTGCGATACTTACTGAAGTAAAGACCCTCGGCACCTGGCTGACGGCCTACGATACCCCAACCCGGACGGATAGAGAGCATGGACACGAAGGGCAGGGCCTCTTTGAACCAAGTCTCCTTACCAATGTTCCAGCGCAACGACAGGGCGGGGAAGTTACCCCAGCGCTGGTCGTCGCCAAACTTGGTGCTACCGTCGCGACGCACAGAGAAGTCGAGCATATAGCGTCCCTTGTAGGCATAGTGTGCAGAATAGGTGAAGTAGATGCTACGCCACTGTCCACTGCCACTGCCAAAGTCGGTGATGATACCCTCGGCAGCCGTGCTCTGGATGTTCTCGCTGGGCAGGCCCCACGTGGTAGTGTTCTGCGACGATGAGGTACCGCTGGTCATCTGACCACGGAGCATCATGGTGAGCGAGTGGTCCTTGTTGCGGAAGGCCGGTGTCAGGGTCAGTGTGTGTGTAGTGGTCACACCAAGGCTCTTGTTTGAGTTGGCCGTGGCGCGGTTGCTCTGCTTTCCCTGGGTGTCGTTCCAGCCCGTGGTGCTGAGCGAGAGCGGCATGAACATATCGTCATACCTATTAAATATATTAAAGACCACCTTACCCTCATAGTTCAAGCGTGTATGATCGTCGTCGAGACCGAGAAGATTGTAGCGCAACTTGAACTCAGGCGTGATGTTATAACTCGTCTGGTGGTTCTTGGCCAGATGAGCCAGTGCCACAGGGTTCTTGTGGTTCAACTGGTCGCGCAGTTGGGTCGACACGGTTGGCAGCATTGAATAGTAGTCGTCAAGGTCGTTACCGTCGCGATCCTGCTCATAGATAGAAAGGTTTGGCATGCGCACGTATGCGATGGCAAGCAGGTCGCTATAGTTCATCTTGTTCTTCGTGTAGGTCAAGGCGATGTTGGTCTCAATCTTGATACGGTCGCTCACGAAATAGTCAAGGTTCACACGCGAGGTGAAACGGTCCAGTTGCTGTTCGATGATAGAACCAGTCTCGTGGTCGTAGCCGGCACCGATACGGAAATGAGCCTTCTCACCACCACCGCTCAAGGCAAGGTAGTGGTTCTGGCGCCAACCGGTTTTCTTTACGGCGTCAAGCCAGTCGGTGTTGTTGTTGTACATCTCATACTCGGAGAACGATGTATCGTAGTTCAACTCTTTGATGTTGCTGGCCGTTGAACTCATGGAAGGATTGAAGTATTCCTCCTTAAGCAGCATGGTATACTCATCACCGTTGAGCAGTTTGTAGCCATTAGGCTGATAAGTGCCCGTGAGGCGGAAACTGTAACTGACGCGGGTCTTACCGCGTGTACCACGCTTGGTCTTGATTTCGATTACACCGTTAGAGCCCTGCGAACCCCAGATGGCCGTTGCGGCAGCATCCTTGAGCACGGAAATGCTCTCGATATCCTCAGGGTTCACGTTGAGCAGTTCGGCGAACTTCTCTTCATTAGCCGACGAGAAGTCGAAGTCGTTGGTGTTGGTTTCCCATACGTTACCGTCGACCACAATCAGGGGCTCACTGTTACCATTGATACTCGACACACCGCGCAGACGCATGGTGGTTCCTTTACCCAGGTCACCACCAGCCACGATGTCCAGACCAGCGATACGACCCTGCAGGGCTTCATCGACGGTGGTCATCGACAGGCCTTCAAACTCCGACATGGAGATGCTCTGCTGAGCAGTAGAGATCTCGTCGACGGGGATGGCCAAGCCAGAGCCCTGAGTCTTCTTCTTAGCAGTGACGGTCACTTCCTTAATCTGTGTGGCGTCCTTGAGAACGATGTTGAACTTGGTCTTGTTGAAGGGGAGTACCACAGTGTTGCATCCCACGTAGGTAACGCGCAGTTTGTCCTTCGGGTTCTTCAGTTTGAACGAGAAGTTACCGCTCATATCGGTCACGGCCGAAGCCACAATACGGTGGGCGGCATCAATCTCCACCACGTTGGCCATCATGACTGGTCCGTAGGCATCAGTTACAGTACCACTGATGATATCACCGGTTTTCTGCGCGTAACTATATAATGAATGACAAATGATAAATGATAAACCTATCAAAAGTCGTTTGCTTATCTTAGTAATCATAATTTTCTATTTTCAATTATCAGTCACTCAATAGAGGTTTATCAATAAGGTGAACGACAGCCGACGAGGATGTCTCGAGCATCGTTGCAGTCGTGGCATCGTCGTTGCCATACAGATACTCACGTGCCATCAGGTTGAACAGACGGGGATCAGCAGTCAGCACCTTTGCAGGGGTGCGGGTCTTGTCTTTCTTGCAGGCCTGATCAGTGATGGTGAGGCCATTGTCGGTCAGTTCAGCCGTCACACGGATGAAGCGTTCTGTGCGCGGGTCGATGAGGGCGGTCTCGTAGTCGGCACTGTCCTTAGCGGCTCCAACGAAGAGAGCGTTATCCTGAATGTGATACTTCAGGAACTTCTCGATCTTCTTCATCGCAGCAGCCGAATCAGCAGGCTCCATGTTGGCAATATCCTCCAGACGCGGCAGTTTGCCGGCATTCTGCAACTCGATGATGCTCTCGTTGGTAGGCACATATACAGTGTAATGGTAGGCATTGAACGTGGTGATATTCTGGCCTGCGGCTGCTTTGTTGCCCAGTTTGCGCTTGGTTTCGAACATGTCGCAACCGTCCATCAGGGCAAGGAACTGCTCAAACTCAGTGTGCGAAGCCAAGATGTCGCGCACCGTCTGGCGTGTGCCCAGAATGGGCTGGCCATCCAGCACATAGACCTTACCGTTACCCATGCCCTTACCGTTGGTCTGAGGCGACTGGTCGTAGATTTCCTTGATGCGGATGGGTGCTCCTTCGTTCACCTGGTAACTGCCTTCCACGGTCATGCCGTTTACGCCCTTCTCCACATTTGCAACACGGATCTCGGTACCGCCCTTGGTGCGGTAATACGTGTGTCCGTCTTCCACATTGCCAATGACGATATGGGTTTCCAAGATATCCTTGAGGCGGTTCTTCACCATGTCGTAACTGGCCTCGCCGATAGAGTCGAGGGTTCCTGCAAGAGGGTCGAAGTTGAAGAGATAGCCCTTCACCCTGTCTCTTTCGTCGGTCTTCGTTTCATCATAACGGAAACGCATCAGTTGCAGGCTTTTCTTGCCATAGGAGCAAGGGTCAATATACCACAACATATCGGCGTTGTCGGGGAAGAAGAAACTATAGTAGGCGTTCATGGAGTTGAGGTAGGGCTTGTACTTCAGTTGCTCAATACCCCAGCCCAGAACTTTCATGGTCTCCTTGAACTTGGAAGGAGCAACCACACTCACATAGGTTGTGGGCGAATAGACGCGGTTGGTGAGATAGACGGCACCATTGCAGCCGAGCAGCACCTCATCGATAGCATCCTCGGTCACGCCCATCGGGTCGTTGGCATCATTGGTGATACTGGCGAACTTTGAAGGTACCGACGAGACGAACGAACTGAGCATATTGTTGTTGATCAGTTCGTTAATCACATCGTTAGGAACGTTCTCCCATGTGTGATAGTTGTCTTGCAACACCTTACCGGCACCATTTTCCCAATATTCATTAAGGGCCTCGGTCGTGGGCACCATCATCACCGCCATATCGCGCTGCATGGCAACGGTTTCATCACCATCGGCCTGACCGCTGTAGTAGGCGTTCCACTCTGGGTCGAACTTCAGTTTACCTACAACAGGACCGCCGTCAGGTGTCTTATTGACCTCGCGTCCTCCCTGCGACTTATCCGAGAAGAAACGTTTCTGGAACACCGTGTCGACCTGAGCATTGTAGAGATAGTTATACTGGCTCGTCACGGGCAGCATAGGATTGATCTCAAAATTCGTCCCCATATCAGCAGGATAGGGGGCGCAGAAGCGCTCCAGGAACGAGTTATACAGCGAGGCTCTTGGCTCCTGGCGGATGACCTCGGCCATGTTGGGCAGCGGGGTGACCACTTCAGCCATCTGGTGAATGAAACCGTTAGAGCACTTGTTGTTTGGATTCAGCACCTGCACGCCATTGATGCTGGCATCGCCCGGCTGGCGATCAACCTTGTAGTTGAAGAGGAAATTGTAGTCAGCATTCGTGATACGCTTCTTCTCCAAGAGTTTGTCAACGAAAATCTGCAGGGGCACCGTGCTCTTGTCGGTCATGCAGACCATGGGGACGCCCGACTCGCGGTAGCGCTTCCAATAGGGATTGTCGGGCATCTGCTCGGCAGTGAGCACAGCCACGGAGTCGTATTCAGAAGCATCCGCATAACGACGAACGGCCTCACCTTCGATGGGAGGCGTTCCCTGCACGTTTGACAGGTTGTGCAACTGCATGGAGTTGCCAAGCATACTACCGAAGAGCAGCAGTTTCTTCTGCGACTCGCTCAGGTCGGCATACGAATGCACGCCCCATGTGTTGTTCTGGAAGAAGCGTTCATAGGCGGCATCGTCGGCCACGAAGAGCGTCTTCGAACCAGTCTGGGCTAACACCTCGCGGTAGCCTAGGTCATTGATCAAGTGCACCGTAGTGGTGTAGTTGCCTTTTTCATCGAGCCAACTGTAGATACTCGAGCCCCACCCTTCCGGTGTTTTCTCGTCGAGATCATACTGTTCGCACGAGTTCAAAGCAACCGTCCCGACCACCAGCACTCCGACAGCCAGTGCCACGCACCGGCTTCCTTTCCAGAAATGTCGATTGGTTTTCATACGTTACTTTTTGGTTTTTGTTATGATGTTTTGTTTGCTAAATTTTTGTCTTGCACGTTTTAACAGGTGCAAAATTAATAACTATTAACGCAACAGACTTGTCAACACGCTCGAAATAGTTTTCCATACGTACATGCGCGTTTGAATTTTGTTGCATGTACTTTTCAATTTGTCTCATAATCACACAAACACCACATGGGCAGAACAACGAAAAACATAGTACTGTTGGACAAAAGACACCATAATTAGGTATTTTACCGACAATATGTTTTGTCATGTGAAAGGATTGTTGTAATTTTGCAACGTTTTTTGAACAAAATTTAAAAACGCAATGGATTCGAAAACGAAAAAGAAATTTGCGCTGACCGACAAGCGATATGTGGTGCCCTTCGTGCTCATTACCACACTGTTCTTCATGTGGGGTTTTGCCCGTGCCATCCTCGATGTGCTGAACAAGCATTTCCAAGACACACTCGACCTGACCATCGCCGAGTCGGCATGGATTCAGGTGACCACCTATCTGGGCTACTTCCTCATGGCCATACCAGCAGGAATCTTCATCAACCGCTATGGCTACAGACAAGGCGTGGTGCTGGGGCTGTCGCTCTTTGGGCTGGGCGCCTTGGCATTCATCCCTGCCACGGCACTCCACCTGTCGGCACCATTCTATGCCTTCCTGGCAGCCCTCTTCGTCATAGGCTGCGGTCTCACCTTTCTGGAGACGGCAGCCAATCCCTATGTAACGGAACTGGGTCCGCGTGAGACCTCAAGCAGCCGCCTGAACCTCTCGCAGACCTTCAACGGTATGGGCTGCTTCATGGCCACGCTGCTGGTGGGTCTGTTTCTATTCCGAGAAGGCAGCGAGAGCAACGATGTGGCCATCCCCTACGGCATCATGGGTGCGCTGGTGCTTGTCATCGCCTTAATTTTCACACGCGTAAGACTGCCGGAGATTGCACACGACAACGAGGAACAGGCCGGTCTGTCAAACGGTCTGCTCCTCGTTCTGAAAAAGAAATGGTTTGCGTTCGGCCTGTTGGCACTGCTGTGCTATGAGGTGGCCGAGATATCCATCAACAGTTATTTCGTGAACTTCGTCACTGGCACCGGCTGGATGACGAAGCAGGATGCTTCGCTGGTGGTGACACTGGCACTGGTCATCTTCATGGCCGGCCGTTTCATCGGCAGCGCCATCATGCTGTTTGTCAGGGCCGAGATCATGCTGCTGTGCTGTGCTGTAGGCACGGTGGCGTGCATGATACTGACCATGCTGGATATGGGCACCGTTTCACTCATAGCGCTCATTGCCACCTATCTGTTTGAGGCCATCATGTTCCCCACCATCTTCTCGCTGGCTGTACGTGGCCTGGGCAGTCTGACTA
Source organism: uncultured Prevotella sp. (assembly GCA_946183985.1). Lineage (GTDB taxonomy): Bacteria > Bacteroidota > Bacteroidia > Bacteroidales > Bacteroidaceae > Prevotella. Next base: position 18,125 of record CAMHDT010000003.1, read on the forward strand.
AGAGTGCCGGCTCACTGCTGATGATGACGCCCATCGGCGGCTGCGCCTTCTTGCTCATGGCCTACGTGGCCGACATGTCAAAGGAGCACCCCTCGCTGCCGTTCATCATTCCCATGGCGGGATTTGCCGTGGTGATGGTCTACGCCACCCTGCTGAGCATGAGGAAACAAACGGATTAGCCCTATTGCGCAGGCTTGACCAGACGCACGTAGTATAGACCTGGGCAGAGCGTGTGGTCAGAGGCTGTGAGCCGCACCACAAACTGCTTGCTCTTGGCCATCTTCTTCGGCAGGGTATACTCCACATTGTAGAAACCATTGCCGTCGGTGCCCTCGGCCTTTTCGGGCACAACGATGTCGGTCAGTTTTTGGCCGTTGACCGTCAGCGTAGCCATACGGCCGCGGTCGGCCTGATTAAAGCGCAGCATGATGCCGAGGTTCTTCTTCACCTTACTATTATTATATAAGGTGTACTGGATATGGCCATTCGGACGCGCATCACGATAGTGCTCCGAACGGAACTCGCCTTTGTTGCTGTCGCTGCTGTAGTTATACTCATGGCCAGCCTCGCTCTGCTGCTCGCCAGGTGCCACGAAATCGATGGTACGTCTGATCATCACCTCGTTGGCAGCCTCGGTCAGCGCCATATCGCTCTTGGCAAAGTTCTCCGGTGTCTGCTGATACCAGTAGCACATGTAGCGGTCGTGGTGAATCTGATAGAAGGGCTGCAGGGTGAGCGTGGTCCACTTATAACTCTCTACACCCGGACGGGATGCATCAATGGTGAAGGTGAGTTTCTGTGTGTCAGCCTTCTTGATGCGCTCCAGCACATCGGCACGCTCGCCAATGAGCAACGGAGCCGATAACAGGCTCAACTGACGGCCCCTGGCACCTGGCGAGTGGTCCATACGCCCCTCGCCGCCATATACATTCTGCAGTTTCTCGCTGCCATTGGTGGTGTTGGCACCAAGCAGGATGGGACCGTATTTAAAAGCAATATAGTCGGTATAGTTGGGACATTCCTCATAGCGCAGAGTCATGGGCAGGGTGATTGTAATTTTATCGCCCTCCTGCCATTGACGGTCGACCTTGACATAGGACGACTTGCCGGGAACGACAGGGAATTCGTCGAGCACACTGCCATTGACAGCAACGGTAAAGCCCTGAGCAGCCCATGCGGGATGGCGCAGGGCAATGGTGTAATGGCCGGTCTTGCCGATGGTAAGGGTGACGGTATTACCATAGGGGAAGGCGGTTTCCTGGGTGACGACAAAATCATCACTTACCAGACGGCTTGGGGTGAAGAGGTTCACGTAGAGCGTCTTATTACCATCGTGGGTATAGATAAAATGGCCATACTTCGAATGATTCTCCATGCCTGTGCCCACGCAGCACCACATGCCCTTGTTAGGCTCAGAATAGATGCGGTAGCCCTGCGGGCGCAGGGTGGTGAAATAGACATAGCCGCCCGTCTTGGGATCTTGTGTGGAAAGGATGTGGTTCCACATGGCCTGCTCGTAGAAGTCCACGTATTTGGCATCGCCCGTACGGTCGAAGAGCATCTCCGAGAACTTCATCATGTTGTTCGTGTTACACGACTCTGGACCGTCAGGCTGGTCAATGTAGCGGTTGCCGTTGGCAGCAGCCAGGAAGTGTTCGTTCACCGAATTGCCACCGATGCAGACAGTGCGGTTCTGGGCTACATCCTGCCAGAAGTTCTCGGCAGCACGAAGATAATCGGCGGATTCATCGGACATTTCGCCAATGCGCTCCATGCCAATGAACTTAGGCACCTGTGTGTTGGCATGCTTGCCATCGAGGAAGTGCTCATCCAATGTCTGCATCCCATTGAGCATAGCCTTATGGGTGTATTTTCTGGCTGCAACAAGATATTTCTCATCGCCAAAGAGTTGGTATGCATCGAGCATCGACTCATTCATGCCGCCATGCTCACAGTTAAGGAAGCCCTCGAAGGCCTGATCGTCGACCTTGCCTACTAAGTTGGCACTCCAGTCGCTGAGTTTGCGGAACATCTCCTTGGCCATTTCATTATTACCGTAGAGATAGGCATCGCGCAGGCCTGCCAGTATCTTGTGCTGACAATAGAAAGGCACCCAGCCCCAGTTCTTTTGGATACCAGACAAGTCGCCCTTATACAGTTTACGCCACGAGTCGTTGATGGGCTGGCCGCCAATAAAGCCATAGAGGCCCTCGGTGTCCTGGTCGTAAGCATCCTGACAATCCTTCATTACCTTCAGCATATAGTCCATGCGCTCTTTCAGACGGGTCCTGGTGGCCTCATCATGGCTGGCAGCATAACCCAGGGCCAGTGCCGACAGATAATGGCCGCCCACATGACCACTGAGGTCAAAGCCGGCATCGCCACCCCAGTTCTTGAAGTTAGGATGTTTGGTGAGCCACTGGTAGTAAGGGCTGTCGGCATCGGTAGTTTCGGCCAGTCCTGCCTGTCGCACATAGGGTGTAAGCAGGCGGTCCACATCATACTGCATGAGCATCTCGAAGTTTTTCTCCATGGCCGTCTTCATTGGACCATCGAGCAGGGTGACCTGCTCCAAGTCGAAATGGCGCGGATACAGCTCCGTCTGGGCACTGACCATGGCCGAAGCAGAAAACAATGTCAAGGTTGTAAAGAACAGTTTTAGTTTCATCTCTATGATTGTGTTTTAATTATTTATTAATAAGGAGGCAGGAGTGCAGACATTAGCCTAGAACTGAATCATACCTACGGCCAAGCCCACGGTGCTGGCATCGCGGTCGTTGTTGGTACGCAGATAATCGCCATACGCCTTCACATAGCAAGTGACCGAAGTATGCTTGATGGCCAGAGGAAAAAGATACTTCACCTCTGCTCGGCCCTGCCAGTAGTTGGCACGGTAGTAGGCCATATCAGGAATCAGCACGCCCTGGGCATAATCGGTAGAGGCATCGGCCAACTGCAAGGAAGCCTCATCAGAAAAATGATAAGTGGCCGACAAATCTACCCACAGACGACGGCCGAAGAATGCCTTGGCACCCTCAGCCTGCAAATCGAAACGGTTATAATGCAGGTCAGAACGATGAAGCAGCCGGCTGTTTTTCACATCCTGTGCCGCAAACGACATGCCGGCATACCCTGTCTCGGCAGCCCCATCGAGCCATGAACAGCGATAGTGGAAGGTTCCCTGGCGGGTCTTCACCTGATAGCGTTTGCTAAACTCTATCTGGGTCTCATAGCGATAACTGGTATAACCATGCTCTGCATCGCGCTCCTGTATGAGTTGCTGGCGATACTCATCGGCAAAGGCATCAGTCATGTTTATCGTGAGATCCAACTGATGGAGTGTCTTGTCTGTTGTGATGCGGTTATGTGAAGAGAGAGCATAGCGATAAGAGGTGAACTTGCCTGGTTCATACTTATACTGGCCCCACACATCCTCTACGCCACGGCTGACAGCCACCGAGGTCAGGCTGTTCAACGCACCCTGGCGATAGCCATAGTTCAATTCGGCACCGAACTCATGGTTCACCCACTCACGGGAATAGCCGCCATAGCCGCCCACCACACCATTGGCCTGTTCTAGCCCAGTCATGGTGTAGTATTTCATGTTAGGGTCGGTCTGCTCCGTCGTCATATTGGGTATTTTCTCCTTACGACGGTCGTAATGGCCATTCAGGCCCACCGTATGATGACCGAAGACAAAGGCCACGGAAGGTGTCACCTTATAGTCGAGCAGTTCTGAGCGCGAACGAGGGTCACGCAAGCGGCTCAAGTCGCCCACCTTATAGTCGAGGCGGGCACCCAGCAGCAGTTCACGATCGGCATGGTCGCTGGCCATCGGAATGGGAATGGTACTTACAGCGGCCGTTAAATCGAAATTCTGCGAGTCATACTTTCCTGCAATGCTACTGCCACTGAAATAAGGGTTGGCATTGTAAGGACGCATCACATCGCACCAGGCACGGTCTTTGGTGCGGTCCATATCGAACTGGAAGCGGCCATAGCCCACCAACAGCATACTGATTTTCTGATAGCGCTCAGTAGTAAATGTGAGTTGGTTGCGCTGTCCACCTTCCTGCACACGCCGGTAGTCACCTTCACGGTGCTCAAATTCAAACTCAGCATAGCCGCGGTCAGCACTGGCATCAAGCCCGAAGCCTGCCGCATTGTCAGTAAGCCTCCATAATTGCGTAGCATCGGCATAGCGATACTCGCCTTCCTGAGCAAAAGTGCCAACTGGTACCAACAGCACCAAGGCCGCAACGGCAACTAGATATTCTAGAGGGAAAAACTGTTTCTTATTCATCATACTGGCGGGGCTTAATTGTACTTGAAATCTGGAAGTCATTGCTCGAGTTATTGGTATCGGCAAGGATGGGATGACCGTCGGCGGCCTTCTTGTTGGTCTTGCGGTAGACAACCTCACCGTTGCGGCCAGACGCGGCATTGATAAAGGTATAGCCAGCATCGATATCGTCGTAGAGACGCTTACTGGCAGGATCGACACCCGTGGCCTTGTTACGCAACACCTCGACACCATCGATAATCGTGCGCTTGGGCACCAGCAGCCATTGGTTGCCACTGGTCTTACCATAGGAATAGGTCAGCGGCCACGACTGCACATCCTCATCGGTGCGGAAAATGACAACACCACAGGGGCCACTCTGCACCAGATTCATAATGGAGATGGAGGGATACATGGAATAGACCAGTTCTAGGGCCGGCGTAGAAGGATTATTGGGCACAGGCCTGCTGCTGAGATCCTTAGCCTCGAAGTCGGCACTGGTCAGATCACTCTCAAGGGTATCGTTAGGTGTGTGGTCGGTGGCACTGTTCACAATCAGCACCGTGCCGCCGGCAGCCACCTTATGTCCTGCATCGGCAGGGATGCGGAACACCTGTTTCATGAGCACCACCGTGTCGGCATAGGCATCATGGAGGTTAGACAGAGTGTAGGCCTGAGTGCTCTCGGCCTCAACAAGGCCGATATAGAGACCAGACACATCGACCTCATCATCGCTCTGATTGTAGAGTTCGATGTACTTTCCTGCATCATAGCCACGGTTATTCAGGTCCTTAGAACCGGCAAAATAGATTTTGCCAATGATAATATCGCGGTTAATACTCAACTGTGTGGACAGTTGGATGGTCTGCTCAGCCGTGATGAGATGCGAATTGAGCGAGCCCGACACGGTACAGCCGCTATTTACCTGCTGGTCGCCGGTAAGTGTCTGATACTCGCCTGCCGTCAGTTCCCATGAGCACGAAATGTCGTAGACATCAGGGACAAGATTGGGAAACGTGGCCACACCTTCGGCATCGGTGGTGGCCGTAAGGCGCAAGCCGCCCTGCTGCATCACGATTTCGTGGCCCGACAAATCGGCAGCATTGACAAACTCCTCGGGCATGAGCAATTGGACACGGGCCGTGGTCTCCGTGGTGGCATCATTGTAGTCTACACACGAGACAAGGGCTAAAACCATGCCGCAGCATAGCGAACAGGCGGAATACAAAGGTTTTATATATTCTGTCATCATCTTCTATCTTCAATTTTCAATCTTCAAAGGTTTAGTGAGAGTTCTGCGCCAAAGGCGAACTTACCAGTATTGCGCTGAGTAAGCGTGGTAGTAGTATTGCCTTTCAGATAGGGCTCATAGAAGAGGCTGTTGTCCACATAGAGCGACAAGGCCCCCACCTTTCCCAATTCTTTTGTCAGGCGTGCAGACAAATTCCATGTGACAGGAGTCTTGAGCGGGTCGTTATCGGTATAGCGCAACAACAGTTTATCATCGGTAGTAGCAATCTGTCCGCCATCGAAGGTGATAAAGTCGGCAGAACTGATGTCGTGATACACAAGGTCGTTGGAAATCCATCCGATAGGATCCTTGTCGGCAGTGTAATTCCATGTGGACTGATGCCAGATGGCTTGCGCCGTGAACGAGGCCACCATGTGGAGTTGGGGGATATGGGTGACGGCACGCAATGTAGTGACGAATCGGCGCAGACGCGTATAGTCGAGGCCAGAAGGATAGACGATGCGCACAGGCGAGATGTTACGACCTGCATAGACGGTGCCCGCGAGCAAAGCGGCAGGTACGGAGGTGGCATTCAGGCGTGTGCTCCAGTCGGTCTTGGTCTCATTCCATGCACCACTGAAATAAAGATTTGTCTTGAGTGGCTTGATTTCGCCAAGGTCGAAATCAAACTCCAGACCACGGTTGATGGTCTTGTCGGTATTCTCCAACAGGCCCGTCGTTGCAAAACAAGTGAACTGATGGGCATAGCCTGTAGAAAAGTCGGGCTGTCCGTTGACAATGGCCGGCATGTGGGTATCATCAAACAGGTTATAAGTATAGGTGAAATAGTCGGCTGCGGTCTCAAAGCCGTTAGGAGTGCGGTCCTGATAGGCCAGCACACTGAGTTTGCGATTGCCTGGCAGTTTGATGTCGACACCCACCTCCACCTTTGTCGTCTTGGCATTCTTCAGTCCTTTCGAGCGCTGCACATCATAAACCTCTGTATGAGTATAATAGGCCGGTGTGGCCGACATGGTAAAGTTACCCACCAAATCGTCGATATACTTCTTGTCGGGGTAAAGATGCATGAGGCCAGGCGTCTTCGAGTTAATACCGATACCACCACGTATGTCAAGCCACGTGGCAGCCGTGAAGGCAACATTAAGACGAGGCGACAAGGCTGTAGTGGCTGCATCGCCGAAGGGCTGCAAGGCGGTGAAGCGCAACCCAAGGTTCACACGCAGGCGGTTTACCTTATTCATATTATAAGTAAACTGGTCTTCGGCAAAGAACGACAACTGGTGCAGGCCCGGGATATCGTCAAAGGCACGCGGACGGCCATTGCTGTTTGGACGATAAGGTTGTGTGGGGTCTACATCGTAGTAGCCACGACCATTGTTCCAGTCGTAATGATAGTCAACGCCTACCTTGAATCCCTGCACGGTCTTTCCCTTGCGCAGGAAGAAGTCATCGGTCATCTTGAAGAACACATTGCCCGGCCGGCTCTCGGTGATACCAGTAGCCAGATATGAGGTGGTTTTCCAAGGCACGGCATAGTAACCCGTCTCGCGTGCCGTAAGGATGGGCAGCAAGCCATTGCTCACCGGCACAAAACTGGTGTTGCGACTGTCTATCTGCGTCAGACTGACGCCCAGCGTGTATTTCAACGACCGCATCATGGGCAGATCCATCCTGATACGCCCGTTGTGCGTCAGGCCAAACGTAGTGGTCGTTGATTTCGATTCCGTCCCATCCTGAATGGCATCCGGATCGTTGCCACTCCAGTCCTTAGCCTGCATAAAGCGTAACTTCGTATCGCCATGCCAGCGTTTGCTAAAGTCGAAGCCCCACCCTACATTAGCCGTATATCGGTCAAATGAGCGTGTCTTCCGGCGAGGGTCGCCCCAGGCCTTGGCATAGTCAAGGTTGGCATTGATGATGCCGCCCTTGGCAAGGGAAAAGCCCTTGCCCACACTATAGTTCTGCAGACTAGGATTGATTTTTGCCTTGGCCTGCCATGGTGTGACACCCACCTTTGAATGCACGACGACCAAGCCACTGGTCAGGTCGCCATATTCGGCTGACGGAATACCACGGATAATCTCCACCTCTTCGATGTTGTCGGCTGAGATCTGTCGCAAATCGGTGCCTGCATCGGCGGTATTGGAAAAGGTGCCCTGCCCCACCTCACCATTGTTGGACATGGGCACACCATCGAGCACAATACTGGTACCGAAAGCCATGGTAGAGTTATTCTGCAACGTACGCAACTGCAACCCCTGACGCTGAACCATGTCCGGACGGTCCATCAGTTGGCCGGGGAGGAGTTGCATCACATCGGCCAGCGAGGTGGCCTGCAGGTGGTCGATGGCCTGACGGCCAATAACACTGGCCGTAGAGGCGCCACTCTCTTTCTGCTTGGCCACCACCTGCACTTCTTTGAGCGACAGCGAGGTGGGTGTCATGGCATAACGCAACTGCATGTCCTTACTCACTTTGACACGCGTGTTGACCGGCTCGAAGCCCACGTAACTTACCTGCAGGGTATATTCACCCGCAGGCACATTGCCAATGGTGGCCTGTCCATTCATGTCGGTCACGGCCATAGCACCCGACGGCTGCAACTGCATCGTAGCCATGATGATGGGTTCGCGGCTGTCTTTCTCTGTCACAGTGATGTTAAGCGTGTAGCCAGTTTTTTGTGCCGAAGCCGCCATGGTTCCAAGTAGAAGGAGCCATGCCATCAGCACTATTCTGATATACGATCTATTCATACGAAAAAAATTATCTTACAGTAATGCGCCTGTCGGCAATAAGTTTCACCTGGCGAAGCATATCTTCATAATGCAAGGCATCAATGCCTCCAGCGTTGTCTTTCTGCTGCTGACAGAACACTTCAACTTTTTTCATATTCTGCCACACATAGAGCATCGCATCTGAGTTGTAGTTGCGCGAAGAAGTAGCCGACTTAAGGTCGCTCTCCGACGGATTGAGCAGACTGTTGAGGTTCTGCACATACGAACGCTGCAACTGGCGGCGAGCCTTGGCTTGCCATTCGGTGGCTCCAACCTGTGGTTTCCACACCTGTGCAAAGAGGTCGTCGAGATACAAGTCAATCGGATACCCACTATTGTCTACGTTAGTGAGCATAAGGGGTGTCATGAGACGCGTCAGAACATTGGTCTGCATGGTACACTGAGCGGCCGAGGCATCGGAACCTGTCTTCGTCATGATAGATTCCGGATAGAGCCACTGCGGCGCATCAAACACCTGACGGCCTATGTATTGCAGAGCCTCGCGTTGCCGCTCAACAGGCACCTTGGCATAGGGTTCCTGCCCTGGCATGTTATTCAAGTAACGCCCACCGATATTCTTCATCACATGGTTCATATAGCGGGTATACTGGTCAGTCACGGCCTTGTACATCTCACGTAAATCGTCATACTGGTCATTGTCCTCACGGGTCCACTGCGGCAGGCCGTCCATCACCCGCTTCAGATTCATGATGCCATAGTCGGAAGCCTTGACACTGTTGTCGCCCAGATCCTCGGTCTGCGCCCGCGGGTCGTCGCCACGGCCTTCGCCACCGAACCACAAACGCGAGTTATTGCGCAGGATATCGGTGGTCTCCGTCATCAGTGCCTCCTTTTCCTCATACTCATCCTTGAACTCCGGGCGCCACTGATAGCCCCATTTGATGGCCCATTTATCGTAATCGTTGATACGGGGGAAAAGTCCTTTTTCAGAAATATTGTCCTCGGGCTGTGCCACATAGTTGAAGCGGGCATAGTCCATAATGCTGGCTGTATGGCCATGGGCTTCGACCCATGCCTTGTCGCGCAGTTTCTCCACAGGTGTGGCAAACGAGGCACCCATATTATGGCGCAAGCCAAGGGAATGTCCCACCTCATGGCTGGACACGAAACGGATGAGTTGTCCCATGAGTTTATCATCGAAATGCATGGTGCGGGCACGCTTGTCGACAGCACCGCACTGCACCATGTACCATTTGGTAAGCAGATTCATTACATTGTGGTACCAGCAGATATGCGCTTCGATGATCTCGCCAGAACGAGGATCGACAATACGGGGACCATAGGCGTTCTCTGTCTCTGACGGCAAATAGCGTAGCACTGAATAACGGGCATCTTCCAAACTGATATTAGGGTCGTCCTCGGGCAGCACCTTGGCCGTGATGGCATGTTTGAAACCAGCAGCCTCAAATGCCACATTCCAGTCTTCGATGCCCTGGATGAGATAGGGAATCCACTTCTTTGGCGTGGCTGGATCGATATAGTACACTATTGGCTTCTCTGGCTCAGTGAGTTCGCCACGCAGGTACTTTTTCTTGTTCTTGGGCACCAAACGGTAGCGCGAGATAAACGACTCGTGCTCGGTTTTGTGCTGCTGATCACTGAAACGCACGAAATTATTGACGAAATAACCCACGCGGTCGTCCCACAGACGCTTGCGCATAGGTTCCTTTGGCAGGAGCACAATGCTGGTGTTCATGCCCAAAGTGATGTGTCCCGTCTTCGAGGCTTCCGACTTACCGGCAGAAGCGCCATAAGTGCGAGTGGTAACAATTTCTATATTAGTGGGATAAACCTTCATAGTGTCAATGAAGGTGGCGTTGGCTTGAACACCACCCAACTTGACAGTGGTACTAAGCGCAGTGGAGAGAGAGGTCAGTTTGCTGCCTGCCTTAAACAAGGGCGTTGCCTCCACCATCTGGGCATCGTCAGCCTTATTGCGGCCGATTATCTTGAGCGTCATGACAATGGGGTCAATCGTAGACTGCTCAAGGGTGCGACGGATATTATCACCTTCGGCAGCCACCTGACTAAGCACATACTGGCGCATGAGCAACTGGGCGGTGTCGCGCTTCTCAAAATAAAAGGCAAAGTTGTTGACTTCCTCACCTGCAAACTTGCCGAAGTTCTGTGGTACGGCCGTGAAACGGCTCACACAGAGCATCATACAGCCCATGAGCGAGTCGGGCACTTCAAAATAATATTTATCGTCAGCATGGCGCACGGTGAAAAGCCCTGTGAGCACGGTGCCACCTTTTTTCAACACTTTCTCATACTCGCTTTCCTTCGGCCCATTCTTCTTTGATGATGCACCTCGGCTCTGCTTCCCAGCGGCCACCGTATCTGCGGGTGCCGTATCAGCGACTACCGTATCATTCTGCAACGTATCGGCAGCAAGGCCCCATGTGCCATGAGCATAAGCCAGAAATGGCAGCAAGGCAGCAACGGCCGTCATGCCAAGTATTCTCAGATATCTGTTCGCCATTATGTCAGTATTCCTATTCATTTAAGATGATTAAGATGATTTTGTATCATTACAACGCTAAAGTCACAACAAAACGGGCACCATTCTGATATGTTTTGTCGAACATCACATCGCCGCCCAGACGGCGGGCCAGGCTACGTGCCACAGAAAGGCCAATGCCAGTGCCGTCGTAGTATTCATCGAGTTGCACAAATTCGTCAAAGATATGCTCAGCCTCGTCTTCAGGAATGCCCTTGCCCGTATCCTCCACCACAAAACGGGCCTTTCCGTCGCTTTCTGTTATTGTGAGTGTCACGTGCTCTTTCTGCTCCGTGACGGCCGACTGCCCCAGAAGGGCCTCGGCAGGACGGGTGAACTTCATGGCATTGTCAAGCAACAGTTCCAAAATACGCACAGCCGACCGCCGGTTGGTATTGAAAGGTTGCTCGGCACTTGCATCAGCCCGCAATTCAAATATAACATGCGAGGCATCGGTTATGCCCGACTCCAGCACAGCCTCCTGAGCGAGCACGGCGGCCGACACGCTGTCGGTACGTTCGAGTACGACCTGGCTATGCACATCACTCAACTCTATCATCTTGTTAACCAGGCTGGTGATGCGTTCGGTGTTACCCACAATCTGCTTGGATATCTCCGTTTTCTCGTCGTCGCTCAGTTTCACGTCAGGGGTGGCAAGTATCTGTACGAAACCGCTCATGATGTTGAGCGGCGTACGAATCTCATGCGATATCTGCTTGATGAATTCGCTCTTCATACGCGTAGACTCTTCTGCGCGAGCATTGGCCAGAAGCAACTGGTCGTTCTTCTCGGCCATCTGGTCGTAGGCCTGCTGCAGATGCTGATGGGCCTGTTGCAGACGACGGCTGTAGAAATAGCGGTTGGCACCGAAGACGACAAGGAATATGAAGATAAGGGCTGTTACAAGATACCACACCCACATAGGAATGGTGATGATGTCGAACTGCGACACCACATCCTGGCCATAGACCTCGTCAATAATGCCTTCCTCTTCCATGCGCCGCAACTCGGCGTTGATGCTGTCGATGAGCACAGAGTCATGGCTGGCATAGCAGTATTCACGCGGCTCAAGCGACAACTCGTCGGTAGCCAGCACATCCTGCAGCCGCAGAATGTCCATATTGTACTTAGCCTGGAAACGATAGCAGATAAGTCCGTCGTACTCGCCATTGGCCAAGTCTACGAATGCCTGACTCAAATCGGTTATGGGCACATCAATGGCATTATTATCTTTGAGCATCAGCCCGATGGGGCGCGACTTCATATAGGCAATGCGCTTGCCACTCAAGTTGCGGAAGTCGAACTCTTTATAGTCAGCCTTTCTGTAGGCAATCTGATAATACAGGCGGAAAACGGCATTGGAATAGTTGGTAATATCCTTACGATAAGAGGAATAGACCATCATGCCCATATCGTACTTACCTTCGATAATGCCTGGCGACATCTTGTCCCAATGGTTGGGCGAGAAGGTAAAGGGGATGCCCATGCGTTGCATAAGTATCTTGGTAAACTCCACATCATAGCCACAGGGAACACCTTGTTCGTCGACATACTGTAAAGGAGCATAACTGGTGTTCATGCCCATGACCAGCGGGCGTTCTTTAGAAAAGCCAAACTGTTGGGCCAACGGACTGACGGCTGATGGCTCATCGGAAGGCTGATAGATGCTGTTGTGCTCTTTACCACAAGAGCATAACATCTCCACAATAAAGAACAGGGCTACTGCTTTTATGCTTATTTTGTTTAAAGAAAATGCCATACCCACTTCGATTCTTTCTGTTTTTGTATGTCAAAAACACACGCTTTAGGTTCTATTGTGCAAAATTACGAAAAAAATCGGAATCCCATGCATGAAATCCCGACTTTTTTACGATTCGCTATTTTATTACCACATCTTCCTTATTTGTGCTGCTCGTAGTATTCCACGGCCAGTTTCACATTCTGCTTCACGGCATCGCTCGAGAAGGTGGCACCCGTCTTTCCATCAACCTCGGCACTCTTTACCTCCGAAACCTTCATGCCATCCCACTTGTTGAGCAGGTGCTTCTTGGCGGCATTCCAATAGCGTGGCGTTTCCTGATTGGGCAGAAACTCGATTTTCTCAATCTTATTCTTACGGATATAGACCTTCAACGGTGTGGGTCCCACATATCCGTCGATATTCTTGCCCAGGGTGGTAGTATTTACCACATAGGCACCATTCTCCTTGGTCATCACACCATCATCTTTCTTGGCACTGGTGAGCAGCATCATGGCTGCCACGGCTGCAAAAATCATTGTTACCTTTTTCATTTTATTTCAATATCTTATTTGTTCATATATATATATATATTAGTTCTTTTTGTTCTCTATCGTGGCCACCACATACTCCGACCTGGTACCGATGCGGAACTTGCCGCCCCAGATGCCCATGCCAGATGAAACATAATAGTCGGTATCTCCACGCCGACAGTAGCCATACGAGCACTCATAGAGACGGTCAGTAATCCACGAGATGGGCCAGATTTGCCCGTGATGGGTATGACCGCTCAACTGGAAATCAATACCGGCCCGTTCGGCCTGCTCCAGGAAATATGGCTGGTGGTCGAGCACAATGGTGTACTTTGACTTGTCGGCCAGCGCAAAGACCTTGGCAGCCGCCTTGCGATGCGGATTGGAACGGTCATCGCGCCCAATGATGCACAAATCGCCATCGACTACGGCCGTGTCGCACAGCAGATGAATGCCTGCCTCGTCATAGAAATGCCGGGCCTGCGCCTCACCCGTATAGTATTCATGGTTGCCCAGACAGGCATAGACGGGAGCATCGATGCGCTTGAATTCCTCTGCCATATGCTCATCAGCCAAAGGTCTTATGCTCATGTCGATGATATCACCGGCAATGAGCACTGCATCGGGATGCTCGGCATTGATCATCTCAACCCAGCGGTGCAGTTCCGCCTTTGGATTATGATAGCCCAAGTGCAGGTCGCTGAGGAGAACGAGTCTGACGGGGTGCTCAAGCGGTTTGCTCGTAGTAAGACTGAGTGTCTGCCGTGCCTTATGCCTATAAGCCACATTGCCCAGCAGGAACACGGCAAAGACGCCAATGATGATGGCAGCCGTGGTATAGAAGTTATGATACACCCACGCACGAGGCACAAGCCGCAGAAGGCGTCCCAGGTCGAGCACCATGAAAATGATGACCAGATAAAGCAAAATAATGATACTGCTGTTTCCTACATCATAGCACCAGCGGGCCAGCCACATGGGCATGCGGTCAATGGCGTGACTCAGATTGAGGAAGATGAGCATGAACGACGCAATGCCCGTAACGATGAGTACGCACCGCCACAAACGCGATAGCGGCACCAGCGTCCACACGTGCCAGCCCACATAGGCCATGGCCAAAAGGGGCAGCACCAGCAAAAGCATCATCCACATGAACTTCATTTTATTATTTGAAAGCGCGGCAAAGTTACGAAATTATTCATAATGCATTGTGCATCATGCCTATTTATTATTTTTATTTTTCCATTTTTCCATTTTTTTATAAAATAAGCAAAAAGCAGGCCATGAAACAGTTTCACGGCCTGCTTTTTATGGCATCAGACGGCTTAGAATGTCATTTCGCATCCAAGCCCCAGTACATAGTTAGTGCGCGTAAACCTGTCGCTGATCAGAGGATCCTGCTGGCTCACACGGTCGTAGTTCGTATAGTTGGTCTGGAAATAGCCTGCCTTCAAGGTGACATGCTCACTGGCCTTGAAATTGGTGCCAAAGCCAAGACTGTAACTGTTGACCACAAACGACATATCGTTCATGTACGCATCGGTCAGACCGTAACGGGTTATCTGTCCACCCAAAGAAATGGTAACACGGTTGTTGACATCCCACTCGGCACCCAGGAGGAACTCATTCGTGTCATGGTCGAGCAGATTCTGGCTATTGTTATACCATGTAGCATCCTTATCAAAATAATGATGCCAGCCTGCATTGACACGTACCACATCAAGAGGACTCCACATAGCACCGACAGCCAACTGGGCCGGCTGGTCCTCGTTGACCTCCTCGCCATCACGGAACTTGTTAACGGCGGCAATCTCACTGGCCTTGTTCACCGTGGACTCGTTCTTCATATGGATCTCGGTCTTGAACTCATACTTGGCAGCAAAGTTAAACTTCCCAATCCTATAGTCAACACCCAAGATAGGCGCAATTCCCACGCTCGACTGGTTACACAGCAGGTTGACACCCTCAGAATATTTCTGCAGGGCATTCAAACTGCCCTTGGTGCCCTCAAGAGTGGCCTTCTGTTGGGTCAGTGCCTCAGGAACGGGCATGTTGGCAGCCTGATACTGCGCGATACCGCCGTTGACCTGGTCTAGTCCAGCATCGACAGTGGTGGCAGCACCTTCCAGGAAACTGCCGAAGTCAACATACTGGTCGTTGGCCAGTTTAACCATGATATTACTGATCTTGGCCCTGTAGGTGGCTGTACCATAAAGAATGCGCAGACCACCATAGACAGCCAGATTGTCATTCAACTTATAGGCCGAGCCAAACTGGAAGCCGAAGTAATACTGGCGGCCCTGCATATAGCCGTCCATATCATAGCCCTGTGCGCCCAGAGGTTGCAGTTGCCGGGCAATGGAACCTACTGTGCTCTCAAACGAGCCCAGACCGTCGGAATATTCACAGGCACCGCCGCCGCCTGGCACGGAGAAATTAAACTGCAGGCTCCAGTTGTTCTTATTCCATGCTGCCTGAAGAGAAGGGATAAAGGGTGCATCGGCCACACCTTCAAATATTTTGGTATCACCATTATTCTTCCGTCCTAAAGCCAAATCCGGGTTGGTAGAGGTGATGGTACGCGTCTGATGGGCATATTGCCAGTTGAAGCCCAGATGGAAACCCTGCGGCAAGAATGCCACACCAGCAGGATTGAAGTAGACGCCGTCGAGTCCAATGGCAGCATCACGTGCCGGATTGCGCAAAAAATCGATACTTTGGTTTGTGTTGGTTAAGATGCCACCAGCCTGTGCTGTTGTGGCTGCTACTGCCAGCATAACGCCGGCCAGAATTGTTTTTGTTTTCATATCCTTTTAAACAAATCTTAAAAAATCGGCTGCAAAGGTACGCTTGTTGTCGCACACAGACAAAAAAAGTGTGCAATGTTTAAATTTCGTTAACTTAATAAATATAAAATACTGCACAATATGTATATTCTTGTGCAGTATTCTATAGCCCTTTTGCCAACAACAGGCTTCATTCCAACGAAAATTCTGGCCATTATTTTTATAATTTTGGCCAAAATTTTCAAAATAATGGCCAAAATTTATTCTGAAGGCTTTTTCATTTCCGGATAACTGATACGCGTATGGTAGATAGTCTTCAGTTTTTCGATGAGCACTGTCTTAGCGTACTGAATGTCACGGAAGGTGATGGGGCACTCGCGGAAGAAGCCATCATCCACCATTGAGTCAATAATCTTGTTCACCAGCGTACGTATGCTCTGCTCAGTATAGTCGGGCAACGAGCGTGAGGCGGCTTCCACAGCATCGGCCATCATCAATATGGCTTGCTCTTTCGTGAAGGGATTAGGCCCAGGATAGGTGAACAGCAGGTCGTCGACTGGCTCATCGGGATGTTCGTTCTTATATTTAATATAGAAGAACTTGGCTTTACCCTGCCCGTGGTGCGTGGCGATGAATTCGCGTATCTGTGGCGGCAAGTTGTAGTTGTCGGCCAGTTTCAGTCCTTCGGTCACATGACCGATAATCATCTGCGCACTCTCAATATAGTCCAGACGGTCGTGCGGATTGATGCCGCCCGATTGGTTTTCGGTGAAATAGATGGGGTTCTGCATCTTGCCGATGTCGTGATAAAGGGCACCGGTACGCACCAGTTGCGGATTGCCTCCTATCTTGCGTGCTATTTCCGCAGCCAGATTGCCCACCTGTATGGAATGCTGGAAGGTGCCGGGTGCCACCTCGCTCATGCGCCGCAGCAGTTCCTTGTTCATGTCGCTCAGTTCTATGAGCGTAATATCAGATGTAAACCCGAAGAACTTCTCTATGATATAGAGCAGGGGATAGGCACAGAAGATGACAATGCCGCAGATGGCCAGATAGACATATTCACTGCCGTCGATACGATTGATGTCGCCAGATCGTATAAGGAAGAGAGCGAGATTGGTGACCATGGCTGCAGCCGTGGTAACAATGGCCGTCCAGAACAACTGCGAACGGCTGGCCAACTCGCGCAGCGAGAAGATGGCAGTAATGCCTGCCACCATTTCCACACCTATGAATTCGAGCGGACGCTGCAGGAAGCAGGCGCAGATGAGCACCACAGTGGAATGTGCCATGAAAGCAGTACGCGAATCCATAAACACCCTGATGAAGATGGGCACTACGGCCAGCGGCAGTATATAGATATGGAGCATGTTATGGCTCACCAGCAACGATGCCATGACAGTGGCAATAATGACTAAGGAATAAAGCATGGCAATGGAACGCATGCGCTCAAAATATTCCTTGCGATAGATGCTGATGTAGAGCGTGAACGACACGATGAGCAACAACACGTAGATAAATTCGCCAATGATGGTGGTATCAAGACCTGCCCGCGACTCATGGCGGCGGTTCAGTTCGCTGAGATACGACTGTATGGTCTGATAGCGTTCTTCATTGACAATGGTGCCACGGTCAATAATCTTCTGCCCCTGCACCACCACGCCACTGCTGACGGGCAGGCTGTCGAGCATCTGTGCCTTGAGCGAGTCGCTATACTGACTGTTGTATAGCAGATTGGGGACAAGGAAGTCATTCAGATCCAGTTCTTGCAAAGCATCACGGTGCAACTGCAGCAGAGGGGCTGACATCAGTTGCTCATAGGCCTGACGGGGCGTGAGCACCTCGTCGAGGGTCACACGTGTAGTTTTCTTGCCATCAATGCGGCGCAACACCTTCAGCGTGTCGGTCTGGTTATCGAGGGGCGAGGTAATGTCAATGATGCCACGGTCGTATACGCCGTGCAACTGTTCCAGAAGCACTCTCCTTATCTGGTTGCCAAGACCAGTGGGCGTTTGGTCGTATTTCTTCATGAGCAGTTGCTCCTGCTGGTCTGCTGTAGTGCCGTTATACACATAATAGGGCACATACTGCCGCAACAGGCTGTCGCGGTCGGCCTGTATGGCCGAGTCGCTACGCTGCACAAAGAAAGTAAACGCGGCAGTCAGGTCATTATAGTGCCAGGGCTCTCCTATCTCCATCTTGAAGTTGGTCATATTGTCGCGAGGCATGAACCACACCACGGCAGCCACGGTGAGCAGCACCAACGCCACGCGCATCAAGACATCGCGCCTGGTAAACTCGATCTTTATCAGGTTGAAGTTCTTCATTGTCATTCGTTTATTTTGGTGGCAAAGATACGAAATAATTCACAATTTATAATTTATAATTCATAATTATTTTGTACCTTTGCACAAATATTTACAAATTACAGACACAATGACAGAAAGAAAAGTGAGGGTGCGCTTTGCACCCAGTCCGACAGGACCCCTTCATATCGGCGGTGTACGCACGGCCTTGTACAACTACCTCTTTGCCCGCCAGCACGGTGGCGAATTGGTGTTCCGCATAGAAGATACCGACACCACACGCTTTGTGCCGCAGGCAGAGGCCTATATCATAGAGGCCTTCAACTGGCTGGGCATCAAGTTTGACGAGGGTGTGTCGTTTGGCGGCAACTATGGTCCCTACCGTCAGAGTGAACGGCGCGACATCTACAAGAAGTATGTGCAGCAACTACTGGACAATGGCAAGGCCTACATTGCATTTGACACACCAGAAGAACTGGACGCCAAGCGCAAGGAGATTGAAAACTTCCAGTATGACAACAAGACGCGCTCGCAGATGCGCAACTCGCTTACCATGCCAAAGGAAGAAGTCGACCAACTGATAGCCGAGGGTCAGCAGTATGTGGTGCGCATTAAGATTGATGCCGGCGAGGAAGTTCTGGTAGACGACATGATCCGCGGAGAGGTACGCGTAAAGAGTGACATTCTCGACGACAAGGTGCTCTTCAAGAGTGCCGACCAACTGCCCACTTATCATCTGGCCAACATCGTCGACGACCACCTAATGGAGATTACACACGTGATCCGCGGTGAGGAGTGGCTGCCCAGTGCCCCACTCCATGTGTTGCTCTACAAGGCCTTTGGCTGGGAAGACACCATGCCACGCTTTGCTCACCTGCCACTGCTTCTGAAACCTGACGGAAAAGGAAAACTGTCGAAACGCGACGGCGACCGTCTGGGTTTCCCGGTGTTCCCACTCGACTGGAAAGACGAGGAAGGCAACGTCACCGCCAAGGGCTATCGCGAACAAGGCTACTTCCCCGAAGCCGTCATTAACTTCCTGGCACTGCTGGGATGGAACCCTGGAACGGAGCAGGAACTCTTCCTGCTTGACGAACTGGTGCCGCTGTTCGACATCTCGAAATGTTCGAAGGCTGGTGCTAAGTTTGCCTATGAGAAGGGCATCTGGTTTAACCATGAGTATATCCTGAGGAAGAGTGCCGAGGAGATTGCCCGTCTGTGGGAGCCTGAAGTGAGGGCCCATGGCGTGCAGGACTCATTCGACCGTATCGTCAAGGTATGCGAGATGATGAAAGACCGCGTTTCCTTTATCCACGAACTGTGGCCTCTCTGTTCGTTCTTCTTCGAGGCACCCACCGCCTACGACGAGAAGACGGCAAAGAAACGCTGGAAGGAAGATTCGGCACAGACACTCACAGCACTGTGCGAGGTGCTGGAAGGCATCGATGACTTTTCATTAGAGAACCAAGAGCAGGTGGTGCATCAGTGGATAGAGGCCAACGAACTGAAACTGGGCAATGTGATGAATGCCTGGCGGCTCTGTCTCGTAGGCGAAGGCAAAGGCCCCGGCATGTTCGACATTTCTGCCTTCCTGGGCAAGGAAGAAACTATCCGCCGCACCCGCAAAGGCATCGAGGTGCTCAAATAAAACGGACGGAGGTGAGAACTGAAGTCCTCACAACGGGTCTACATCGTAATAAATTTGGAGTGAAGCATAGCGCTTGTCTTGCAGCATCTGCTGCTGGGCAAGCGCTAAATATTGGCGCACACGCGACATGTCGATACCATTTTCCAGTTTCAGCACCATCTTACGAATACTTAGTGTCTTCACCCTGGCCACGGCGGGCTTATCGGGTCCCAGCACTCTCGCGCCAAACCACTGACGCAACCGCGAGGCCATCTCGATGGCAGCCGTAGTAACAACCTCGTCCTTCGTGTGTTTCAGATAGATGTCGATGAGACGACAGAACGGCGGATAGCGGAAGGCCTGCCGTTCGGCCAGCAGTTCGCGATAGAAGGTGGTATAGTCGTTGTTTACCACATGGCGAATCACATCCACATCAGGACTCTTTGTCTGCAGGATAACCAGTCCGCGCTTGTCCTTGCGTCCAGCACGGCCACTGACCTGTGCCATCATCATAAACGCATGCTCATAGGCACGGAAGTCGGGCTGGTTGAGCATGCTGTCGGCATTGAGGATGCCCACCACGGCCACACGGTCGAAGTCAAGCCCCTTGGAAATCATCTGCGTGCCAATAAGCAGGTTGGTACGGCCTGTTGAAAAGTCGTTAATGAGTCGCTCATAGGCGTTACGCGAGCGAGTGGTGTCAAGGTCCATGCGTGCCACACGTGCCTCTGGAAGCAAGTCGCGAACCTGATCTTCAATTTTCTCCGTGCCATAGCCCCGGCCCTCCAGTTCCTTGCTGCCGCAACACGGGCACTGAGCAGGTATCTGATAGGTAAAACCACAATAATGACAAGTGAGTTGGTTCAGGTTGCGATGCAGTGTAAGACTCACATCGCAATGCTGGCAACGAGGCACCCATCCACACTGACGGCATTCAACCATCGGTGCCCAGCCGCGACGGTTTTGAAACAGGATGGCCTGCTGACCATGACTCAAAGCCTCGCGTACATGTGACAACAGAACAGGTGAAAAAGGACCGGTCATCATCTTGCGGCGCTGCAGGTCACGTGTATCCACCACCTGTATCTCCGGCAGTTCTATGCCCTGGTAGCGCTCCTTCAGTTCCACCAGCCCATACTTGCCTGTCATGGCGTTGTGATAGGATTCCATCGAAGGCGTGGCAGTGCCAAGAAGCACGGGAGCCCCCATCATAATAGCCACACTCCTGGCATGATAGCGCGGCATGGGGTCCTGCTGCTTGTAACTGGTTTCATGTTCCTCGTCGACAATGACAAGACCAAGACGCTGAAACGGCAGGAACACGGCAGAACGGGCACCAAGGATAATATCGTAAGGGCAGGCCGACAGTTGCTTCTGCCATATTTCCACCCGTTCGGCATCGCTGTACTTGGAGTGATAGATGCCCAAGCGCGAGCCGAAAACGCGCTGTAGGCGCTCCATCATCTGCACCGTAAGAGCAATCTCTGGCATGAGGAAAAGCACCTGTCGGTGCTGCTCGATTTCGCGTTTGATCAGATGAATGTATATTTCAGTCTTTCCACTCGAAGTGACACCATGCAGCAGGGTCACCTTTTTCTTAAGGAAAGAAAAGAGAATATTGTTGTAAGCCGTCTGCTGGGCTTCGTTCAACGGTTTGATATGAGAGAAATCGGGTTCGCCGCCATGGTTCAGACGCCCCACTTCCACCTCATAGGTCTCCAGAAAGCCTTTCATGACAAGAGCCTTGACAGTCTCGGCCGTGGCGCCCGACACATTCATCAGTTCATCACGGGTGATTTCCACGACTGGATCACGCGTCTCATTACCCTCAATAGTGTCCCATCGCGAAAGAGTCAGATAGCAGATAAATGCCTCCTGCTGTTTAGTGGCACGCCGCAACATATGAAGGGCCACGTGAAGCGTAGGCTCATTGCGGAACTGCTCTGTCAGTCTGATATAAGTCTCGGTGCGGGGTCTGTAGCCCTCTTCCGCCTTCAGTCCCGACGGCAATGCCGCCTTATACACTTCACCGATGGGCGACATATAATAATCGGAAATCCACTGCCACAGCCGCAGTTGTCCTGGCAACAATACAGGCTGGTCGTCAAGAACCTGCTCCAGTGCCTTCACCTCATAGCCCTGCGGTGTTTCCTGATGCAGCCGAGCCACGATGCCCACATAATGCTTATTGCGTCCAAACGGCACTAGCACACGCATTCCCTGCGTCACGCTATGGAGCATCTCGGC
This sequence comes from uncultured Prevotella sp., assembly GCA_946183985.1. GTDB lineage: Bacteria > Bacteroidota > Bacteroidia > Bacteroidales > Bacteroidaceae > Prevotella. The sequence continues at coordinate 40,191 of CAMHDT010000003.1, forward strand.
CGGAACGGCATAGGTAAAATAGCCATTAAGCGGCAACGGTAATATGATGTCGGCATAGTCCATGCGCAGGCAAGATTAGAAATAATAGGTCACACCTATGCGCCAGGCATTGGTACGCGACTTGGCATGCTGCCAAGTCTGTCCTTGCATCTGCTGGTTCAGTGCGTCCCAAGTAAAGTCGCCCGTCTTGCTCACCGGCACATTATAACTCACCGACCCCTCGAAATGCTTGGTAAAATAAACACCTGCCCCGAAATTGACGCTCAACAGCGTTTCCTGCAACGTGTACTGATAGTTATGGCCCGCATCTGAAATCCATTGCAGCATGTCGTCACCCACATTGAAACTCAACTGCGGACCGGCATAAGCAAAAATACCGAAAGCATCGCCGATGCCAACACCCAGTCGGCCATTGGCGGGAATTACAATACTCTTTTGCTTGAACACTTCATGGTCGGTACGCAAATCGCGCTGGTCATAAAGCACGGCCACATCAACAGCCAGTCCAGGCACAGGCAATCCGATTTTAAGTTCCGGCCCGACAAAGAAGCCGGCACGGTTGCCTTCGCGCAAGGCATCGGTATTAAATTTCATCTGTGTCAACTGAAAGCCACCCTTCACGCCGAAGTGCACCTGCGCCTCTGCGACAAGAGGACATAGACAGAATACTAAAAGCACTGCCAGCGTCCTCGGGACACATTTCAGTTTATTGTTCAAGACAAGCACGCATTTACAATCAATTATGCATTATCAATGCCGCTCACGGCGCACCGACACACGGGCGGCGCTACTGCCAGAGCCGCCGCCAGACGACGACTTCTTACTACGCACGCTTTTCTCACGCGTGGTTCTTCCGCTGTTCTTTTTCGCCACTTTGGTCTGCTTGGGATCCATACTGGCTATGCTGTCAAGCGAGTCTCGCTTGGCCTTGTCACCAAAGATATTGTTTCGGAAAGCCTCCAGTTCAGCCTCAATGCGTTTCTGTTCAGCCGACAGTTTGGTTGAGTCGTTGCCTGCAATCTGCGCCAAGGTCTTGCCCAGTCGGTTGTCAGTTTTGTATATCCGGCCCCTATATTTGTTAAGCGTGAAATAATCGCCAAGCGTCATCACGGCGGCATCGTTCACATCGCTCGTCTTCACCGTCTGACGACTCAGATAGGGTTCCACCTCGGAATATTTCACCCAGAACAGCGGATACTTCGTAGCCTCGCCACCGAAGTCATCTTCGCGCAGCATCACGGGGCAGAAAGCCTGTACCTTGATGTGGAACGACGAGTTCGCCTGATCGTAATAGGCACTTTCCTTCAGATAGTACATCTTCACCTCTGCCGACGGAATGTCACTATTGTCCACCTTCAGTTTTCCGTCTTTCTCTTCATAGAAGATATGATAGTTGTCGAGCACCGTCTTCATATCAACCTTAGCCGAGGCATCGAGCACCACATTGCCGTCGAGACGATACTCATATACAGGAATATAGCCGTTGAGTGCCAGTTTAAACACATAGGTAAAGAGGTTCAGATGCATGCCGGCAGGCTCTACTGGATAGTAAAGACCAGCATTAGGCTCATCGTCGAGGTTCACCTCACGGTAAATATCACGGCGCCACACCACATCCTCAGGCATGTCGAATGCCGTTGGATACTGCAGGCGCATACGCTGCGTCATGCCCTGCCCATTAGCCTGCTGTTGTTGTTTCTGCTGCTTCTGCTGTACGGTTTTCTGCTGCACACGTCTCATTTTTGGCTGAGCCGAACACGTTGAAAACTGAAGATTGAAGATTGAAAATTGCAGGCATGCAGCCACAACCATCAATCTCAGCATCCAATTTCCATTGCTACTATTCTTTTTTGTTTTCATATCTTTTTCAATTTTCAATCTTCAATCTACTTCACGATGATTTCCATTGATGTGGGCAACGTACGCTCAATGCCGTCAGGACCGATGGCTCTGACTCGCGAGATATAGAAGCGCTTGTTGCGTGTCAGTTTCCTGAAAGTGTCTTTTTGCCGTGCCGAGAACTTGTCGCCCTCACCGGCCATGAGCACAGCATTACCCATGTTATCATAGAACACCGTCTCGAACGAAAGCACGCGGAAACCAATGTCAAGCACGCCATCGTCGATGGCGGCTCCAATGCCGTCGATGCCCATCAACACACCTTTGCTCATTCCGCCGCCCTTGAAACGGTTGGGATTATCATTCTCGTCCCTTACATTAATATAAGGTGTAGGATCAGGCAGGCGGCGCACGCGGAAGGTAAACTGTCCCATCTGCTGTGCCCGTCCTGTGTTGGTCGATGTCACGGTGATAGTGGCATCCTGCCCTATCTTCGACGGTCGGGCGATATATTTGCCAGGTCCTGCCGGTGTGAGCGTGCCGTTGGTCATCGAAGCCGAGATTTTATTCAGGGGGACGCCCGGCACCGAGATGCTGATGGGGTTAGAATAGCCCGCATAGAGCATGTTCATCAAGTCGGCACTGACAGTAGCACTGGGATCGACTACGGTATATTTCTGCGAGAAGTCACGACGGATGCGGTCGCCATTGCCGTTGATGGTCTGTATGTAGCCCGCCAGCGTAAAGTCGCCCGTGCGTCCGCACACCGTTTCATAGAGCCCGTCTTGCAAGTCCACCTTTCTATCGCCGATATAGATTTCCGGAACCTGGGTTGTATCGACTGCAGCCATCACGATATGTGCCGAGAATTTGTCGCCACGTACAATGGTCTGCGAGTTTGGAATGACAAAGGCATCGAGTGCATTGACACGAATATCCTTCACATCAATGTTCTGCACCAATGTGTGGAGCACCTCTTTCTCAGCATTGCGCACATCGCTCTGCAATTTCGACAGCAGTGTCACAGCCGCTGCGGCAGGCATCGACTCAAACATATATTCCTGCCAGTTCTTGCCCAAGCCCGTGGGTGGCACCTCTGTTGTCAGGTCGCTGGCAATGCGGCGCTGCTGTGCTGTGTCGGGAATCATGGTGAGGATGCGTTCACGATAGGCATCGATAGCCGCCTTCAGGTTGCCGCCACGTCCACGTCCAGGAGCCAGCATCACCTGATTGGCTGCCTCCAGGTCTTCCTTGTTCACCAGATTGGCAGGGTCGCCGTCATCGCCATCAGCCTCGCGAGCGATGGCCAGTTTCAGTTCGGCCGCCAGATTATAGATAGAGTCGCTGGCCATGCGCACCTGCTGTGCCTTCTCATACCACTCTCGCACCTTCTGCGGGTTAGCCTGCATCTGCTGGTCAAAGTCTTCATATATGGCCAGATTCTCCTTGGCAGCATTCTCGGTGGTGCGGTTCAGGCTTTCCTCTACAATAGAGAAACCGTTGAGCACCTCGTTAGAGACATTCAATGCCAGCATGGCCATCAAGACGACATACATCAGGTTGATCATCTTCTGGCGCGGAGATACGGGTCTTTTCTTTATTGCCATTATTCTTCTTATTTTTTATAGGACTTATAGGACCTATGGGTCTTATGGGACCCATGGGACCTATAGGGCTTATTAGCCTAAAGTGTCTTTGGCATGTTCACCGTCATGGCTTCAATCATGCGGGTATAGATTTTGTTGAGTTCCGCAATCTGGTCTGCCATACGACGGCTCTGCTCGTTAATCTGGTCAATGGTGCCGACTTGCTGCGAAGCACCCTTGAGTTGCATCTCATAGACCTTGCAAATGCCTGTGAGGGTACGGTTCAGGTTCTCCATCTCCTCGCTGTCGCGTGTGAGGCGTTCACTCTGCTCCGACACCTTCTGTAGTGTCTCGGTGAGTTTCTTCAACTGCTCCACATAGCCGGCCGTGGCCTCTTCCATTTCCTCGGGATCGATATCGGGCAGTTCGGGCTGTGCAGCCACGACGCCGCCAATGACACCGCCACCGATGACACCGCCGACAGTGCCGACAGTGCCGACAGTGCCGCCAGACATACCGTCGCCCGGCTTGGCGCTTGAGGCTATCGACTCGCCACCCACGGCACCAGTGCCAATAATCACTGTTCCGCCCGAGACACCAGAATGTGCGGGAGCAACAGCGATGCCTTCCACAGCGGGCTCTCCACTGAGTTCTGCCTGTCCCTGTTCAGCCACATGCGTAGGCAGTTCCATGCCATCGGCCGTTTTATCAAAGGGTCGGTCGAAGGCTGCGATGAAGAACACCACCACCTCTGTTCCCATGCCGAGGAAGAGCATGAAGTTTGCTCCAGGCAGGTGAGTGAGTTTGAAGAGGGTGCCCAGAATCACGATAGAGGCGCCCCAACTGTAGGCATAGTTCATAAAAGTCTGCCCTGGCACGCTGTCGAGCCATTTCTGCAGGCGATAGATGATGTTGTATTTGCTATACTGTGTCATTTTCTTATGGGTCTTATGGGTCTCATGAGTCCTATGGGACCTATAGGTCTTATAAGACTTATGGGAATTTTTATTTCCTTGTTTTCTTGGCCGATGCCTTTGCAGTCTTTACGGGCTTGGCTTTCTCGCTGGTAGTATTGGCCAACGAGCGCACACAACGGAAGCCGATGAACGAACGTGGCTGGTTCTGATACTCACTGCTGCGCCATGCCGACCGGATATAACTCTCGGGGTCCTTCCATGAGCCGCCGCGCACGCTTTTCTTTTTCAACCTATAGGGGTCTTCCTTGGCAGCATTGTATTTCAACTGCGGGTTGATGTCGTTCATGGCATCGACGCCAGCCTCGGTATAGATGGTGGATGTCCATTCTGCCACGTTGCCGGCCATGTCGAAGAGTCCGTTTGAGTTGGCGCTGTAGATGCCTACTTTCGAAGTGATGAGGTTACCGTCCTTTGTATAGTTGCCGTTGTCGGGCTTGAAATTGGCAAAGAAGCATCCCTTGCCACTGGCCACATCGCTGTTAGTCCAGGGGAACTCGTTCTGTTCCTTTCCTCTGGCTGCATACTCCCATTCAGCCTCTGTCGGCAACCGATAGCGCTGCACATAGCGGGCGGCAGGGCCAAGTCCCTTGAGCAGATATTCGGTACGCCATGCACAGAAGGCGTTGGCCTGTTCCCATGTAACACCCACCACGGGATAGTCGTTGTAGGCCGAGTTAGAGAAGTAGTTGCGCATATAGGTCTCGTTATCGGCGTTGGGGAAGTCGTTGACCCAGCACGTGGTGTCGGGGTAGATATTAATAATATAGGTATTAAGGAAGTCCCATGGTCCGGTGAGTTGGCGGTTAATGGTTTCAGTCACGATGCGCCCCTCGTCGTCAATATAGGCAGTATCCTTCGATATCCACACTTGCTCGTCGGGATTGACAGCAATGTCAGTGTTGAGATTGCGCTCGGCAGGATTGAGGCGGTTGCGTCGCAATGCAGCCTCAGTGTAGTCGTAGACCTCATAGCGATAGTTCATCTGCGAGGCGTCGAGCATCTTCTCGCCTGTTACAGGGTTGACCACGTATACGCTTTCTATGGCCCTCAACTCATCCTCGTTGGGTTTTCTGGGCAGCGACTTTTTCCAATTGAGGTGCGGTTTGACAGGGTCGCCGTTTTTGTCTTCCTCAATCTTGTAACTCTCGTCGCCCCCGTAGTTGGGGTCGGCCAGGCGCTCGCGTATGATGGAGTCGCGCACATAGTTGACAAACTGCCGATATTCCGAGTTGGTTATCTCGGTATCGTCCATCCAGAAGCCCTCCACGGAGATGTCGCGCACGGGTGTTTCCTTTCCCCAGAGCGAGTCGGGATGTTCAATGCCCATGCGCAGGTGTCCGCGTTTGATAAGCACCATGCCATAAGGTGCGGGCTCAGCAAAGCCCTTGCCGCTTGCCCCCGTCAATTCACCACCCGCCGAGGTAGTTTCCTTGCCACCGAAGCAAGAGGTGAGTAAGAATAAAAAGGCAATAAGGTAAAAAGGTAATGCCCTTCCTGCCTTGCTGCCTAATTGTTTCACCATACTTACAAACTGTTTCATATCTTCTATTTTGCTATTTTTCCTTTTTCGCCTTTCGCCGTTCAAAGTATTCTGACGCTCTGATGGCGGTTGCGCCCTTTCTTTCCTAAGTCAACATCGGTCTGATAGCCCACAAACAGTTCGTGGCCACCGTTGACCATGCTCACGCCTGAGGTGTACATCTCATAGCCATAGCCCAGCATCACGCCGTGGAACATGCCGCCCACGAAGAACGACACCGAGTGCGAGGGGCTGTAGCCGGCGCCCACATACATCACGCGCCCCTCGTGCTGATAGGTGACGCGCCCTGTGATGTCGGCCCTGTAGTCCACACCGTCAGTGCGTCCCAACACAGAGGGCTGTATGGTAAAGAACGGATTTTTCAGCCGAATATTGCATCCGGCGGTAAAATAATATGTGCGGGCAATGTCCAATTCATTGGTTTCACCTATATTCACGGTAGGGGCCAGGGCATGGAGCACCGACGCACCTGCATACCACGAACCATGCTGATAATAGAGGCCGGCACTCAGGTCGAAGGCCGAGCCGGTGGCATCGGTCGTAGGAAAGGCCAGGTCGCCCGGCTCGCGGAATTCGAGTTCCGACCCTTTCAGTTTCTCGCTCAGGAATCCGGGTTGAACGCCCACGCCAAGCATGCCGCCCAGCAACGGGATGCGACAGGCATACTGCAGTGAGACACGCTGATGGGCAAAGACACCAATATCGTCGGTCATGAGTTGCACGCCCACGCCATGATACAGGCCCATGGCATAGAAAGGCATGTCACCGGCAACAAACATGGTACGAGGGTTGTGCTCAAAGCCCACGAGCGACATATTGTAGGCACCCGTCACATTGATTTTGTCTTGTTTGCCGGCAGCAGCAGGGTTATACGCCGTAGCCATCGTCCAGTAGTGACTGAACGACGGTTCGTACTGCGCACGAGCCTCAGCAGAGGCCAGCATCAACAGGACCAATAGTGCGAAAACTGGTCTTAACACATTTTTTATAACGCACGCGAATGCCGTTTTATTATATCCCGCAGCATTTTATCTTACTACGACTTTCTTTCCCTCGCTGACGTATATGCCTTTGTGCAGAGGGGCAACCACAGGCTGCCCGTGCAGGTTATAATAGCGCGGAGCCATCTGACGGCGCCACACGGTAGCCTCAACGGGTGTCACATCAACAACGGGCGTGTAGCGCTCCAGTGACCTGTAGATATAATAGTTTGACCTGCTGCGCAGCGGCATTGTCAGCCCACTGTACAAATCAGTGCAGCAAGCCCATTGCAACAGCGAGTCGGCAGCGTCATAGACCGTCTGGCCATCACCTACGAGACAGGCCACCTTGCATATCTCACCCACAGCGGGCTCGTCAACAGTCAGCAAGCAGTCGTTGCTCATATTCATGCCATATCCTGGATAGTAGAAAAACAACACCGACTTGTCGCCGCTGAAAGTAAGTCCCTCATAGAGGCCGGTCACCGTCTTTCCAGTCAGTTTGGCTCTTCGCCACGGCAACTTGACCGTAGAATCAAAGCCATTGATGGCCGATATGCTTGTAAACACATCCCAGCCACCGTCAGGAGCCACATCGGCTGTGAAGTCTATGGCCTGACAACGGCTGTAGGCACCCATGGCAGGAACATAGGCAGCAACAGGAGCACCGCCGTTTTGCTCCACCCATGCCACGACATCGCCGCCGGCAAAGCCCGTCACAGTGAGCAGCAGCGAACCGTCTGAGACCTGGTCTACCACATAACCGCTGAACGTCTGTCCTTGCTGGTCGGTAACGTTCTTGATGGTCAGCGTACTGCCATTCATGGCTTTCAAACCATACTGGGGATAATAGCGGCCGTCTTCTTCCTTCATGGACTGCAACTGCACATCTACGGCCTCGCTGCGGGCTGCAAGCGGAATGAGCGACACCTTCGTGTTCAGGCCCGAGGGCACCAGCGCCCATCCTGCATACGACGCAGTGCTGATGTTCGACATGTTGATGTCTTCAAATATGCGCCACTCCGTGCCGTCAACATCCATCTGCCTGATGCGGTTGGCTGGCAGGTTGGTCACCTCTATCTTCAGCGTGTTGGAACCTTCGCGTAGCAAGTCTCGACAGTCGAGCACATAGGGCACCGACCATGCACAACCCAGATACTCACCATTGATCCACACGCGGGCACTTTCACGCACATCGCCCAGATTCAGGCGGAAGCCCGCTGTGGCCGTGGCCAGTTGGGTGGCAGTCAGGTTGAACACGGTTTCATAGACGCCAGTACCCATCAGACGGGCCGTGGCGGCATCAAGGGTCTCCCAGGTCTGCAACTTATCAAGGACATAGGTCTTGCCTGCCATTGAGGGCTCAGCATCATCGGCAAAGGTCAATGTCCAAGGAGTATTGATATCTATGCTGGCCTGTTCGCACACAGGTTGGCTCACCGTGGGCAGTACAATGCCGGAGTCATAGGTCTGGAGTAGCACCGACTGGCCCGACTTGAGGCTCACCCACACCATTCCATCCTGTACCGCGGCTTTACTGATCTGTCCCGTGCATGGATCGAAGAAAGCGGCATCCACATAGTCTACAGCCAAGGGCACATAGCCTTCGGCATCATTGGGTGTCAGATTGGCTATAAAATAATGGTGTCCAGTGGCATTGCTGCGGCGAATAACGCTCAAGCCCATGTCTGAACGCAGGCGTTCGGGCTTCACTGTCAAAGCCTGCAAGACCGTCAGCGTGTTGCCATAGACAATCTGGGCACCCTGAGATGACAACGAATCAAGATGGGCTTTCACGCTGTCGGGCATGTAGGTGCTCACCGGAACCACCAGTGCGGCATAGCGAGAACCGCCCTTGGTGAGCAGGCGCCCGCCGTCGTATGTCGTTGACATGAGAAAGGCTTCACTCACATAGTCGCAGTCCAGACCCATGGCCTCCAGGTTCTTCACGCAGGTCTCCAGTTCCGACATCTTGCTTCCCATATTGTTGATATCAAAATAGAGCAAGCGGTTCTGAAACGTACCGCTATTCTTATGCATGGCATTGGCAAAAGGGGCATATACCAACACATCGTTGTCCGGACTGCCCATCTGCAGGAAACTCTGCACTCGCTCAATGTATTTCATCATCGAAGGCGCATCGTGCCAGATGCTGTTGGTCGGACTCATGTCTACAGAGGCATAGAACTTCCATCCGGGCCAGGCAGCCTCACGGGGCGAATAGGCGGCACCGTGGAACAGCACGTGGTTCACACCCGAAACAAACAACAGATCGAGTTCGGGCTTTATCTGCGACAGCGAAGTACGGAAATGCTCGGTGAGCCATGTCATAGACTCACTCGACACGAGGGGCTTGCCGGCTATATGTGCAGCACTCGACGCATATTTCAACGTGGCACGGCTACTCAGTGCCTGATTATAAAAGCCGACATCGTTCCGCAGGCCCTTGATTCCAAACGAGTTCATATAGAAGTTTTCCGTCTCAGGAATATCCGCCTCAGCATACAGGTCAATCAGGTTGCCGGGAGACCCGTGAGCCTGATTACGTGTTGTGGCACCATGCTTGTGGGCCCACTGTGTCCACTGACGGGTAAAGTTGTCGCGGAGCATGTCTGAAAGGGTCTGCCTATAATCGCTCAGCACCTGCTTGTCATTGGCCAGCAGTTGATCAAGGTGTTCTTCCAACTTGTAGCCGCGACGCTTCTCAAACTCGATAAACATCTTGGGCGTCCAGTCGGCTTGGGTTATCTCATAGGAATCGTTAAAGAACGAGTGCGGCCAAGGGTTGCCACCAGCCTCGAACTTATCGTCGAAATATTTCAGATAGTTGGCCACGGCCGTAGAGTCAAAATAGTCTACCACCAAGCCTTCGCTGCCAGGAGACGGGCGTTTCACCTGCATCACGCCATACTGGTTGAAGGCTGCTATCACCTTCCACCGGCCAGCCGGGGCAGTCCACTCTATTTTCTTACCGTTAACCAACGAAGTCAGATCGGTCACCACGCCATCGGTGCCGCTCTGCGGGAAAGCCATGACCTTCTGCATGGTTCCGGAAGTATTCAGCGTAATGGTCAATGCCTTCTGGCCGTCGCCCTCCACATCGTGAGTTTCCGTAGCCAGTTTGCTGGCCGACTGGTTGGTTTTCACCATCGGACCGCCAAAAGGCCACCCCGTACCCGTTGTCATATCAATGTCAATGCCCAGTTCATCACCCTGCTGGCGTACATACTTCAGCATGTCGAGCCAACTGGTGCTCAAAAAGGCTATATTCTTGGCACCATTGCCCTTCACGCCATAGATAGGTGTTATCTCCAACGTACCCACACCAGCCTGTGCATACTGCTCCATATTCCACTTCAGGTTATCACGGTCTACGGCCGATCCCAGCCACCACCAGCGCAAGCCGGGCTTGGTCTCACGGTTCACCTGGGGCCATTCTGCCACAGTCTGAGCATTGGAAAACAAAACAACGGCCGTCGTCATCCACACTATTAGCATCCATCTTTTCATCGTCTGTCAATTTTTGGGGTTTGTTTTTGTTGCCGCAAAATTACGAAATAACTCTGTCTCGGCAAAAAAAGAAATAGATTTATTTTGTTCTGCCCCCGTTTTTTCGTAACTTTGCGCCCACAATGACAGGAAACTTACTATTTATTACATCAATATGACAGGAAAACAACTTTTACTGGGCGACGAGGCCATCGCACTGGGAGCGCTGCATGCCGGACTATCTGGCGTCTATGCCTACCCTGGCACACCGTCGACAGAAATTACAGAGTTTATCCAGGGCAATGCGCTGGCCAAGGAGCGCGGCGTGCACTGCCGCTGGAGCACTAACGAGAAAACAGCCATGGAGGCCGCGCTGGGCATGTCGTTCATGGGTAAGCGTGCCTTGGTATGCATGAAGCACGTGGGACTAAACGTATGCGCCGACCCGTTCGTAAACAGCGGCATGACGGGCGTAAACGGTGGCGTGGTGGTGCTGGTGGCCGACGACCCGTCGATGCACTCCTCGCAGGACGAGCAGGACTCGCGCTTCTATGGTAAGTTTGCATTGATTCCCACCTTCGAGCCCTCCTGTCAGCAGGAAGCCTACGACATGATGGATGCAGCCTTCAACTATTCCGAGGCTCAGAAACTGCCGGTGCTGATGCGCGTCACCACCCGCATGGCCCACAGCCGCGCCGTGGTCGAAGTGAAAGCAGAACCTCGCCAGCAGAACGAACTGAACTACAACGCCGAAGCCAAAAACTGGGTGCTGCTGCCTGCCAATGCCCGCAAGCGCAACGATGTGGTCACGGCCCAGCAGAAGCAGTTGGAAGAAGATGCCGCCAACTCACCTTACAATATTTACATAGAAGGGCACAACCGCTCACTGGGCATCATCGCCAGCGGCATCGGCTTCAACTACGTGAACGAGTGCTTCCCCGGCGGCAGCCCCTATCCCATCCTGAAAATCTCACAGTATCCGCTGCCCAAGCGCCTGGTGCGCCGCCTTATGAACGAGTGTGAGCAAGTGCTCATCGTTGAGGAAGGACAGCCCTTCATTGAAGACATGGTGCGCGGCGTGAGCGAAAGCCAGAACATCAAGGGCAAACTCGACGGCACACTGCCCCGTACAGGCGAACTCACGCCCGACGCAGTAAAGAAGGCGTTAGCCCAATTATCAATTATCCATTGTCAATTATCCATTAACGACGGCTTCGCCCCCTGCGAAGATGTTGTGCCCCGCCCGCCTGCACTGTGCCAAGGCTGCGGCCACCGCGATGTATATGCCGCCCTGAACGAAGTGCTGAAGGAATATGACAACCCGCGTGTCTTCGGCGACATCGGCTGCTACACGCTCGGCTTCCTGCCTCCGTTCCGCGCCATCCACTCGTGCGTAGACATGGGTGCCTCGATTACCATGGCCAAGGGTGCTGCCGACGCCGGACAGTGGCCTGCCGTGGCCGTCATCGGCGACTCCACCTTCACACATTCCGGCATGACGGGTCTGCTGGACGCCATCAATGAGAACGCCGACATCACCGTCATCATCAGCGACAACCTCACCACCGGCATGACGGGCGGTCAGGACTCGGCAGGCACCAACAAGTTCGAGGCCATCTGCCGCGGACTGGGGCTCAGCGACGAGCACTTGAAAGTGGTTGTTCCCCTGCCTAAGAACATGCCAGAGATTACGCAGGCCATCCGCGACGAAATCAACTACCACGGCACCAGCGTCATCATTCCGCGCCGCGAGTGCATGCAGACGCTGCAACGCCATCTGAAACAGAAGAAGGCTGCTGAAAAAAAGTAAAAAGGTAAAAAAGTAAAAAGGTAAAATCATGAAGACAGATATTATCCTCTGCGGTGTGGGAGGACAAGGCATTCTCTCCATCGCCACCATCATAGGCGAAGCCGCCATGAACGAGAACCTTTACATCAAGCAGGCCGAGGTGCACGGCATGAGCCAGCGCGGCGGCGATGTACAGTCTAACCTGCGCATCTCGTCGGAGCCTATCCACAGCGACCTCATTCCTAAGGGCGGTGCCGACGTGATCATCTCCATGGAGCCCATGGAAGCCCTGCGCTACCTGCCCTATCTGTCGAAAGACGGCTGGATCATCACCAGCAGTACGCCCTTCAAGAACATCCCCAACTATCCCGACATGACCGTCATCAACGCCGACCTCGACCGTCTTCCCAATGTCATACGTATCGACATCGAGCAGATGGCAAAGGACAACGGCGTGCCCCGCTCGGCCAATGTCATCCTGCTGGGAGCCGCACAGAAAGCCCTCGGCATCGAGTACGGGAAGTTGGAAGAGGCCATCCGCCGTGTCTTCGGCCGCAAGGGCGAGCCGATAGTAGAAGCCAACATCAAGGCCCTGGCCTTAGGCCGCGCCGCCCAGAAGTAATCATTTCGCAATAACGATATAACGTTATAATGTCATAACGACAAAATGGAACCTACACCTATTAAGAAAGAGATTGTCGACGGTCTGATTGCCAAGATGGGCATTCAGGACTTCGCCAAGGCCACCATCCGCGAAGTGAAACAGGTGGCTGCCACGGCCGAGAAGGAGAGTGGCGTGGAATTCATCAAGATGGAGATGGGCATACCCGGACTGCCTGCCTCACAGGTGGGTGTCGATGCCCAGATCAAGGCCCTTGAAGACGGCATCGCACACTCCTACCCCGACATCCAGGGCTATCCGGAACTGAAACAGCAGGCCTCACGCTTTGTCAAGGCATTCATCAATGTCGACATTGCCCCCGAGGGGTGCGTGCCTGTGTGCGGCTCCATGCAGGGCACCTTTGCCTCGTTCCTCACCTGCTCGCAGGCCGACCGGCGGAAGGACACCGTGCTCTTCATCGACCCCGGCTTCCCCGTGCAGAAAATGCAACTGCAAGTGCAGGGCGTGAACTATGAGACCTTCGATGTGTATGACTATCGCGGCGACAAACTGGCACCTAAACTGGAAAGTTATCTCGCCGGCGGCCGCATCTGCGCCATCGTCTACTCCAACCCCAACAACCCTGCATGGATATGCCTCACCGAAGAGGAGTTGCACACCATCGGCACCCTCGCCACGAAATACGACTGCGTGGTGATGGAAGACCTGGCCTATTTTGCCATGGACTTCCGGCAAGACCTCTCCACGCCGTTCCAGCCGCCCTATCAGCCTACCGTGGCACGCTATACCGACAACTACATGCTGCTCATCTCCGGCTCCAAGGCCTTCAGTTATGCGGGCGAGCGCATTGGCGTGGTATGCATTGGCGACCAACTATTCCACCGTCATTATCCCGACCTGGCACAGCGCTACGAAGGTCTGCCCTTCGGACTCGTGTTCTCCACCCGCATGCTCTACGCCCTGTCGTCGGGCACCAGCCATTCGGCACAATATGCCATGGCCGCCATGATGCGGGCCGCCTGCGACGGCAACTACCGTTTCCGCGACGACATCAAGGTCTATGGCGAGCGTGCCCGCAAACTCAAGGAAATCTTCCAGCGCCACAACTTCTACATCGTCTACGACCGCGACCTCGACCAGCCCATAGCCGACGGCTTCTATTTCACCATCGGCTACCCCGGCATGACCAGCGGCCAACTGGCGCAGGAACTGATGTACTATGGCGTCTCGGCCATCTGCCTCATCACCACGGGCTCGCACCAGGAAGGCCTGCGTGTGTGCACCTCGTTTATCGAAGACCACCAGTATGCGCCCCTTGACGAGCGCATGGCCCTGTTTGCCAAGAACAACCCGAGGTAACCGGGCTTTCCTAATA
>CAMHDT010000004.1 GCA_946183985.1 uncultured Prevotella sp.
CCAAGGCTGCCGGCTTCGATGCTATCCACGACACCGTTCATGAGATGGCAAAGGACGAGGCCCGTCACGGTGCCGGTTTCGCTGGTCTGCTGAAGCGCTATTTTAAGTAATCTAGACAATCCGGATACTCTAGGCTCTCTAGAAAATCTAGTCCACTAGACAATAATTTAGCAGGAAAGTCCGTTTTATCATTGTTATGATAAGACGGATTTTTTCGTTTGCCGTCCTTGTGACGGCATTGGTTGCCTTTATGGCATGTTCTGATGATGACTCGTTTACTACGAGTCCTACGGCTCAACTGACCTTTTCTGCCGACTCGGTGAAGATGGACACCATCTTCTCTACCGTTGGCTCACGTACCTATGACTTCTGGGTCTATAACCGTTCGCGGGCAGGAGTACGACTGAAGAGTGTCAGGCTGCAGCAAGGCAATCAGACGGGATTCCGTGTTAATGTAGACGGTTCTTATCTTGACAACAGTTTAGGCGCCATTGTCAATGACCTTGAGATAAGAAAGGGCGACAGCATCCGGGTGTTTGTTGAGTTGACAGCACCGGAGAACGGGCAAGACACGCCAATGCTTATACAGGACCGTCTGTTGTTTAAACTTGAAAGCGGTGTGGAACAGGGTGTTGTTCTTCAGGGTTACTCATGGGATGCCATTGTGATGCACAACACAACGATTACTTCCGATACGGTTATTGAAAGCCAACGACCGCTTCTTGTTTACGGTGGCATCAAGGTTGACAGCACGGCAACACTTACTATCCGCAACACGACGCTTTATTTTCATGATGGAAAGGGAATTGATGTCTATGGACGGCTCATCTGCGACAGCGTTACCATGCGTGGCGACCGGCTTGACCACATGTTCGACTATCTGCCATACGACCGTGTGAGCGGACAGTGGGGGAGTGACGGTGGTGTCGTCTTCCATCCTTCCTCCAACAATAATATATTGTGCCGTACGGAGATACGTAATGCCGGCATGGCAGGTGTGATGTGTCTCTCTGATACTTGCGACACCACGAGCATACAGGTGCTGATGGAGAAATGTGTCATCCACAACTGCAAAGGCTATGGTCTGCAGAGTGCCAATGCCTGTGTGAGCCTGCACGACTGTCAGATCTCCAACACAGAGTTAGACTGCATCTATATCACAGGCGGCTATGTCACGATGAATCATTGCACGCTGGCACAGTTCTATCCTTTTGTGGGTGGTCGCGGCTCAGCGTTGCGCTTCGACAATGTTCAGCCCCTGCATGGCGTTGCTTGTGATAGTTGCATCATCACCGGCTACGATGAAGATGTGCTCACAGGCATACGGTCTGACACGACCAATAGTTTTGAATATCAGTTCTCTGCCAGCCTGCTGCGTACCCCACGCGTGGAAACGGCCGATTCTGTTCATTTTAGCATGATAAGATGGGAAACGCCAAAAGATTCCATACAGGGCAAGCAGCATTTCCGCCTTGTCGATGAGCAGAACCTGCGCTATGACTTCCACCTCGACTCCCTCTCTACAGCCATAGGATTGGGCTGTTATTATTAGAACTCCGTAAACGACAGAGGCATCAGATGGCGAATGCCATCGATGGCATAGATGCAATTGCGACCGTAGAGAAGTATGCGCAATGGCTTGCCGAAGCGTGTCTCGGTTTCTATCATCACCTGACGGCAAGTGCCACATGGACTGACGGGGGTGGCTGTCAGTTCGCCGCTAGGCTCACGTGCTGCTATGGCAATCTTTTCTACCGCCACCTCTGGATATTGGGCTCCTGCGGCGAAGATGGCTGAGCGTTCAGCACAGAGACCGGCGGGGAAAGCAGCGTTTTCCTGGTTGCAGCCAGGAAGAACGACGCCATTCTCCAGTTGGATGGCGGCTCCCACATGGAAATGGGAATACTTCGCATAACTGTTGTTTGTCGACTCGATGGCCTTTGTCACCAGGAACTGCTCGTCGCTGGGGAGCTCTTCCATCTGATACTCAGTGATGATTGGCTTTAGATTAAGTTGTTTCATATCTTCTGTTTTAGGTATTTTCCTGTTATACTGTCTTTACATTTCACAATTTCTTCCGGTGTTCCGGCAATGACAAGGTTGCCGCCTTTGTCTCCTCCATCAGGACCAAGGTCGATAATATGGTCGGCCAGTTTCACAACATCCAGGTTGTGCTCAATGACAAGCACCGTGTGGCCTCTTACAATCAGGGCATTAAGGGCTTCCATAAGCCGTTTGATGTCATGGAAATGCAGACCTGTGGTAGGTTCGTCGAAGATGAACAGCGTGGGCTCTTGTCTTTCCTGCCCGATGAAGTATGCCAGTTTCACGCGCTGGTTCTCACCACCCGACAATGTACTGGAGTTCTGGCCTAACTTGATATAGCCCAATCCCACATCTTCAAGTGGCTTCAAGCGGTTTACAATGGTCTTTTGCCCTTCATTTCCAAAGAACTCTATAGCCTCGGATATGGTCATGTTCAAGACATCGTCAATGTTCTTCCCCTTGAACCTTACATCAAGAATGTCGTGCTTGAAACGCTTTCCATGACAGGCTTCGCACTCAAGCACCAAGTCGGCCATGAACTGCATTTCTACAGTAATGGTACCTGCGCCCTTACATTCATCGCATCGGCCACCGTCGGTATTAAACGAGAAATACTGCGGCGTGAATCCCATTTGCTGTGCCAATGGCTGCTCGGCAAAAAGGTCGCGGATGGCATCATAGGCTTTCACGTATGTGGCAGGATTAGAGCGTGAACTCTTGCCAATGGGATTCTGGTCGACAAACTCAACACGCTTGATGGCCTCTATATCGCCTGCTAATTTGCTGAATTCTCCAGGCGCATCGCATACATCGCCGAGGCGTCGTTTGAGGGCAGGGTAGAGGATACCCTTGATAAGGCTTGACTTGCCTGAGCCGGAGACACCCGTTACGACGGTGAGCACATTGAGAGGGATGCGAACATTGATTCCGCGAAGATTGTTCATGCGTGCTCCGCATATTTCTATATGCCTGTTCCATGGCCGGCGCGTACTGGGGACGGGTATCGTCTCTTCACCCGACAGGTATCGCAAGGTGTAAGAAGGTTTGTTGTTGCCTTGTTTTTTATCTGGTTTAGCGGCATTCGCTGTATTACCAGTCGTTCCTTCAATGGAGCCGGCATATACAATCTCGCCGCCAAGACGGCCGGCATCGGGGCCTACATCGATAAGGTAGTCGGCAGCGCGGATGATCTCCTCGTCATGCTCCACCACCACAACGGTATTTCCCAGATGCTGCAATTCGCGCAAGACATGAATCAGACGGTCGGTGTCGCGTGAGTGCAGACCTATACTGGGCTCATCGAGAATGTAGAGCGAGCCCACCAGGCTGGAACCAAGCGAGGTACACAGGTTGATGCGCTGGCTTTCGCCGCCGGAAAGACTGTTGGAAAGACGGTTGAGTGTCAGATAGCCGAGCCCCACATCGAGGAGGAACTGCAGTCGCGATTTGATCTCTGTCATCAAGCGCTTTGCTACTGCAGCATCATGTTCCGACAACTCCAGCCGCTGGAACCATTCATTCAGACGCACCACAGGCATCTGCACCAGGTCGGTGATGCTGCGGCCACCCACCTTCACGTATTCTGCCTCTGGCTTCAGCCGGGTTCCATGACAAACAGGACATAATGTCTTTCCCCGATAACGGCTTAGCATGACCCGGTACTGAATCTTATACTGGTTTTCTTTGACCATCTGGAAGAAGGCATCTATACAGGGTTTCTCTTTCGCCTTCGCATCAGAGGGCAGACCGTGCCACAGCCAGTCTTTCTGTTGCTGTGTCAGGTTGTAATAAGGCTCGAAGATGGGGAAATCGTCGTTGGCAGCATGACGGATGAACCAGTTTTTCCATTCGCCCATTTTCTCTCCATGCCAGCACACCACGCAGCCATCGTAGACAGAAAGTCCGGTATCTGGTATGACCAGATGCTCGTCAATGCCGATGACGCTGCCGAAGCCTTGGCATTCGGGACAGGCACCTGCCGGCGAGTTGAATGAAAACATCTGGTCGGAGGGCTCTTCAAAGGTCATGCCGTCGGCTTCGAAGCGCGTGCTGAAGTCGTAGGTGATGCCAGATGGCAGTACCATGAGCCGCATCTCGCCATGACCTTCGTAGAGTGCCGTTTCCGTAGAGTCGACCAACCGCGCTATCGTTTCTTTGTTGTCGGCCGATGCCAGGCGGTCTATCACAAGATAGATGTCATGCTCTTGAGCGGAACCAGAGAGACTTGGCAGATACTCTTCTATGTGCTGCAACGTGCCATCGGCATAGATGCGGCTATAGCCCTGCAAGAGGCATGCCTTCAACTGTTGCTCGGCGGTTCTGCCTTCGGCCACTTTCAGCGGTGCCAGCACCATGAACTTTGTGCCCGACGAGAACTCGAGCATCTTCTGCACCACATCTTCCGGCGAATGGCGTTTCACTTCCTCACCGCTGATGGGCGAAAACGTATGCCCGATGCGTGCATAGAGCAGCCGCATATATTCGTAGATCTCTGTCGACGTGCCAACGGTGCTGCGCGGATTGCGTGCAATCACCTTCTGCTCAATGGCAATGGCAGGCGGAATGCCTCGGATAAAGTCGCATTCCGGCTTGTTCATCCTGCCCAGGAATTGTCGGGCGTAACTCGAAAGACTCTCAACATAGCGGCGTTGCCCCTCGGCATAGAGGGTGTCGAAAGCCAACGATGACTTACCACTGCCCGACACGCCTGCAATGACAACAAACTGGTTACGAGGGATGCGCACGTCAACATTTTTCAGATTGTTGACACGCGCACCCTTTACCTCTATATATTCTTGAGCCATTTCCTCTTCTTGTCTTTTTGTCTTCTCGTTTTCCCGTCTTCTTTATAGTTTCCTCAGCACGAGCAGCAGGTGATTCCACACCATTTCAACGGTGGGAATGTAAAGACGCTCGTCGGGTGTATGCACATCGCGCAAAGTGGGACCAAACGATACCATGTCGAGGTTGGGATAGCGTTCCGAGAACAGACCGCACTCCAAGCCTGCGTGAATGCCGCGCACTACTGGCTCACGGCCAAACAGTTCCTTGTAGGCATCAACCACGGCGTCGCGCAAGTGGCTCTCTGCCTTCATCTTCCATGCAGGATATCCGTCGCTACTGTGTGCTTCGGCCCCGGCCAGTTGGAATGTGGCAACGATGGTGGCGCACATATTGTCGAGATTCGACATGACATTGGAGCGTTGCGACGAGAGGATGTTGATTTCTGTTTCTGACGAGTGGATGGCAGCAATGTTCGACGAAGTCTCTACCATTCCGTTCAGTTCCGGGTCTTGGCAAATGGCATAGATACCATTGTCGACAGCCTGGATGGCCCACACAAAGTTTCGTGCAACTTGGGCGTCGATCACCAATTCGCGGTCGGTGCTCTCCATGGTCCATACCATCTGCTTGTCGGTGACATGGAACTCATCTTCCACCTGTGCCGAGAAAATGTTCCAGTCGGCCTTCACGTTCTCTTTCAGTTCATTGGGAACGGCAATGACAAACATGCCGTCGCGAGGAATGGCGTTGTGCAATTTGCCCGAGTGGAACTGGGCCAGACGCACGCCTTCATAGCGGTTCATGGTCTGGAAGAGGAATCGTCCAAGAATCTTAATGGCGTTGGCACGCTTCTTGTTGATGTCGTCGCCAGAGTGGCCGCCGGTAAGTCCCTTTAACTGTGCACGCAGGAAGAACGCGTCGGCAGGGGCCTCCTCACGGGTGAAGGTGAACTTGGCCTGCGTATTCCGGCCACCGGCACACGACACAAATATCTCGCCCTCGTCCTCAGAATCCAGGTTGATCAGGTAGTCGCCCGTCATGAAGCCGGCCTTCATGCCTTCTGCACCAGTCAGTCCCGTCTCTTCATCGCGTGTGAAGACACATTCCAGCGGACCGTGCTCAATATCATCGGCCTCAAGGATGGCCAGTTCGATGGCGCAGCCAATGCCGTCGTCGGCACCCAGGGTTGTTCCCTTGGCTTTCAGCCATTCACCGTCGACGAATGTCTGTATGGCATCCTTGTCGAAGTCAAAGTCAATATCAACCAGTTTGTCGCACACCATGTCCATATGGCTTTGCAGAATCACCGTCTTTCTGTTCTCATAGCCTTTCGTTGCCGGTTTGCGAATCAGCACATTGCCAGTCTCATCTACAATGGTCTGCAAATGATGGCTTTCTCCCCATTCCTGGAGGTATTTAATCATCTTTTCCTCGCGCTTCGAAGGACGTGGGATTTGGTTAATCTTGGCAAACTGCTCGAATACCGAAGCAGGTTTTAGGTCACTTTTATTCATTTTTAATGTTTTAATGTTTAATGTTTGATATTTAATTATTATCTTTGCACCCGCAAAATTACAAAAAATGATTGAAATAATCGCAATAAGCACGTTAATAATTGCTATCTCGATGGCATTTTTGTGCATAAAATTGGTTTTCCGCAAAGATGGCCGCTTCTCATCGCAGCACATTCACGATTCCAGGGCCATGCGAGAGCGCGGCATCCATTGCGTGATGGATCAGGATTGCGAGCAGCGCCGAAAGAGCCGTTTGGCGGTAAATGAAATCAACGGTTAGAAAAAATGATAACTTAATCAATAACAGAAAATGAAAAAGAACTTATTCCGTGCAATTGCACTTCTGGCTGTGGCCGGACTCATCAACGCTTGTAACAACTCCGCACCTCAGATGGACGAGGCATCGGTTACTGACGAATCGGCCGACGGCATGAAAATTGCCTATATCGTCATCGACAGCCTCACCTCGCAGTATGAATATGCCAAGGAGATGTCGATTGAACTGGAGAAGAAGCGCACCAATGCCGAAAACACCATCCAGAGCAAGACACAGCAGTTTGAGCGCAAGGCACAGTCATTCCAGCAGAAACTGCAGAACAACGGTTTCACCAGCCGCGAGCAGGCCGAGTCAGAGCAGGCCAGCCTGCAGCGTGAGCAGCAGAACATCATTGCCCTCCAGCAGCGCCTTGAGGCCGAACTGGCCAACGAGCAGGCCAAGTTCCTGCAGGCCTTCCAGGATAGTCTTGACCACTTCCTGACCGACTACAATAAGGACAAGAAGTTCGACATGATTATCAACAAGGCTGCCATTCTGATGGCTGGCGACCGCTTCGACATCACCGAAGAAGTGGTGAACGGCATGAACCTCCGCTACAAGAAGGGCAGCGAGGCAGCCGCCGACTCCACACAGACCAACTAATCATCTCCTTCTTTACCCATGACCCTGATTGTTGTACTCCTCCTGCTGCTCAGTTATCTGCTGATAGCCACCACTCACCTCACAGGGGTGAACAAGGCAGCCATTGCCATCTTCCTGGCAGCGGCCGGTTGGGTGGTGTACATCATCTGGGGCACCGACTTTGTCATGAAGTTCCACCCTGGAGCCTATGCTGAGTTCCTCGGTGGCAGCGAATCGACGAGTCAAACCGTAAAGAACTTCATCTACGACAGCATCTTCCTCAAGTATGTGGGGCGTGCAGCCGCCATCATGATGTATCTTCTGGCAACCATGTCGATTATTGAGATACTGAACAACAACGGCTGCTTCGACTTTATTATAGAGTGGATTCGCACGCGCAACTCCAAGCGGTTGCTGTGGACCATCACCTTTGCCACCTTCATCCTTTCGGCCAATCTCGACAACGTGACGACAACCATCGTCATGCTGGTCATCATGCACCAGATAGTCAAGAGCCGTGCCCAGCGCATGCTGGTGGGCTCAGCCATCGTGCTGGCAGCCGTCTGCGGCGGATGCTTCACTGTGATAGGCGACCCCACGGGCCTGCTGCTATGGGGCAACGATGCCGTCACAGCCACCCAGTTCTCCTCCTACTTGGCCCTGCCGGCCCTGGTGTCATGGGTGTTGCCCACCTTGCTCATCAGCCGACAGTTGCCTGGCCGCCTTGATATAGAATGGGCCATGGCGCCCTATCGCGGCGACGACACCCGCCTTAATCGCTGGCAGCGCGTGCTCATGCTCTTTGTTGGCATCGGAGGTCTGTGGTTTGGCCCCACCTTCCTCAGCATCACCCGTCTGCCTGCCTTTCTCGGAGCCCTCGTTGTCCTGGCCGTCTTGTGGGTAGTCAACGAGGCCTTCAACCGCAAACTGATGAACGCCGACCAGATGTCGCAGCGCCGCATCCCCCGTGTTATCCAATACGAGGCCCTGCAGCAGATGCTCTTTGTCTTAGGCATTATGATGGGCATGGGCGTTATTGCAGAGACGGGCGTGCTGACCGAGGTGGCCGACTGGATAGACTCCAACATCAACAACCTGTGGGTTGTTGGCGCCCTGCTCGGACTGTTCAGCAGCCTTGTCGATTCGTTTACAATGGCTGTGAGCGGCATCTTCCTCTACGATGTATGGACCGTGGGCGACTATGCCCAGAACGGCGCCTACTGGATGGTCATTGCCTACTGCACCGCTGTGGGCGGATGCCTGCTCAGCGTGGGCAGCGCCAGCGGCATGGCCCTGATGAAGATGGAGCACATACACCTTGGCTGGTATTTCAAGAACATCACCTTGAAGGTGCTTGCCGGCTGGATCATAGGACTGGCACTACTTTGGGGCGAGATACTGCTGTTCTCATAACCTATGAAACTTTCAGAACTGCACAACGGACAAAAGGGCGTCATCGTCAAGGTGATGGGTCACGGAGGCTTCCGCAAGCGTATCATCGAGATGGGCTTCGTGAAAGGGAAGACCGTAGAGGTGCTCCTCAACGCCCCCCTGCAAGACCCCGTGAAGTATCGTATCATGGGCTATGAGGTGAGCCTGCGCCGCCAGGAGGCCGAGCAGATAGAGGTGGTGACCGGCGAAGATGCAGCCCGCCTGCCCGACAATATTGTTCTGAAAGGTCATGAAGACGATTTTTTGCAGCACCAGGCCCTGCGCGAGCGCCGTGTCATCCACGTGGCGCTGGTGGGCAACCCCAACTGCGGCAAGACCTCGTTGTTCAACTATGCCTCAGGCGCCCATGCCCATGTAGGCAACTATAGCGGCGTGACGGTCGATGCCGCCGAGGCCCATGCCTCCATGATGGGCTACGACTTTGTCCTCACCGACCTGCCCGGCACCTACTCCCTCTCGTGCTATTCGCCTGAAGAACTCTATGTGCGCCAGCACCTGTCGGAAAAGATGCCCGATGTGGTCATCAACGTGGTCGACGCCTCCAATCTCGAGCGCAATCTCTATCTCACCACCCAACTTGTCGACATGAACCTGCGCGTGGTCTGCGCCCTCAATATGTACGATGAGTTTGAGCGGCGAGGCGATTCCGTCAACCTCGCCACCCTTTCGTCGCTGTTCGGCATGCCCATGATACCCACCTCGTTCAAGACCGGCATGGGTGTCAAGCAACTGTTCAGCGCCGTCATCCAGGTCTACGAGGGCGCCAACAAGACGGCCCGCCACCTGCATATCAACTACGGTCACGAGATAGAGCACGGCATAGCCCATATCCAGACCTACCTGAAGGCCGACGAGCATATCCGTCAGCACTATAGCACCCGCTATCTGGCCATCAAATTGCTGGAGCACGACAGCGATGTGCTCCGCTACGTGGGCCAGCACATGGCCGACGAAGACCGTCCGCAAGACCGCAAGCGGCTGCTGCAGGCCCGCGATGCCGCCGCCACCCGCGTGCAGGAAGAGACCGGCGTCGACAGCGAGACCGCCATCATGGATGCCAAATACGGCTTTATCAACGGCGCCCTGCGTGAATCCAAATACCGCACGGGCACCAAGAAAGACACCTATCGCGTCACCCACGCCATCGACCGCATTATCACCAACCGTCTCATCGGCTTCCCCATCTTCCTGCTCCTGCTCTTCCTCATGTTCGAGGCCACCTTTGCCCTGGGCGACTATCCTGCCCAGTGGATAGAAGACGCCTTCGACTGGATGGGCCAGTGGGTCACCCACACCATGCCCGAGGGGCCCCTGAAGTCGCTCATCGCCAAGGGCATCATCGGCGGCGTGGGTGCCGTCATGGTGTTCCTGCCCCAGATCCTCATCCTCTACACCTTCATCTCGTTCATGGAAGACTCCGGCTATATGGCCCGTGCCGCCTTCATCATGGACAAACTGATGCACCGCCTGGGCCTCCACGGCAAGTCGTTCATACCCATGCTCATGGGCTACGGCTGCAACGTGCCCGCCGTCATGGCCACCCGCACCATCGAGAGCCGCCGCTCGCGCATCATCACCATGCTCGTGCTGCCCTTCATGTCGTGCCAGGCCCGCCTGCCCATCTATATCACCATCGTGGGCGCCTTCTTCGCCGGTCAGGCGCGCAGCCTCGTGCTCATCTCGCTCTATGTGGCCGGCCTGCTGCTCATGTGCGTGGTCAGTTGGGTGCTCAGCCATCTCATCATGAAAGGCGAAGATACCCCCTTCGTCATGGAACTGCCGCCCTACCGTTTCCCCACCACCAAGGCCATTGTGCGCCACACCTGGGAGAAAGGTAAGCAGTATCTGAAGAAGATGGGCGGCGTCATTCTCGTGGCCTCCGTCATCGTGTGGGCTCTGAGTTATTTCCCCCACGACTATACGCTCTCCGACGACGACCCCAAGCAGCAGGAGCAGAGTTGCATGGGCCGTATGGGCAAGGCCGTAGAGCCCCTGTTCCGCGCCCAGGGCTTCAACTGGAAACTCGATGTCAGCCTCATCGCCGGCGTCGGCGCCAAAGAGATCGTGGCCTCCACCGTGGGCGTGCTCTATGCCGGCGACAGTTCGTTTGCCGACATCGAGACATTCACCGACGATGCAGACGCACCTTCCGATGGCGACGCACCCACCGAAGGCGACATCAACAGCCAGAAACTCTCCACGCTGCACGACCTCATGGCAGCCGATGGCATCACGCCCCTCGGTGCCTACTGCTATCTGCTCTTCGTCCTCATCTATTTCCCCTGCGTGGCCACCATCATCGCCATCAAGAACGAGACTGGCTCATGGCGCTGGGCCGCCATCGCTGCCATCTATACCACCGCCCTGGCATGGCTCATCTCCGCCGCCGTCTACCAGGTGGGAAGCCTCTTCTGAACTGCTCTTCGTAACCATGGCACTTTCATGTCGTAACGTTGGCACTTTCATGTCGTAACCATGGCACTTTCATGTCGTAACGATGGCACTTTCATGTCATTTTTCGCCACCGGATGGGCTGTTTTCCACAGAAAAATAAAAAGTACAGACGGAAAAGAGATTCGGGAGGCCGACGCTAGCGATTATTTTGCGTATTATTCTCGGGAGTTGGGATGTAAGACTTTCCTTTGTATGCGTAAACTCGAAGACGGAAACATCTTTAAACCCTATGCCATTATCGACGAGCATACTTTCAACGCTGGCATTTGTGAACTTAGGAAATAAAAGAACTCCGTTTTAACAAGTCGCTTGCCGATCCAAACGGGGCTGTCCTAAATCTATGTCTCAGACTCGAGGGATTGTTTTGATTTTCCTTCATATAAGTCGTTCCGATTGGTTGAGTGTGAGATTCCCCTGTCAAACATAGACTTTGCAGACGAGGATGTTCTCAGAAATATTCAAAAGAGCATGGACAGTGAGGACGAGGATATGCACGACTGGTGGGAGAACTGACGATGATGATATTGCAAACACTCGACGATGTGCCTTCAAACACTCGACGATGTGCCTTCAAAGTGTCGACGATGTGCCTTCAAACTCCCACTTTGGAGGCACCTCTCTTAGGGTTTGCCGGCACCTCACTCAGGGCATGGAGGTTGGAACATAAATCTTCATAAATGACACATAAATAATTATATGAGAATTACATGGGTAATTAATGGTTATTCGTGTTAAAAGAAAACCAATTTGAGTAGAGGAACTATGAACATATAATTATCATGTAATTGACCATGTAATTTTTTTAGGTCTCCTTGTATGGTCAACTCTAGGAGGAATTAAGAACATGAGAAACTAACAAAAATCTTCAAAAATCCAGCAAAAATGGCTATTGCATACCTTATTTTTGAAGATTTTTGAAGATTTTTGTTTTTGACACACCCTTATGTTAATGTGCTATGGTTGATTATTTCATGATTACTTTCACACTCTTATTGCCTATCTTCACAATGGTAGCGTTGCCAGGCTGGAGGCTGGTATTCAGTACAGCGCCACCATTACGACTGACGGCAGAAGCAACCAGCACGCCATCAACTGTGTAGGCACTAATCTGTGTTCTCTCGTCAGCCCCTTCTACCGTTATGAATCCATTGTCCGTCTTTACCAGAACGGGGCGTGCTGCTATCTGAGCCACATCACTCGAGGCATCACTTTCCACTATAGATACAAAGTCTTTCCACCCCTTAGTGGCCTTGTACTTTTCGATTGTTCCCTTTGGGACATATAGCGTGGCATTATTGTAGGTATTAGGGCTAAAAACGCGATCAGAGGAATTTTTGTCATATATTGTAAACGGATTCTCTATCAGCGAAATAACAGTGGGGATATCATAACCATCAAAAGCACTTCCCCCAATACTCGTCACGCCGCTACCAATAGTGACGGAGGTGACAAAACAAAATGCGAAAGCATACCTGCCAATACTCGTTACGCTGTTGGGGATACTGATGGAGGTGAGGCCTAAGCAATGATCGAAAGCCCACTCGCCAATACTTGTCACGCTGTTGGGGATGGTGACGGAGGTGAGGCCAGAGCAATTACCGAAAGCGAACCTGCCAATACTCGTCACGCTATTGGGGATGGTGATGGGGGTGAGGTCAGAACAGTTACAGAAAGCAAAGTCTCCTATTGTCGTTACGCTGTTGGGGATGGCGAGGGAGGTAAGGTCAAGGCAGTCGTAGAAAGCATATTTACCAATTCTCGTCACCTTACGGGTTTTATTCATATAGGTCACCTCATCAGGTACTACTACGTTGCCTGTGTATTCTCCAATATATTCTCTATAAGAAGATCCGCGGAAGGTAACCTCCAGTTCTGTACCATCATTGATGTAATTGTAATAAATGGTAACGCCATCATCATTCTGCACTTCAATGTCGTGGGCACTTGCCACCATCGGCAGCAACATCATCACAAGTAATAGTAGTTGTTTTTTCATCATCATATTGTTTTAAGTTGTTATTATTGTTTGAATACACATAAAAAACGTGGACAATTTACTTCGTCTACGTTCTAGAGGTATCGCCAAACACCTTGTAATCTTAAACGAGTAAAAGCCCACGCCGTCTAGCGTGAACTCCAACTTCAGTTCTTGATTACGTTCTATTAAATTTGGCGATTTTCTAGAACAAGAATCTAAAAGTGGATATTCTTGCGTCCTTTCTTGCGTCCCGATGGTAGCAAGCGTCACCCTTCGGGATGCCGAGCGCGGTAGCAAGCGACCAGAGGTCGAGTGCAACCTATATGTCCTTTATATCTTTCTCAGCCCATAGGCATCTGCGGTTTTAGGGTTATACATTTATTTATGTCTATGCCGACTCATGGGCATAGTTCTGATCACGCTTAGGAAACGACAGGCTCTTTATCTTCGGGGTCATTTCATTGTTGTCTGCCTGCAAAGATACAAAAAAATCCTGAGACTCCAAAATCTAGAACAAAAAAAGACGTCTCAGCCTCTTCTTTCTCACATCTCATCACTCATGCCTGCAACGGACGCACCGTCATGGTTCAAGGGAGGTGGTTTTGGACTTCAATGGAGCCTGTTTTGAAACGCAACGGAGGCTCCTTTGTAATTCAAAACAGGCTGCGTTGAACCTCAAGACGGCCTCCGGTAGACCCTAACGGAGGCTTCCTTCAGAAAAGTATTTTACAGCGTTCCCTTGGTGGAGGGCAGTTCATAGTGGCAGATGTCGCGGCGAACGGCTGCGCGGAGGGCGCGGGCAAGGGCTTTGAAGATGGCCTCGGCCTTGTGGTGCTCGTTGTCGCCGTCGGCCTCTATGTAGAGGTTCATGCGGGCGGCATCGCTCAGACTCTTGAAGAAATGATAGAACATCTCGGTGGGCACATCGCCTATGCGCTCGCGATGGAACGCGGTCTTCCAGATGAGCCAGGGACGGCCGCCGAAGTCGAGGCACACGTGGGCGTGGCAGTCGTCCATGGGCAGCGAGAAGCCGTAGCGCTCGATGCCGCGCTTGGTGCCGAGGGCCTCCAGGAGGCACTGGCCCAGGGCGAGGGCCGTGTCTTCTATGGTGTGGTGCTCGTCGACATGCAGGTCGCCTTTGGTATGGATGATGAGGTCCATCTGTCCGTGGCGGGCTATCTGCTCGAGCATGTGGTCGAAGAAGCCGAGGCCGGTGCTGATGTCGGCCTTGCCCGTGCCGTCGAGGGTGACGCTGACGCTGATGTCCGTTTCCTTGGTGGTGCGGGTGATGTGGGCGGTGCGCTCGCCGTCGAAGATCTGCTCGGCGGCCTCCTTCCAGGTGGTGTGGTCGTTCAGAATGACGGCCTTGCACCCGATGTTCTGGGCAAAGAGGGCATCGGTATCGCGGTCGCCGATGACATAACTATGGGCAAGGTCATAGTCGGCATTGTCCATGTATTTCTTTACCAGGCCTGTCTGGGGCTTGCGGGTGGGCGCGTTGTCTGTGGGGAAATGGGAGTCGATGAGGATGTCGTCGAAGGTGATGCCTTCGCCGCGCAATGCCTCGAGGATGAAATTGTGCGAGGGCCAGAAGGTGTCTTCGGGAAAGGCATCGGTGCCAAGACCGTCCTGGTTGCTTACCATGACGAAAAGGAAGTCGGTCTTTTCGCGGAGAAACGACAGCCATCTGAAGACGCCGGGCTTGAACCGTATCTTCTCAAGGGCATCTACCTGTTCGTCGTGCGGCTCTTCGACGAGTGTGCCGTCGCGGTCAATAAATAGTATTCTTTTCATGAAATAGTGGTTAGAGGTTAGTGGAATCTCCCACCTCTATCGAAGTGTAGGCGTAGCACGGGGGGAAGACGGTGTAGAGATGCACATAGGCCTGAACGAAGCCGGCCAGGGTGAAGATGCCGAAGGTGAGCCAGGGCAGATAGGGGGGCATAATCAGTTCGTCGCCCAGGGTCAACCCTGCGTAGGCTTCGATGTTTGCAATGGCAATGATGAAGGCGGGAAACTCGCAGACGACGGTCAGCACCGATGTAACGATGCCGGTGGTGATGCCTACGACCAGCAGCAACCCGAGGTGGCGAAGGCCACGGGGGAACAGCCACTTAAAGCCTTTCAGCAGCAGGGACAGCGATTTAAGCGGGGGTAGGGCTCCCCACCAGTGGGGCGCACGCGGAAACTGGCCCGTCCGGCCATAGCACCGGCAGCCATGCAGGCCGTAGGAGGCCATGAGCAGGGCCATGAACAGGAATGTCAGCATGCTGGCGGCTATCTTACACAGGGCTGGCGTCTGGCTGTGCCAGTCGATAGCCTCCCATCCGTATATCCATGCTGCTACGCCCAGCGGCAGCACATGGTAGATGAGGGTGCTCATGAGCCAGGCGAAGGCCAGGCCATAGAGGATGGCTGCCAGCCATGAGGAGCGCAGCAGCAGGCGGAACTTGCTGGCGTAAAGGCGATAGCCGTCGCTCACCACACCAGCGGTGCTGCGTATCTTCCAAAGTCTCAGTTCGTCTTTCTTTTCCATCTCTTTATCTGAAATCAAGTGCAAAGGTAGTGCAAACCGAGCGAAATGCAAAATAAAATGCCCTTTATTTTCATTTCCGAGGTGCAGCCTACCTAAGACCGAAAGGTCAAAGGTAAAAAAATAATTGATAATTCACAATTTACAATTCATAATTATTTCAATTGATAATGGATAATTGATAATTATTTTGTAATTTTGCACAAATTTGTGAATTAGGCATTGTGAATTGAATATATGAAGAAACTGAAATGGGGATTTATTGGCTGCGGCGAGGTGTGTGAACTGAAAAGCGGACCGGCCTTTGCCGAGGTGGAGGGCTCGGAGGTGGTGGCCGTCATGAGCCGTACGGAGCAGAAGGCACGCCTCTATGCCGAGCGTCATGGCGTGGCACGATGGTATACCGATGCCCAGGAACTGATTGACGATGCGGATGTGAATGCCGTCTATGTGGCCACGCCGCCATCGAGTCATGCCACCTTTGCCATCATGGCCATGAAGGCCGGCAAACCGGTATATGTGGAGAAGCCGCTGGCGGCCAGTTATGAGGACTGCGCACGCATCAACCGCATCAGCGAGCAGACAGGCATCCCATGTTTCGTGGCCTATTACAGGCGCTATCTACCTTATTTCATGCGTGTGAAGGAGTTGGTGGAGCAGGGATGCATCGGCAATGTGGTCAATGTGCAGATCCGCTTCTCGTGGCCTCCACGCCAACTGGACTATGCCCATCCTGAGAACCTGCCGTGGCGGTTGCAGCCCGACATAGCCGGAGGCGGCTATTTCTATGATATGGCGCCGCATCAGATTGACTTGCTGCAGAATATGTTTGGTGTGATTCTTGAGGCCCGCGGCATCTGTGCCAACAGGGGGCATCTCTATTCGGCTGAGGATTCGGTCAGCGCGGTCTTCCAGTTTGAGAACGGACTGCCCGGCAGCGGCTCATGGAGTTTTGTGGGGCATGAGTCGGCACGCGAGGACCGTATTTTGCTGATAGGACAGCAGGGGTCGCTGAGTTTCTCGGTGTTCAACTATGCGCCCATCGTGCTTCACACCAGTGAGGGCACTCAGCATATTGAAATAGAAAATCCGCAATATGTGCAGTATCCGCTCATAAAAAAGGTGTGTGAACACCTGCAGGGCTTATCTATTTGCACATGCACCAGTGTGTCGGCAACACCGGTGAACTGGGTGATGGACCGCATTCTTGGCAAACTTTGACTATTACGCTGTGAACTGCAGACTCATTATCACGCTTCTTGCCACACTCTTCATGTGTGAGACCATCGCTGCCGGGGAGGTGGCCGATGGCGATAGTGCCGTTGTAGCAGGGGAGGTGGCCGATGGCGACAGCACTGTTGTTGCAAAGAAACCAGCCAAGAAGAAGTATGGTCTGGTGAGGCGAACCATCAGGGGCTTTGACAAACTCGACACGGCCTACATAGAGCCGCAACGCTACACCTATACCGTCATGATGCAGATGACGCATTCTTACGAACGCTATACGCTTCGGGCTTCAGGGCGGCATGCGCAGTCGATGACCTTTGCTCCTGACATCAACATGAAGGTGGGACCCTATTTCGGATGGAAATGGTTCTTTGCGGGCTACACCTTCGATTTGAAGCACCTGAGCCTGAACGACATCAAGCAGGAGTTTGACTTTAGCGTCTACAGTTCGCAAATAGGATTCGACCTGTTCTACCGCCGTACGGGCAGCGAATATAAGTTGCGCAATGCGCATCTCGGCGACAATATCGATGTCTCTTCGCTCGATGGCGTGCCCTTCGACGGCGTGAAGGCAGGAATAACGGGCTTCAACCTCTATTATATCTTCAATCACGGACGCTTCTCATATCCTGCTGCCTTCGCGCAAAGCACACGGCAGAAGGTGAGTTGCGGGTCGTGGATGGCGGGCATCGGCTATACCAAACACAGCATTGGACTTGACTACGACCGGCTGCAGCACCTCATTGACGACCGGCTGGGGGCCAACACCGTGGCCCTTGACAGCGGCCTGATGTTCAACAGCGTGAGATACTATGATTTCAGTCTGTCGGGAGGTTATGCCTACAACTGGGTTTTTGCCCACAACTGGCTCTTTGGGGCCAGCATACAGGCGGCATTGGGACACAAACGAAGTGTGGGCGATGTGGATGGTACGAACAGCGAGGGCTTTAGTTTTAGGAATGTCAACATCGACGGCATCGGACGCTTCGGACTGGTATATAACAACATGCGGTGGTATGCAGGGGCAAGCGTCATCCTGCATACCTATAACTACAGGAAATCGCGATTCTCTACAAACGATACGTTCGGCTCGCTGAACATCTATAGCGGCTACAACTTCGGACTAAAGAAAAAATACAGGAAAAAGAAACAATGAACTGGATTCTTCGCTCTGTCATCGCCATGGCATGGGGCTTCGCTGCGACATGCATGGCTCAGAATAGCGACAGCATTCTGATAGAAAGAATGCTCAGCCAGGCTCCGCAAGACGCGGGGACGCTCTATTTCGCACGCCAGTTTGTCGGCCGTCCCTATGTGGCACATACGCTGGAGATAAACAACGAAGAGCAACTTGTGGTAAATACGCGTCAACTGGATTGTACCACCCTGGTTGAAACGGTCGTCGCACTCTGGCTTACACACCACGACAGACAGCATTCGTTTGCGGCTTATTGCCGGCATCTGCAGCAACTGCGCTATAGAGACGGCATCATTGCCGGCTATACATCGAGGTTGCATTATTTTACTGACTGGATTGTCTGCAACTCTGAAAGAGGCATTGTACATGAGATACAACTATCGGAGGCGCCATTCAATGGGGTGCAGACCATCAAGGTCAATTATATGAGCACGCACCCTGATGCTTACAAGGCCTTAGCGCAGAACCCGCAACTCGTATCTGTCATCGCTCAGCAGGAGCGGCAGATGAACGGCCTGGAGTTTCGCTTTATTCCGAAAGCGCAAGTGCTTAACAACCGGACACTTAGAAGTGTTATAAGAGATGGAGATATTATTGCCATTACGACATCGAAGCCAGGGCTCGACATCGCACACCTGGGCTTTGCCGTATGGCAGACCGACGGGCTGCACCTGCTCAATGCTTCTCAACTGCACAAGAAAGTGGTTGTAGAGCCCATGACGCTTCGCCGCTATCTCTACAAGCACCCCACCTTCACAGGCATCCGCATCATTCGTGTCCGAAATAATACTGGCCACGGCGGCGCGTGATCTTGCCATAGTTGATGGCATGGCGAGGGCAATGATGGTAACACGCCAGACAGCAAGTGCAACTGTCGTCATGTTTCCAATGGGGAAGACCGTTTTCGAACACAAGGTCGCCTGTGGGACAAACCTGCGCACACCTGCCACAATGCACACAGGCATCGGCATCGACTGTAAACTTGCGGTCGCTTATCATCCGATGGTTGAAATAACTGCCAATGACATGGCTCATCAGCCAAGGGGTCCAGCCGCGCACCGTGTGCCGTTCGCCACGTTGTTGCATCACAATCATCTTGCCATATTGCTCCAAGGCATTGCCCGACAGGCTGATCTTCTCCTGCTCGCGCTCCGGCTTGTCTGTATACATAAACGGCAGGCACACGTATGACTCAGGCATCGTCAGGGAAAACTCGCTGTCCAAGTGCAAGCCTTTTGCTTGCAGGCACTTGTCAAACATCTCCATTGTTAAGCCGATGCTGTCGCCACAAGTGACCAAAGCATATGTGTAGGGCAGGGTGGTGAAGCGGAAACAGGCTCGCCTCAAAAATCGTCGTACTATTCCTGGCGGCTGCCACCCGTGAACGGGAAAGCAAAAGCCAAGACGCTCGCCATGGCTTAATTCATACTCACATACATCATTGCGCAGTTCGTTGGCGATACCAACAAGCCGCTCTCCCGTCAATGCCGCAAGGCGTTCTGCTGCCCAGCGTGTATTGCCGGTGCCTGAAAAATAGAATATCATACTGCAAAGGTACAAAATAATTATCTATTATCCATTATCAATTATCAATTATTTTTATTACCTTTGCACCTTGATTATGAGATACTTCATCACATTGAGTTACGACGGAACGCGATTTCACGGATGGCAAATACAGCCAAACGGCATATCTGTTCAAGGCGAACTGCAGCACGCTTTGTCGCTCATTCTTCGCACTGAGATACAGGTGACGGGCGCAGGACGAACCGATGCCGGCGTACATGCCGCCATGATGGTGGCACATTTTGACACTTTAATGCCCATTGACTGTCAGCAACTTGCCTACAAACTGAACAAACTGCTGCAGCGAGACATTGCCATACAGCATATCCGGCAGGTCGACGATGCGCTGCATGCCCGTTTCTCTGCCACATCGCGTACCTACTATTATTATGTGCATACTCATAAAGACCCGTTTCTTCGTCATTACTCGTGCGAGATACACTATCCGCTTGACTTCCAATTGATGAACCGGGCGGCGGCGCTGCTCCTTCAGCATGAGGATTTCCAGGCATTCTGCAAAAGCCATGCCGATGTCAAGACGACGATATGCCATATTACCCGTGCACAATGGGTGCAGATAGCGCCAACACAGTGGCGATTTGAAATAACGGCAAACAGATTTCTGAGAAACATGGTCAGGGCTGTCGTTGGAACTCTCATCGATGTAGGTCGGAAACGCATCACCGTCGACGACTTTCAGAAGGTCATTCAACTGCGGAAAAGAACAAATGCGGGAGAGTCAATGCCTCCCAATGCGCTTTTCCTGCAAGATATACAATATAATAATTAACAATTCACAATTCAGAATTAACAATTCACAATTCAGAATTAACAATTAACAATTTGTAATTTATAATTCAGATTTCATGTGGTTAATATGTGCATTCCTGTCAGCAGTATTTCTTGGAATATACGACGCACTCAAGAAAAAAGCACTCAGCAACAATGCTGTCATACCCGTACTGTTTCTTAACACGCTCTTTTCGTCAATCATACTGCTTCCAACGATTGTGGCGTCTGACGCTGCATGGCCCACACCGCATGCTTTCCTGCTCATACTCATTAAAGCCTTTATTGTGCTTGCCAGTTGGCTGTTGGGATACATCGGCATCAAACACCTGCCGCTGACCATCGTCGGACCTATTAATGCCACGCGTCCTGTCATGGTGTTGCTTGGAGCCATCATTGTCTTTGGCGAAAAACTGAATCCCTGGCAGTGGGCCGGCGTGATCTTGGCCATCACTTCCTTCCTGCTGCTTGGCCGGAGTGGTAAGAAAGAAGGCATCGACTTCAAGCACGACAAACATATCTACATGATTGTTGGTGCGGCTGCACTTGGTGCCATCAGCGGACTATATGATAAATATCTCATGGCACCCGTAGCGGAAGGAGGCGCACAACTAAACCCTGTGATGGTGCAGGCATGGTACAACATCTTCCAGGCGGTCATCATGTTTATCATACTTTGCATATTGCGAGTGCCGAAGCATAAGCAGACAACACCGTTCCGTTGGGACTATGCCATTATTGGCATTAGTGTGTTCCTAACGGCAGCCGACTTTCTCTATTTCTATGCACTCTCACTGCCAGCAGCCATGATAAGCATCGTGAGTATGATTAGGCGAGGAAGTGTTATCGTGTCATTCCTATGCGGAGCAACTTTCTTCCATGAAAGAAACCTCAAGGCAAAAACCTTAGACCTTGTGCTCGTCATCCTTGGAATGATCTGCCTTTATATCGGTTCCAAGTAGATCCGGATGCTATTTCAACTCCAGTTCCTTCTGTAGCGCAATGATTTCATCACGATACTGGGCGGCTTTCATGAAGTCAAGTTGGCGTGCTGCCTCCTTCATGCGGCGCGTCGTTTCGGCTATCAGACGCTCCAACTCAGGCCGTGTCATCTGCTCTATCACGGGATCGGCAGCAACATCCGCACTTATGCCTGAGGCAACGACCTTCAGTTCTTTCACATCCGAACGGTCATCGCGGCTCAACGCACCCTTCAGACTCTTCACGATTTGTTGCGGCGTAATGCCATGTGCTTCGTTGTAGGCCATCTGCTTCATCCGTCGGCGCTGCGTCTCGTCAATGGTGAGTTGCATCGATGCCGTCACGGTGTCTGCATACATGATGACGCGGCCATTCACATTGCGGGCGGCACGCCCTGCTGTTTGCACCAGACTGCGACGGCTACGCAGGAACCCTTCCTTGTCGGCATCAAGGATGGCAACGAGCGACACTTCCGGCAGGTCAAGACCTTCGCGCAATAAGTTCACACCAACCAGTACTGCATATTCGCCACTGCGCAGACGGTCGAGAATCTGTACACGGTCCAACGTGCCGACATCGCTGTGGATATAGGCGGTAGGAATGCCGTGGTTCAAAAGATATTCCGACAACTCCTCGGCCATGCGCTTCGTCAGTGTGGTCACCAGCGTGCGCTCGTCACGTTCCATGCGCAAACGAATCTCTTCAAGCAGGTCGTCAATCTGGTTCTCACTGGGACGGACTTCAATGTCTGGGTCGAGTAGTCCGGTGGGGCGTATTACTTGCTCCACAACAACACCTTCCGACTCGTTCAGTTCAAAGTCGGCTGGCGTGGCTGAGACATAGACAACCTGATTAACCATCGACTGGAACTCGTCGAAGGTGAGTGGCCGGTTGTCGAAAGCAGCCGGCAACCGAAAACCGTATTCCACGAGATTGGTCTTGCGTGCCCTGTCGCCACCATACATGGCACCTATCTGAGGTATGCTGACATGGCTCTCGTCAACAAAAAGAAGGAAGTCGGATGGGAAATAGTCGAGCAGGCAATAGGGGCGTTCGCCAGGATGACGCCCATCGAAATAACGTGAGTAGTTTTCTATTCCCGAACAGTGTCCCAGTTCCTTTATCATCTCCATGTCATATTCCACACGCTCTTTGATGCGCTGTGCCTTTAACTCGTCGCCCAGTTCCTCAAAGAATGCCACCTGCTGCGCCAAATCGTCTTGTATGGCGTGGATGGCATGCTCCGTCTGTTCCTGAGTGGTAGTGAAAAGATTTGCCGGATAGAGTTTGTATTCTGCATAACGCCCTTTGCGTTGTAACGTCACAGAATCCAACTCTTCGATGCTCTCGATCTCGTCATCCCAGAATACCACGCGCAGAATCATATCGTTGTAGGCCATGTAGATATCGATGGTGTCGCCTTTGACGCGGAATGTACCTCGTTCAAGGGCCAGGTCGTTGCGCACATAAAGTGACTGCACCAGCCGTCGGAGCAGTGCATTGCGGTCAATAGTCTGTCCCTGATGTATCATCACTACATTTTCCGACAAGGCATTTGGACTTCCCATGCCGTAGATACATGAAACGGATGATACAACAATCACATCCTTACGTCCTGAAAGTAAACTGCTTACGGCCGACAAACGCAGGCGGTCTATTTCTTCGTTGATG
Source organism: uncultured Prevotella sp. (assembly GCA_946183985.1). Taxonomy (GTDB): domain Bacteria; phylum Bacteroidota; class Bacteroidia; order Bacteroidales; family Bacteroidaceae; genus Prevotella. Next base: position 23,092 of record CAMHDT010000004.1, read on the forward strand.
GCCAAATCCTTTTCAATATAAGTGTCGCTCGACGGTAAGTATGCTTCGGGCTGATAGTAATCATAGTAACTCACATAATATTCTACAGCATTGTCAGGGAAAAAGCCTTTCATCTCAGTAAAGAGTTGCGCGGCCAGTGTCTTGTTGTGGCTTAGGATAAGTGTAGGACGCTTTACTTGCTCAATGACATTGGCCATCGTAAAGGTCTTGCCAGATCCCGTAACGCCGAGCAGTACTTGAGCCCTGTCGCCACGCTCAATGCCGTCAACCAGTTGCCTGATAGCCTCAGGCTGGTCGCCAGTGGGCTGATATGATGATGTAAGTTTGAAATCCATAATCGAGTGCAAAATTACGAATATTCTGTAAAATATAAGGCAAAAGCGGTTAAAAAAACTATAAACTCTTTGCAATTCAAGTAAAAATGAGTAATTTTGCACACTCTAAATGGAATATACAGAAATGAAAACCAACATCGTCATATTGTCTCTGTGCGGTCTGCTCATGTGCAGTTGTGCTGCAGAGTTCAATCGCGTATATAAGTCGACCGACTATAATTACAGATACGAATATGCCAAGCAGTGCTTCGCCGAAGGGCGATACACTCAGGCCGAGACACTGTTGCGCGAAGCCATTTCGCTGAAAAAAGGTACTGATGAAGCACAAGAGTCACTTTACATGCTGGCAATGGCTGAATTCATGAATCGCGACTATGAGTCTGCGTCAGAAACATTCAAGAAGTATTTTACTTCCTATCCCAAGGGGTTCTATGCTGAGCAGGCCATGTTCTATGTAGGTGAGGCTCTTTATCAAAGTGCGCCGGAACCCAGACTTGACCAGACGCCAACCATTGGAGCCATTAATGCCTATCAGCAGTTTCTTGACATTTTCCCGACATCGGCCATGCGGCCAATGGCACAGCAGAAATTGTTTGATCTGCAAGACCGCCTTGTGCAAAAAGAACTGCTCTCTGCACAACTCTATTATAATCTAGGTGGTTATTTCGGTAATATCAATTCAAACAGTGAGAGCAATTATACCTCAAGCATCATCGTGGCACAGAATGCTCTGAAGAACTATCCTTACACCAAGTTTCGTGAAGACTTCGCACTTATTATTATGAAGAGCAAGTTTGAGTTGGCTGAGAATAGCGGCGAAGAACGGAAATTGGAACGTTACAGGGATGCAGAGGATGAATGCTACGGATTCCTCAACGAATATCCTGAGTCTAAGAGTCGGAGTGTGGCCGAGCGTTTCATTGAGAAGTGCAAGAAAGTGACGAAAGACTGACAGAGGAATGAAGGGTTGAAAGATAGAAGAATTAAGGAATTAAATAAACAATATTAAGATGGATTACAAAAAATCGAAAGCACCGGTAAATACCGTTACCCGCAACATCATGGACCTTTGCGATGAAACAGGCAATATCTACGAGAGCGTGGCTATCATCTCAAAAAGAGCCAATCAGATTTCGGTTCAGATAAAGGAAGACCTCTCAAAGAAACTGGCTGAGTTTGCCAGTTATAACGATTCATTGGAAGAAGTCTTTGAAAACCGTGAACAGATAGAGATTTCACGCTATTACGAGAAACTGCCAAAACCATCGCTTCTTGCCACACAAGAGTTCATTGAGGGCAAGGTTTACTGGCGCGACCCTGCCAAAGACTCGGCTGACGGTGTTGGCGAAAATGCAGAATAATTCTTATTCCCGTTTTCCGACGCTATGATTCAGCGCAAGCAAACATTGTTTCTGCTAGTGGCAGCAATGGTACTGGCCGTTGCTGCGATTTTCAACACAGGGAGCATAGCCATGTTGGTGGTGCTTATTGTGGCGGCTGTTGTGGCAGTAGCCGACATCTTTCTTTATGTCAATCGCAGGCTTCAGGCTAAAATTGTCGTTGCTGACATCTTTCTCCTCATTGCCTGGTACATCTTATTTGCCATCATCAAGGGACAACCTTATTATGCAGATGCCGACGCTGTGACGATGGAACCTGGCAGCCAGACTGTGTTCTCTTGGACCGATGCACTTCCGCTTGTGGCCCTTTTCCTGCTGTTTATGGCGCGAAAGGGCATCATGAGCGACGAGAAGTTGGTGCGTTCGCTTGACAGAATACGTTGAACAACCATTATGCTTACCCCGTTTGCCAATGATTATCAAGACTGCCGAATTCACCTTGTCAGCACCTACCGTGAGTATGTGCCCAAAAGACAACAAGCCTGAATATGCCTTCATTGGTCGTAGTAATGTGGGCAAGTCAAGTCTCATTAATATGCTGTGCCGCAACAAGCGGCTGGCCAAGACATCATCCACGCCTGGCAAGACCCTGCTCATCAACCATTTCCTTATTAATAAGGAGTGGTATGTGGTCGATTTGCCCGGCTACGGTTTTGCCAAGCGCTCAAAGAGTGAGGTTGCCAAGATTGAGCAAATGATACGCGGCTATATCTTAGGCCGCGAACAGATGGTGAATGTGTTTGTTCTCATCGATGTTCGCCATGAGCCTCAGAAGATTGACCTCGAGTTTATGGAGTGGCTTGGTCTGTCAAGTGTGCCGTTTGCCATCGTATTCACTAAGAAAGACAAACTCTCTGCCTCGAAAGTGAAGCAGAATGTTGATGCCTATGTAAAGGCGATGATGGAGACATGGGAGGAGATGCCGCCATATTTCGTTACCTCTTCGGAAAATGGCGACGGGCGTGACGAGGTACTTGCCTATATCGAAGAAATCAACAAGTCGCTTAAACAATAGTAAATGGCGCGTGAGATACCATATCTTGATGTTCAGAATCTGACAAAGTCGTTCGGCGCATTGGTGCTCTTTAAAGACATCAGTTTCTCTATAGCCGAAGGTCAGAAAGTGGGTCTCATTGCAAAAAACGGTACAGGAAAGTCTACACTGCTGTCGCTTCTGTCTGGTAAGGACGGATACGACAGCGGTTCTATTATTTTCAAGCGCGACCTTAAGGTGGGATTCCTAGAGCAAAGCCCTTGCTTCGATCCTGCAGAAAGTGTGCTTGATGCGTGTTTCAATCATCAGGGCGACCAGGAAAAGGTATTGCGAGCCAAGCAGATTCTCACTCAATTGAAGATTCGCGACCTTAGTCAGCCGATGGGACAGTTGTCTGGCGGACAGCAAAAGCGCGTGGCATTGGCAAATGTGCTCATCACAGAGCCTGACCTGCTTATTCTCGATGAACCAACGAACCACCTCGACTTAGAGATGATTGAGTGGCTTGAAGGATTCCTTAACCGTGGCCGTAAGACACTGCTTATGGTCACTCACGACCGATATTTCCTTGACCGTGTCTGTTCCGTTATCCTTGAACTAGACAATCAAACCATCTATACCTATCGTGGCAATTATTCTTATTATCTGGAAAAGCGACAGGAACGAATTGACAATCGCCGTGCAGAGATAGAACGTGCTAACAATCTGTATCGTACTGAATTGGAATGGATGCGCAGGATGCCGCAGGCGCGTGGCCATAAGGCTAAGTATCGTGAAGATGCCTTCTATGAACTGGAACGTGTGGCCAAGCAGCGTATAGAAGAACGCACTGTGAGACTTAAATCTTCCAATGTGTATATTGGTTCCAAGATATTCGAGTGCCAGTATATTTCAAAGGCTTTCGACCAGACGGTCATCCTAAAAGACTTCTATTACAATTTCTCACGCTTTGAAAAGATGGGTATCGTTGGTAACAACGGAACTGGAAAATCCACTTTTATCAAGATGTTGTTAGGGCTTTCTCAGCCAGACAGTGGTCGTATCGTTGTTGGCGAGACTGTCCGTTTCGGCTATTTCTCGCAAGAGGGCATGGCATTCGACAACCAGATGAAAGTGATAGACGCTGTCAGAGACATTGCCGAATATATAGACCTAGGCAGTGGACGCCATCTGTCGGCCTCGCAGTTCCTGCAACACTTTCTGTTCACCCCCGAACAGCAGCACAACTATATCTATAAACTGTCGGGAGGTGAGAAGCGGAAACTGTATCTCTGCACCGTGTTGATGAAGAACCCCAACTTTTTGGTGCTCGATGAGCCTACCAATGACCTCGATATCGTGACCCTGCAGATTCTTGAAGAGTATCTGCAAGATTTCCTTGGATGCGTCATCATTGTGAGTCACGACCGCTATTTCATGGATAAGGTTGTAGACCATTTGCTGGTTTTCAGTGGTGAAGGCAAAATAAAGGATTTCCCTGGCAATTATACCCAATATCGCGACTGGCTGGCCTTGCAGCCCAAAGAGTCCGATATGTCTCTAATGTCTAGAGAGTCAAGAGACTCTAGAGCATCCAGGAGTTCTGGTAATTCTGACAAATCCCGCAAGATGACATTCAAGGAGAAGCGTGAGTTTGAACAGTTAGACAAAGAGATACAGGCCCTTGAACTAGAGAAGAAACAGATAGAAGAGGCACTGAGCAGCGGCACGTTAAGCGTAGACGCTATTACTACTATGAGCAAACGCCTCCCTCTGCTCAACGAAGAGTTGGATGAAAAGGGGATGCGCTGGCTCGAACTCTCAGAGATAGCCTCATAATAATATATAAAGGTACAGACATGCAGCAATACCCATCACAACTGCTGGAAAGGGCAGTGCGCGAATTTGCGAAACTGCCGGGCATAGGGCGCAAGACAGCCTTAAGGCTTGTGTTGTATATGCTGCGCCGCGAAACAGCCGATGTCGATGAGTTTGCCAGTGCCGTGCAAACCTTGAAGCATGAAGTGCAGTTCTGCCGCGTGTGTCACAACATCAGCGACAGCGATGTGTGTCCCATTTGTGCTGATAGCCGGCGCGATGCCTCTACGGTGTGCGTCGTTGAGAACATACAAGATGTGATGGCCATAGAGAACACGCAGCAATATCACGGACTTTATCATGTACTGGGTGGTCTCATCTCACCCATGGATGGGGTAGGGCCAGCCGACCTTGAAATCAGTTCGCTGGTGCAGCGTGTGGAGAGTGGTGACATCAGCGAGGTGATTCTAGCCCTCAGCACAACTATGGAGGGCGACACCACAGGCTTTTACATCTTCCGCAAGTTGGCTCCACTGAATGTTAAGGTTAGTATTATAGCCCGCGGTATCTCCGTTGGCAATGAACTGGAGTATACTGACGAGGTTACGCTGGGCCGTTCCATACAAAACCGCACTCCTTTTGAAATGAATAGCAAATAAAACGATGATACCAATGAAGAAGACGCAACATATATTGATGACGGTGTTCGCACTGATATGTGCCATTGTGGTGGCATTATATGCTTACACCACCATGTTGCAAGGCGAGTTTCCATCCATACACGCCAGCGAGGGCACGCGTTTCGCACTCTCATGTGTGTGCATCCTGCTTACTCTTTGCACCATTCCCTTTGCTCTGAAACTGTTTAAGTTCAAGCGTATAGAGCGCGACCTGCAGACACGCAAGTCAGAAGCCTTGTTGCAATGGGGGCTTCTCCGCATGAGTATGGTGGGTTTCCTGCTGTTGGCCAACATATTGCTCTACTATCTGTTGGAAGAAGAGCCCACCTTCGGGTGGCTGTCAGTCATCTTGATTCTTATATTGCCTTTCATTGTTCCCACAATGTCGCGCTGTGAAGCCGAAACCGCTCAGGATGAGCCTGCAGTGGTTGAGGGTGCTGAGGCAGAACAGTTGGAAACGGATTATAGCAACGAAGCATGAAACTAAGTGTCATCATAGTCAGTTACAAGGTACCATACTTTGTGGAGCAGTGCATCAACAGTGTGCGCAGGGCCACGAAAAATATGGACTGCGAGATATTCGTCGTCGACAATCATTCGGCTGACGGCACTGTTGACTATTTGAGGCAATGTTTTGGGAACAGCATCATTTTGATTGACAGCAACCATAACCTGGGGTTCGCACGCGCCAACAATATGGCCATTCGTCAGGCAAAGGGCGACTATGTGTTACTGCTCAACCCAGATACGTTTGTGGGTGAAGATGCCATTAAGCAGGCGGTGTGTTTCATGGACGAGCATCCGAAGGCTGGCGGAGTAGGGGTGATGATGCACAATTCCAATGGCACTATAGCCCCCGAGTCGCGCCGGGCACTTCCCACGCCATGGGTCTCGTTTCTCAAGATGCTGGGGTTGTCGCGCCGCTACTATATGAGTCATCTGTCGTGGGACCATGCCGAGCGCATTGATGTCATGAGTGGTGCATTCTGCCTGTTGCGCCATTCGATACTCAAAGAGATTGGCTTGCTCGACGAAGACTTCTTCATGTATGGCGAAGACATTGACCTCAGCTACCGCATTCTCAAAGGCGGATACGAGAACTGGTATGTGCCGGCTCGTATCGTGCATTATAAAGGCGAGTCGACGCAGAAGTCATCGTTCCGCTATGTGCACGTATTCTATCAGGCCATGCTCATCTTCTTCCGTAAACACTATGGTCACCTCACCCTCCTTGTCACTTTGCCCATCAAGGCTGCTATCTACTTGCGTGCATTCATGGCACTGGTGCCCATGCAGTATTGGCGCATGAGACGGGCACTGGGATTCTATGACAAGAACGACAATTGGCCCATGTATGTGTTTGTTGGATCATCTGAGATGCATCAGGCGTGTCGTGCCCTGGCTCAGCGTAAGGCTCTGACGGCGCGGTATGCAGATGTCGACGAGAAGGTCGTTCCGGCCAAAAAACAATGTGTGGTCTACGACACCGAGATATTCAGTTTTGAAGAAATCATCAGTCGTGCTTCGGCCGACGGCCTATCGCTCATCGGTACGTTCAGCACAAAGACAAACATTCTGATAACCCCTCATGAAGTATTGAAATGAGCACACTACCCATCGTCAATCTGCGCGCCATGGAGCCCGAAGACCTCGACATGCTCTATCATCTTGAGAACGACAGGCTGTTGTGGGATATTGGTACCACCAATGTGCCTTATTCGCGCTATGTGCTTCACGACTATATTGCCCATTCGTCTGGCGACATCTATACCGATAAAGAGGTAAGACTCATCATTGAAGACGGGCAACGACAGACTGTAGGCATCGTAGATCTCACCTCGTTCGATCCAAAGAACCTTAGAGCCGAGGTTGGTATTGTCATTGCTGCTCCATATCGTCGCCAAGGTTATGCACGTGCAGCCTTGAATGCCATTCACGACTATGTATGCAGCACGCTCCATCTGCATCAGTTGTATTCCATCATCTCTTCTAGGAACGAAGCCTCACTCGCACTTTTCACGCAAATGGGCTATACTACCAGTGGTCTGCTTTCCGACTGGTTGCTCTTGTCCGATGGCTATCAGCCGGCTGTCATCATGCAGAGAGTCTTTTAGTTAAATATTTATTTTTTGATTTTCAAATTTCCCTGTCTCCTGAACTCTGCACAGGTAATGGCTGTGGCAATGGCTACATTCAGGCTCTCTGCACCCTCGTGATACTGAGGAATGAGCAAATGCTGTGTCAGTAGCGGTCTGACGGCCTGTGAGATGCCGTTGCCCTCGTTGCCCATTACGATAATGCCCTGCGGCGCCAATGTCTTCTCGTAGATATTCTCGCCATCGAGAAGCGTGCCATAGACTGGCACTTCTGCCTTTGACAACAATTGCACCAGGTCGGTATAGATAATGTCCACACGTGCAATGCTGCCCATCGTGGCCTGTACCACCTTGGGACTCCATGCATCCACGGTGTCTGGCGAACAGTAGATGGTGGTCAGTCCGAACCAGTCGGCAACACGGATGATTGTGCCCAGGTTGCCTGGGTCTTGAATGCCGTCGAGTGCCAGTGCCAACGGCGATACAGCAGAGGGCAGGAGATTGTCTCTCATGTTGAACACAGCCAGCACCTGTTGTGGATGCTGTAGGAAACTGACCTTGCGAAGTTCCTCGTCCGTTACCAATTGTGCTGCATAGCTATTGTCTTTCCATTGCTCTGTAGCAAAGATTATCTTCGGTGTGAACCCTGCGTTCAGTAGATTACCCACCACTTTTGGACCTTCAGCCACAAAGGCTCCTTCACTCTTGCGATGTTTTTTCATCTCAAGTTGCTTCACATATTTTATCTGTCCCTTGCTAATCATGGGTACAAAGATACGAATAAGCGAGGGAAGAACAAAATAAAATCTATTTTTTATTTTTTCTTCCGAGCGAAAGTATCTTCGACCGTCAGGTCAAAGATACGAATAAGCGAGGGAAGAACAAAATAAAATCTATTTTTTATTTTTCTTCCGAGCGAAAGGCACTTATGAAATTATCTATGGCACTTACGAAATTATCTATGGCACTTACGAAATTATCTATGGCACTTACAGTGGCTAAATGCCATCGTTGTATCTGCGGGATGATGATTGCACTTTAAAATAGCGTTAATATTCTGAAATCACTTTCTGTTTACATCTTTTTTTCGTACCTTTGCCCATTAATTCGCGAAGGTACAGTCTCGTATGAACAGCAAACTTTACATATATATGTTGCTGGTGGGCATGATGGCACTTATGGTTTCATGCTCCACGACGAAGTATGTGCCAGAGGGGGAGTATCTGCTCAACAGCGTGAAGGTGAAGACCGATGGCGAATATAGCAGGGAAATCAATACAGGAACATTGAAGAACTATGTACGACAGCAGCCTAACGGTCGCCTGTTCTCGCTGTTCAAAATGTCGTTAGCCACCTATTCGCTGTCGGGACGCGACACAACGAAGTGGGTGAACCGCGTGCTACGCTCTATGGGTGAGCCACCAGTGGTGTTCGACAGTGCGAAGGCTGTGGCTACGTGTGCTGATCTGTGCCAGCAATTGCGCAACGAAGGGTTCCTGCGTGCCGATGTGACGATGAAGAAGCAGCGGAAAGGGCGCAAGATGAATATCGTATATGTGCTGCATCCCAATAATCCTTATTTCATAGAGAACATAGACTACGATATTGCCGACCCTGCTCTGCAGCGCATGTTGCAGACTGACTCGGTGAACAGGCTCGTTTACAAAGGTATGAAGTTTGATGTGTCGCGCCTCGATGCTGAGCGTAAGCGCCTCACATCGGTGCTGGCCGACAGTGGCTACTACCGTTTCCATAAGGAGTTCATTACCTATCAGGCCGACACCATTCCTGGCACCACCCTCATTGACCTGACACTAAGGATGGGACTCTACCGTCTGGGGTCGCGCCCTGACACGCTTCATACACGCTACTATATGCGTCACATCAACTATGCCAGCGGCGATGCAGGCGACCACAAGGTTCATCTGCGTCAGCATGTGCTGAACGAGTGTACACACCTTGAGGCGGGGCAGCCTTTCAGTGCGTCGGGATTACAGAATACCTATAATCACTTCGGACGCCTGCAGGCTGTAAGGTATACGAATGTGACATTGCGTCAGGTGCCCGACGAAGACTCTCTCGATTGCGATATCCTGCTGCAGACCAACAAACCGTCGACCATCAGTTTCCAGCCCGAAGGCACCAACACGGCTGGCGACCTGGGGGCAGCCGCCTCGCTTACCTATCAGAACCGCAACCTGTTTCGCGGAAGCGAAGTGCTGTCAATTGAACTGCGTGGTGCCTATGAGGCCATACGCGGGCTCGAAGGCTACAGTAATCAGGATTTCGTGGAGTATAGCGTGGAGACGCGCCTGCAATTTCCACGATTCGTCACACCCTTCCTGCGTAGGCAGACCCGGCAGCGAATGAATGCCACGAGCGAGGTGTCTTTGCTCTACGACCTGCAGAACCGCCCCGAGTTCCACCGCCGCTTGGTGTCGGCAGCATGGCGCTACAGGTGGAGTGCGCCCCACAGGCATGACCGTTTCCAATTGGATCTCCTGGACCTGAACTATGTGTTCATGCCGTGGATATCACAGACCTTCCGTACAGAGTATCTCGACAATGACAACAACCGTAACGCCATCCTGCGCTATAACTACGACGACCTCTTTATCACGAAGATTGGCTTCGGTTATTCCTATGCAAAAGGTGACTGGGCCGTCAAGACAAATGTAGAGACGTCAGGCAATCTGCTGCAGTTTGGCTCAAAGGTTTTTGGCACAGAGAAGGACAACGAAGGACATTACAGGCTGTTCAACATCGCCTTTGCACAATATGTGAAGGGCGATATAGACATGAGCAAGACCATTCGGATTGACAAGAGCAACCAGGTGGTGTTTCATGTGGGCTTCGGCATTGCCTATCCTTATGGCAACAGCACGGTGCTGCCATTTGAAAAACGCTATTTCTCTGGAGGCGCCAACAGCGTGCGCGGATGGAGCGTGCGTTCGCTTGGACCAGGCAAATACAAGGAGCGCGACGGACGCATCAACTTCATCAATCAGACGGGCGACATGAAACTCGACATGAATGTGGAGTACCGCACCCGACTATTCTGGAAGTTCAGCGGTGCAGCCTTTATTGATGCGGGAAATATCTGGACACTGCGCGAATATGCAGTGCAGCCTGGCGGACAGTTCCGCCTGAAAGATTTCCCCAGTCAGTTGGCAGTTGGCTATGGCTTTGGCCTGCGTCTTAACTTCGATTATTTTATCCTGCGTTTCGACTTGGGTATGAAGGCCGTCAATCCCGCATACGAGACCGACGACGAAGAGCACTACCCGCTATTGCATCCCAAGTTCGGTCGCGACAATGCATTCCACTTTGCCGTGGGACTGCCGTTCTAACATAAAAGACGAAAAAGAAAAAAGTAGAAACTGATGTTGAAATTCATATCATTCGGAAGTGGAAGTAGCGGCAATTGCTATTATCTGTATACAGATAGCGATGGACTGCTGATAGACATGGGGGTGGGTATCCGCATGTTGAAGAAGTATTTCCGCGATTATGGCATCAATATGGCACAGATACACCAAGTGCTGATAACACATGATCACGCCGACCATATCAAATCGGTGGGAAGTATCAGCCACGATCTGCATCTGCCTGTCTATGCCTCAAGAGAAGTCCATTGCGGCATTGACCGTAACTATTGTGTAGCACGCAAAGTAGAAGCAGCCGACAGACACTATCTGGAACCTGACTGTACGGTTCAGATAGGCGAGTTCAAGGTCACGCCATTCACCGTGCCTCACGACAGTAGTGATAATATGGGCTATGAGATTGAGGCTGGCGGAACGGTGTTCTGTCTGGTTACCGATGTGGGACACATCACTGAAGACATTGCCAGTCATATCAGTCGTGCCCATTATCTGGTCATCGAGGCCAACCACGATGTGGAGATGCTCATGCAAGGTCCCTATCCACCACATCTGAAGGAGCGCATAACCAGCGGTACTGGTCATCTGAACAATGTGGCATGTGGTGAGGCCATTGCACAAAATATGAGCGAGCACTTGCGGCAAGTGTGGTTATGCCATCTGTCGGAGGAAAACAACCACCCAGAACTGGCACGGAAAACGGTGGAGACCGTACTGCGCTCTTATGGCATCATCGTTGGAAAAGACCTTCAACTTGAGGTGTTGAAGCGCACTAAGCCTACGGGAATCTTCGAACTCATATAATCTTGAAAATAAAAAAAGGCTACCAATATTGGTAGCCTTTTGCATGATTAAAGGATTGGAGTGAATTACTCGCTCTTCTCCATTTGAGCCTTCAGGTTGGCCAAGACATCAAGGTCGCCAAGCGTGGTGCTTGCAGCAACGTTCTCAATCTTCGGAGCCTCTTCCTTCTTCTGACGGGGAGCAGCAGCCTTGCGGGCAGCACGCTTCTCCTCACGCTGTGCATCCTCGAAGGTGCGGCTGTGAGAAAGGATGATACGCTTCGAATCTTTGTTGAACTCGATGACCTTGAACTCCAGTTCCTCGCCCTGCTGAGCCTGACTGCCGTCTTCCTTCACCAGGTGCTTGGGAGTAGCGAAGCCTTCAACATTCTCCTCAAGGGCCACAACGGCACCCTTCTCGAGCACTTCGGTAATCTTACCTGTGTGGACAGAGCCAACGGTGTACTTCTCCTCGAACACATCCCAAGGATTGTCTTCCAACTGCTTGTGACCAAGCGACAGACGACGGTTCTCCTTGTCGATGTCAAGAACTACTACATCAATGGGCTCGCCAACCTTTGTGAACTCACTGGGGTGCTTAACCTTCTTGGTCCACGACAGGTCGCTGATGTGGATGAGACCGTCAACGCCCTCTTCCAGTTCAACGAACACACCGAAGTTAGTGAAGTTGCGCACCTTGGCAGTGTGCTTAGAACCAACAGGATACTTCACTTCGATAGCCTCCCAGGGATCTTCCTTCAACTGCTTGATGCCGAGGCTCATCTTGCGCTCCTCGCGATCGAGGGTCAGCACAACGGCCTCAATCTCATCGCCTACCTTCAGGAACTCCTGAGCACTGCGCAGGTGCTGGCTCCAAGACATCTCGCTCACGTGAATCAGACCCTCAACGCCGGGCTGAACCTCTACGAATGCACCGTAGTCGGCAATGACAACAACCTTACCCTTGACGTGATCGCCTACCTTCAGGTCTGGGTTCAGAGCATCCCAAGGATGAGGAGTGAGTTGCTTCAGACCGAGAGCAATGCGCTTCTTCTCCTCGTCGAAGTCGAGAATAACCACATTAATCTTCTGGTCGAGTTCAACAACCTTCTTAGGATCGTCAACGCGGCCCCATGACAGGTCTGTGATATGAATGAGTCCGTCAACACCTCCAAGGTCAACGAAGACACCATAGGATGTGATATTCTTAACGGTACCCTCCAGAATCTGACCCTTCTCAAGACGAGAAATGATCTCCTGCTTCTGGGCTTCAAGTTCAGCCTCGATAAGAGCCTTGTGAGAAACAACCACGTTGCGGAACTCCTGGTTGATTTTCACCACCTTGAACTCCATCGTCTTGCCAACGAACTGGTCGTAGTCGCGAATGGGGTGTACATCAATCTGCGAACCGGGCAGGAAGGCCTCGATGCCAAAGACATCTACAATCATGCCGCCCTTGGTGCGACACTTGATGAAGCCCTGAATAATCTGCTGCTCGTCGAGTGCCTGATTGACGCGATCCCAAGCCTGAGAGAGGCGAGCCTTCTTGTGAGAAAGGATGAGTTGGCCTTTCTTGTCCTCTGCGCTCTCAACATAGACTTCTACCACATCACCAGCCTTCAGGTCGGGATTGTAGCGGAACTCGGCAGCGGGAATGATACCGTCGCTCTTGTAACCAATGTTGACAATCACTTCTTTCTTGTCTACAGAAACTACCTTGCCTTCAACAACCTGATGGTCGGCTACTTTGTTCAGGGTCTCGTCGTAGGCTTTGTCAAGTTCTTCCTTGCTGATGTTGCCAACGGTTCCGTTTTCAAACTCATCCCAGTTAAAGTCCTGGAGTGGCTGAACATTCTTTGTTAATTCTGACATAAAATTTTGTTTTGCCCCAAATGGAATGGAGCGTGGCCTGAACAGACGGGAATCAGACCATTGCTAATGGGTTAATATTGATAGACGCCTGCGCCTGTCCAGACATCTATTGCCACGGATGTGGCTGAAAACGGCTGCAAAATTACTTAAAATAATTGAAAATGAAGCCGTTGCGCGGATTCTATTTTTTGCGATTTAAGATTCTTTAAGTTTTTTGCATCATATCAAATGCGTTTTACGATGATATGGCATAAAAAAAAGAGTTAGTGCGTGAACACTAACTCTTCCTTTTCCTGATGTTTGTCAATGTGGATAACCGCCTCTGCCGGAAGTTCATCTGACAAGATTAACTCACAGATACCATCCTCGATATAGTTCTGTATGGCACGTTTCAGCGGACGGGCACCATACTGTACATCATAGCCTTTAGTGGCGACAAACTCCTTGGCGGCATCGCTAAGTTCCATTGTGTAGCCTAAATCGGCAATGCGTTTCTTCAATGGCGACAGTTCCACGTTGATAATGCGTTTGATAGCCTCCATGTCCAGTTGGTCGAAGGTTATAATCTCGTCTAAACGGTTGAGGAACTCTGGCGCAAACTGTTTCGACAGGGCTTTCTGCACGATGGAACGGGCATGTTCGCGGTCTTTCTCGTTCATGTTGGCTCCCAGCGATGTAGCCGTGAAGCCAATACCGCGGCCGAAGTCTTTCAGTTGGCGTGTGCCTGCATTCGAGGTCATGATAATGACTGTGTTGCGGAAATCGACAAACCGTCCGTTGCCATCGGTAAGGCGCCCTTCGTCAAGCACTTGCAGCAGGAGGTTGTACACATTGCCGTGCGCTTTCTCAATCTCGTCGAGCAGCACGATAGAGTAGGGCTTCCTGCGCACGCGCTCGGTGAGTTGTCCACCTTCTTCATAGCCCACATAGCCTGGAGGAGCACCAATGAGTCGGCTCACGTTGAACGCTTCCGTATATTCACTCATGTCTACACGGATAAGAGCATCGGCAGAGCCGAACATCTGCTCGGCCAGTTTCTTGGCCAGATAGGTTTTTCCTACGCCAGTTGGGCCAAGGAACATGAAAGCACCAATGGGGTGGTTGGGATCTTTCAGGCCCACACGGTTGCGTTGTATGGCTTTCACCATCTTGTCGATGGCTGCATCTTGTGCAATGACTGATGCTTTCAGCACGGAAGCCATGTTCTTCAGCCTCACGTTTTCACTTTCGGCCATGCGCTGTACTGGGATGCCTGTCATCGTTGCCACCACATCGCTCACCTCTTTTTCGTCTACTGTTACCCGTTGGCTGTTGCTGTCGGCCTGCCACTCAGCCTGTATCTGCTTGAGTCGCTGTTCCAGTTGGGTCTGCGTGTCACGATAACTGGCTGCCAGTTCGTAGTTCTGATTGCCTACGGCACGCTGTTTCTTCTCCTTTATTTCGTCTAATTGCTTCTCAATGTCGACTACTTCTGGTGGTGTCTGCGCATGTGTCAGGTTGACGCGAGCACCCGTTTCGTCCATCGCATCAATGGCCTTGTCTGGCTGAGCGCGGTCGGTGATATAGCGTTCTGTCAATCTGACACATGCCATGATGGCGTCGTCAGTGTATGTCACATGATGATGCTCCTCATAGCGTCCTTTCAGATTGTGCAGGATCTGTAGGGTTTGTTCGGCGGTGGTGGGTGCAACGACTACTTTCTGGAAGCGTCTTTCCAATGCTCCGTCCTTTTCTATCGAGTTGCGATACTCGTCGAGCGTGGTAGCACCGATACATTGCATGGCCCCGCGTGCCAGTGCCGGCTTCATGATGTTGGCAGCATCCATGGAACCAGGTGTCGAGCCGGCGCCTATCATTGTGTGTATCTCGTCGATGAACACGATGAGTTCAGGTGTCTGCTCAATCTCCTTCAGCAGGGTCTTGATACGCTCTTCAAACTGTCCACGATACTTCGTGCCAGCCACGATGCCAGTCATATCGAGACTCACCACGCGCCTGTTGAAGAACATGGGCGGACATTTGCGCTGGGCAATCATGGTTGCCAATCCTTCAACAATAGCACTCTTGCCCACGCCAGGTTCACCAATGAGGATTGGATTATTCTTCTTGCGCCGACCAAGAATCTCCATCACGCGCTGTATCTCTTTCTCGCGTCCTATGCAGGGGTCGAGTTTGCCTTCTGCTGCAGCCTTGGTCAGGTCTACTGAGAAATTGTCGAGCACGGGGGTCTTTGACTTGGTCTTCTGTCCGTCCTGCGACTGATGCGTATTGGTGGCAACTGGTCTTGAGGCGTCTTCTTCTTCATCTTCTTCCGGCAGTTGCAGCGCATCGTGCGTTGTCTTGGCCGCTTTCAGCAGATTCAGCACATCGTCATAGTTCGTGTTGCTGGCTTCGAGTGCCAGTTTTGCCCCGTTGTCAACCTGGTCGTGAAGGATGGCCAGCAACAGATGTTCTGCATCTACTTCCGATGTGTGTTGCATGCGCGCCTCCAGCACAGCCAGTTTCAGAATATTGGAAGCCTTCTCGTTAAGCATCAGTTCGCTTGCGTCCTGCGGCACATTCATGTTCATTGGTTCGCGCACACGCTGTTCCAGGTCTTGTTTTAGCCCTGCGGTATCGAGTTGCAGGCGGCTGAACACGCTTCTGACGGCACCGTCGTTGGTGCGCAACAGTCCCAGCAGCAGGTGTTCCGGTCCTACCGACAGTGATGAAAGCCTCTGTGCTTCTTCGCGTGAAAAGGCAAGTATTTCAGACACTTTGGGTGAAAATTGACTTGTCATTCGTTTCCTTTCTTTCGTTGTTATACGATAATCATTCAGCAAAAGGCGTGCCAAAACGCGGGCTTCCGTGTTTTTGTCAAAGACTAATTATTACTTATTACTATATTTGCGTAGTGCACCAATGAGTTCAGCATTCTCGCTTCTTGTGCCAATAGTAATACGCAGGCAATTCTGGCACAGTTGCACACGATGGCGATTACGTACGATAATGCCACACGACACCAGATAATTGTATATACTGACGGCATCAGTCACCTTGACCAAGATGAAGTTGGCATCGCTGGGATAGACATGTTCGCAGATTGGCAATTGCTTGAAGGCAATAGCCATCTGTGCGCGTTCCTGCAAAATGAGTTGAATCCATCGGTCCACCTCGTAGGGGTCGCTCAGCACTTTGATAGCCTGTTGCTGCGTAAGCAGGTTGACATTATAAGGATACTTCACCTTGTTGAAGAGTTCAATGATCTGAGGCGAAGCAAAGGCCATACCCAGTCGGATGGCGGCCGATGCCCATGCCTTGCTCAGCGTGTTGAGTACCACAAGGTTAGGGTAGCGCGGCAGTTCATAGCGCAACGGGCGCAGATGTGAAAAGTCGCTGTAGGCTTCATCGACGACGACGATACCCTCAAAGGCATTGAGCAATTTGACAATCTCATCGCGGCTCATGTCATTGCCCGTCGGGTTGTTGGGGCTGCATACCCAGATGATCTTAGTGTGTTCGTCGCAGGCCTCAAGCAATCTGTCGGCAGACATCTGAAACTGTTCGTTGAGCAGAACCTGTCGGTATTCCACATCGTTGATGTCGGCACAAACCTTATACATGCCATAGGTAGGCTCGATGGCAACCACATTGTCAGTCTTGGGCTCGCAGAAACAGCGGTAGAGCAGGTCAATAGCCTCATCGCTTCCATTTCCCACAAAGGTGTAGGCCGCAGGAATACCTTTTACCTGCTCGATCTTCTTCTTCAGTTCTGTCTGAAGCGGATCGGGATAGCGGTTTAACGCATTGCCGTAGGGATTCTCGTTAGCATCGAGAAACACGCTTGCCGTGCTTCCGCTGAACTCCGTGCGGGCACAACTGTATGGTGCCAGATTCCAGATATTCTTTCTGGTTAGTTTATCTAATGGTTTCATGGGTCTTGTGGGTCTTATAGGTCCTATGGGGCCTATTATCAAGTCAGTTCTTCTATTCTCACAGTCATTGCATTCTTGTGGGCATCCAGTTGCTCGGCCTCTGCCATCAGTTCTACGGCATGTCCAATCTCGCGGATACCTTCCTCAGTGAGATGCTGGAATGTCACCTTGCGACAATAACTGTCCAGGTTCACACCGCTGTAGGCTGTGGCATATCCGTGTGTGGGCAAGGTGTGATTGGTGCCGCTGGCATAATCGCCTGCACTCTCACAGGCATATTTGCCTAGAAACACACTGCCTGCATTGACAACCTGTTCGGCCATTGCTTCATAATTACCCGTCTGAATAATAAGATGTTCGGGCGCGTATGCGTTAGACAGTTGCATCATCTCCGCTTCACTTTCTACCAGCACAAACCTACTGTTGTCTAACGACTTTTTGGCCATTTCCTTACGTGGTAATAGGTTCAGTTGACGTTCCACTTCGTCTTGCACATTTGTCAGCATGGCTTCCGAGGTGGTGACAAACAGCACCTGCGAGTCAATGCCGTGCTCGGCTTGCGACAGCAGGTCGGCGGCTACGAACGAGGCGTTGGCGCTATCGTCAGCCAACACGCACACCTCACTGGGGCCAGCCGGCATGTCAATTGCCACCTCACCCAGCGACACCTGTTGCTTGGCTGCCATCACATACTGGTTGCCAGGGCCGAAGATCTTGAACACCTTAGGTACAGACTCCGTTCCATAAGCCATCGCGCCAATGGCCTGCACACCGCCTGCCTTGAAAATCTTGCTGACGCCAGCCGTGCGGGCTGCCACCAGAATGGCAGGATTCACCTTGCCTTCGCTATTTGGAGGCGTGCAGAGCACGATTTCCTTGCATCCAGCAATCTTGGCAGGTGTGGCCAGCATCAGCACCGTGGAGAAGAGCGGGGCGGTGCCGCCAGGAATATAGAGGCCAACCTTCTCTATGGCTATACTTTTCTGCCAACATTCCACGCCCGGACGCGTCTGCACTTTTTTTCCTTCAAACTTCTGTGCAGCATGAAACTGATAGATATTGTCGTGAGCCAGTTGGATAGCGGCCTTCAGTTCTTCGCTTACAAGCGTCTCTGCCTCGTCAATCTCTGCCTCTGTAACAGCCAGTGAGGTGAGCACAGCATGGTCAAAGCACTGCTCGTAGTGGCGCACGGCCTCGTCGCCACGCTTTCTGACATCGTTCAGCACGATGTTGACAGTGTTCATCAATTGCGCCATGTCCAAATGCGGACGCTGGCAAATCTCACTCCATTGCTCCCGTTTAGGATAACGTATAATTTTCATATAGCCTTAAACCCTTAAAACCTAAAGAATCATTTTTTCGATAGGCGTGACGAGAATGCCCTGTGCACCAATGTTCTTCAATTGGCCAATGATTTCCCAGAAGCGCTTTTCATCGAGCACGGTATGTACGGAGCACCACTCATCGTCAGCCAGAGGGATGATGGTGGGGCTCTTCAAGCCAGGCAATACGTTGATAATATCCTGCAGACGGGCTTTGGGCACATTCATGCGCACATATTTCTTGTCTTCGGCTTCGCGCACGGCGGCAAAGCGAAACAGCATCTGCTTGAGCAGTTCGCGCTTTTCGTCACCCATGCCAGGGTAGCCTATGAGCAGCGCTTCGCTCTCCATCACCACTTCCACCTCGCGCAGATTGTTGCTTACCAGCGTGGAGCCGCTGCTTACAATGTCGAAGATAGCGTCAGCAAGTCCTATGCCCGGACTGATTTCCACACTGCCCGTAATGACATGTATCTCAGCATTGATATGATGCTCGTCGAGGAATTTCTGGAGAATGACGGGATAGGAGGTGGCAATGGTCTTGCCATTGAACCAACTCAATCCCTGGTAGTCCAGGTCCTTGGGCAGGGCAAGCGACAGGCGGCATTTGCTGAAACCCAGTCGGGATATGATTTCTGCCTTGGCCTGTTTCTCCACAAACTCATTTTCGCCCACAACGCCTATGTCGGCCACGCCTGTGGCTACGCTTTGGGGAATATCGTCGTCGCGAAGATACAGCACTTCCAGCGGAAAGTTCTTGGCTTCTACTAAAAGGGTGCGCTTGCTGGCGCTGACTTTGATGTCTGCTTCGTTGAGCAGTTGCATGGTGTCGTCGAAGAGCCGGCCCTTCGACTGTACGGCAATTCTTAGCATTTCTTCAAATGGTCGATTTGTACAAATAGTTATCTGAATTAAAAAATCGTTGCAAAATTACTGAATTATTTCTGATTATGCAATAAAATATGTAATTTTGCAGCGAAAAAGTAAGTAAATTGAAACCAATCAGCATATTTATTCTGATTTTGCTCTGCATTTCAGGATGCACGCAGCGACAGGAGCCTGTGGCACCGCCGTGGGGCATAGCCTCCGACAGTACTGATGCATTCGACCTCGACGATATTCAGCAGGCTGGCGAACTGATAGGTCTGACGCTGTCAGGCCCCGACACCTATTATGACTATCATGGGCACCATTTGGGCGTTCAGTATATGCTGGCCGAGAAATTCGCCAGCAATCTTGGCGTGAAGTTACGCGTAGAGGTGTGCCGCGATACGGCCGAGATATACGACAGAATTAACGGCAAAGAGGCCGATTTCGCCTTTATGCGGTTCGACAATGACACCACTGTCGCAGGATGGCTTGTTGCCGAGGGTAAGACCGCGCTGGCAGAGGAACTGGCTGCCTGGTATCAACCTGAGATGACGGCTGAGGCAAAGGCCGAGGAGCATGAGTGGCTCACTGGCGGCATGATAGAAAGACATGTCTATGCCCCCATGCTTTCGCAGGGAGCCATCTCGCGCTACGACCTTTATTTCCGTACCTACGGGCGGCGCATAGGATGGGACTGGCGTTTGCTGGCAGCCCTGTGCTATCAGGAGTCGACCTTCGATCCACGTGCCCGTTCGTTTGCTGGCGCACAGGGCCTGATGCAAATCATGCCGTCGACGGCCGACCGCCTGGGGCTTCCAGCCGACAAGATGTACGACCCTGAGCACAACATTGAGGCCGGCACGCGCTACCTGAAGCAGTTGGAACGCGAACTGTCGGATGTGGGCGACCGCGTAGAGCGGCAGAACCTGGCTATGGCGGCCTATAACGGAGGACTCAATCATATCCGCGATGCTATGCGCCTGGCTCGGCGCGATGGCAGGAACCCCCACCGCTGGTCTGACGTGAAGGTCTACGTGCTGCGTCTCAGCGAGCCCCGCTACTATCAGGATTCACTTGTTAGGAGCGGCTACATGAGGGGCAGCGAGACTGCCCAGTATGTTGACGACATCAGGGCAAGGTTTAAGAAATACAAGCGCTCTGTGAGGTGATGTCAATTTTAGTCGAGGCGGAATAAGACGGTTTAATCGAGGTGGAATAACTCGGGCAGGGGAATGGTGACGGGCGAGTTGTCGGGGTTCACCTCCATAATGTCGGCCATCATGTCCCACCAGCGCTGTGTAATGGGGTCAACATGGTCTGTGTCTTGTGAGTTGCCCTCTTTCGAACACTCCTGATAGGCAAAGAGAATGTTCGTGTCCTTGTCCCAGTAGATGCTGTAGTTGCCCACGCCCTGTTCCTTTATCATCTTAACCAGTTCTGGCCAAATGGCAGCATGGCGCTTCTGATACTCTTCCTCGAAGCCTGGCTTAAGGAACATTTTGAATGCAAAACGATGTTTCATAAGTAGTTATGTTTTAAATGTTTATAGTTAAAGTAAAACTTAATGGTTTATTGTTAAATAGCGCCCAATACGATACAGGTTGAACACCTTTAGTGAGGGGTGCTGTGAGCATAGGTTTTTGCGTTCTGCGCACTCCACGCAGCGGTGAAGCATGCGGAGCATCCATCGCACAATGCCCAGATGGATGTTGTCGTTCAGCGTGATGAGTTGCGAGAAGCCGCGCAGGTCGGTCCTGAACGTATAGAGCGTCTGCAGACTGCGGTCTATCTTGTCCATATAGTCGGCGTTGGACTCAAAGTCGGTCATCACGGTGGGATTGTCAATGTGGTGCATCTCAATGCCGTTCTTCTTCAGTTGTTTGCCAAAGAGCACATCCTCATAGCCGCTCTTCTTGAAACGCTCGTCGAACCGGCATTGCTGCATGATGCGGCGCTCAATCATAAAGTTGGTGGAGCGGAAACTGTGATAGGGGCGCTTCTGGCGCATCTCTGCCGTATGATTGGGCTCGCAGGCCTTCTCATACAGATAGCGAAGGTTGCCTTTGGGGCCTTGGGCAATGACTATACCGCCGTTCACCACCCCCTGATGGTCGCAGTCCATGTAATTGTCGATGAAATCGCTGCTGGCAATCTCCATGTCGCAGTCGAGAAACAGCATCCATTCGTAGCGGCTCTCGTCGGCCAGGAAGTTGCGTGTGGCGGCGCTGCCCGTGTTGGTCTCTTTCTCAATGAACCTGCAGTG
Organism: uncultured Prevotella sp.; assembly: GCA_946183985.1. Taxonomy (GTDB): domain Bacteria; phylum Bacteroidota; class Bacteroidia; order Bacteroidales; family Bacteroidaceae; genus Prevotella. The sequence continues at coordinate 44,800 of CAMHDT010000004.1, forward strand.
GGGCATCTGGGCTATTGCACGGTTCGCCTCAATGGCAGCCGTGTGAGGGGAATGGTCGTCAGCCACAATAATCTCGTAGGCGAAGTCGCCATGAGTCTTTTCCCGTGCCTCACATTGCTTCAGCAGCCGTTCCACGATGCCTGTGCATATACTGTTGTATGCTGGTATGAGTATGGATAATTCTTGTTTCATCGGCACAAAATTACAAATAAAAAGTGAAATAAGGACTCTTTTGCTCGAAAACTTTTTGAAAACTTTTTTGATGTCTACAATTTGTTTGTTGCAGTTGTTGCAGTGTTGCAGTTCTCAAAATAGATTATAGGAAAGTCAAAAATCAACTCTATATTTATATATATATAAATATAGAAGTTTTTTAGGGTATGAGAATAGCCTTTAGAGAACTGCAACACTGCAACACTGCAACAGCAGAGCAGACAAATTTTTGTTACATTTTTGAAGATTTTTGTCCCTTTCGACATTAATATTTATGTGCCATTTATGGCGATTTATGTTCCTTCAACATATAATCTTGGACGAGCCAAGCGACCAAGGTCGAGCGAATGAAAAATTTATGTGAAAATTTCTTGCGAAGTATTCGAGAACCGCAATGGCAATGTTGTACCTTTGCACTCAAG
>CAMHDT010000005.1 GCA_946183985.1 uncultured Prevotella sp.
CCATCGTTACTAAGGAAAAGTTTTGCTTGCAACGAATTTTTTTGATAAAAAGCGTGTGTTTTAACAGAAAAGTATTATCTTTGCAAACGTAAACTTTACCATTAACGAATCTTTCGATGAGGACCATATACCTGTTGCTAACCTTGCTCATGGCACCTCTTGTTGTAAAGGGTGCTGAGCACGACCGCACTTTCCGTGTGCTCAATGCCGCCAACGACCTGGCCGACAATAGTGCGCAGGTCATCGTATGCACGCACACAGGGCGTATGATTATCTCAACGATAGGCAACCTGAACTTCTACGACGGCACTTCATTTTCGCATATCGATACCCGTCAGGACCTGCAATACCAACTGCCGCTGTATCGTGGCAACTATCACCTCTATTTCGACCATAGCCATCACATCTGGCTGAAGAACACCAATACCGTTACCTGCGTAGACCTGCTTACCGAGCAGTTCATTCAGAATGTGGACAGCGTGATTGCCGGCATGGGATGCCATGAGCAGGTGCTCGATATGTTTGTCGATTCTTTGGGCTGTGCGTGGTTCCTTACCGAGAAGGGGCTCTACGGCGTTGACCATCAGAAGACCTATAACGTGCTTCGCGACCGCAACCTGCAGGACGTGGAGGTCATGGACAACCTGCTGCTCCTGTTCTATGACGACGGCGAGGAGGTGGGCATGGACATACAGACGGGCAATGTGGTGCATCGCACCAAGGCCTACGATTGGGACACGGCCCAGAAATACACCAACTCATCAGTGCTGTTGAGGCATAAGGACGGCTTCTACCAGATACGCAACGGCAGCGAAGGGTCCATACTCCTGCATTTCGATGTGCCTGCCCTGCAATGGACCGTGGTTCAGGCCATGGACATTCACATGAACAACCTTGCGTTGAAAGACAACCAACTGTATATTGCATCAGAGTGGGGCTATTTCATCTACGACATCGCATCGGGGCGCATGGATCATATCAAGGAACTGGCCCTCGTGGGCGGCAATGTGATGGAGACCGACTGCAACACCCTGGCCTTCGACCGTCAGGGAGGCATGTGGATAGGCACGGAGCGGCGCGGCCTGCTCTATTCCCGTCCGGTGGCATCGCCCATCAAGGCTTATACATGGAAGGACCCGCAGGCGTTGAAGTATGCCGCGATGATGGACGATATAGAGCAGAACCTGAGCGAGTTTCAGGGCCAGCGGGCCAACTGCCTCTATACCGACAGCCGCGGTTGGTCGTGGATAGGCACCACCACGGGGCTCTACCTCTATAAGAGCCCGCAGTCAGAGCCTGTGCTGTTCAACCGCCGCCGTGGTTTCTACAACAATGTGGTGCACTCCGTGGTGGAAGACAAGTCGCATAACATCTGGGTGGCCACCTCCTGCGGCATCTCCTGCATCCTCTTCAATGGTGAAACTCCTTATTTCGTCAATAGTTTCGGCGATATCGACAATGTGCCGAGCGAGTCGTTTGTCAACTGCAAGGCCATCTGTCTGGACGACGGAACGGTGGTCATGCAGTCCATAGACCATGTGGTGGCCTTCCATCCCGACAGTCTTGCCGATGTCAACATCCCCCATACCTACAAGATGTATCCCAAACTCATCAAGTTGATGGTCAATGGCAATGTGGTGGTGCCCAATCAGTCTATAGACGGCAATGTTGTCATCAACAAGGCCATCACGCGTGTGAAGGACATCTGGATCAACAGCGACATGAACTCGGTGGTACTCCACTTCTCGGCCCTCAACTACTACCGGCCCCTGCAGACCTACTACCGGGCACGGGTCATAGGCATGGACAACAATGAGTGGCGCGAATATTCCTATTTCGATTCCGATGGAAAGGTGGATGACCAAGGCCGTCTGCACCTGCCGCTGATGGACCTGGAGCCAGGCGACCATGAAGTGTCGGTGCAGGTGTCCATGTTCCCCGGACAATGGGACGGCGATCCCTATGTGTGGATCATTCATGTCAACCAGCCGTGGTGGCAGACCACGGGCGTGTTTCTGATCTTTGCCTTCATCATCGTGGTGCTGGCCATCGTCAACTTTGTCTATTATAGCCGCAACACGCGCATGCGCCTCCGTCGCAGCCATGAAGAGGGCGATGTGGTCAGCAAGATACGCTCGTTTGCAGACCGTTGCAACGCTATTTCCACCGAAATCCTCATGCCCATACAGGAGGATTTCCATGGCAGAACGCCCGACAGCCGCACCCAACTCAGTCCGGAGTTCATAGAGATTATGTTCAAACTCATGCCCTATGTCGAGGCCAACAGGCATGGCGACCTGTCGATGCGCATGATGAGCGAAGAGTTGAATGTGGAAATCGTCCACCTCTACGAGGTTATCTCTGCCAATATCCATAAGAGTCCGCGTGAATTCGTCCGTGTGTTCCGCTTGCAGCGTGCCGCCGAATTGCTGCGCACCACCGACAATACGATTGAGCAGATTTCAGAAGAGTGCGGTTTCTATACGCCCAACTATTTCATGGGCAATTTCTTCCATCAATACAAGCAGACACCCAAGGAATACAGGGCGATGTGTTCGTCAAACAATGGCCAATAAGAACGCTTATTGGCCATTGTTTGTTCCCACCAGACGCCAAGAGCGCTCGCCCGTACCTTTATAATATATGAAGGCATCATAGCGGTTTTCCGTTTGGAAAAACGAGCCTTCTTCCGGCAAGGGGTGCGTGGTGCCGTCCATGTCCTGCAGCAGAAACAGGTAGTTGTAATAGCCCAGTTTCTGCATCACCACGGCCTGATACGACTGGCTTTCCTCGTCATACTCCATCACATACTGCGACGGCTCCTCTGTTGTCCAGCGACCGCTGATGATGACCTGCGCGTCGTCATGGCATCGGGCGGCCTGCAGACGGTAGTGCACATACACATAGTCTGAGGTGCGCTCCGTCTCTATGTTGTCGCTGTTGCGCAGCAGGAACGCCCCGTTGGCATCCTGATCGTACAGGTAGTGGCGTCGCGGCTCTGTCTGCGAGGGTAGGGCATGCCATGTGCGTGAGTCTTCGTCCCAGTTCACGGCTGCCAGTCCCATGGAGATATGCGTAGGGTCGAGCACCTCGAACTTGCGGTATTCGTTGCCCGCGTCAAAGATGAGGCTTCTGTTGTGCTCCCAACGCAGTCCCTGCGGTGTGGTGTAGTTGGGCTCCACGTTGATTTTCATGTTATCCTCGCGCCCGTTCTGCATCACGATGGTCTGTATCTGCTCGTCGGGGCGCGTCACCTTCATGCCATTGTAGTTCACACTCATGGCCACCTGCTGGTAGCGCGTGTTCAGCCCCGTGTCGGTGTTCGTGGTTATGCCCAGTCCCACGCTCATCAGCGGTTCCACCACACGCAGTTCCACCACGATGGCATCCTCTCCGTCCTCGTCCATGATGTGCAGACGGTAGTTGCCGCTCATCTTCATGCGGCATTGGGCGTTGGGCAGCGTCAGTTGGTAGTGGGTGTAGAGCACGGTGGTGTTCAGCGAGTTCGTGTAGTCGTCTATGGGCAGGTCGTTGAAGCCCTCCAGCCAGTTGCTTTCAAAGAGTCCTTCTGTAGGCGTCCAGTCAGGGTTGCAGGGCTCCAGACGGTAGGTGTAGCGCACATAGTTGTGCGACAGTTCGTCGAAGCCTATCGTCACCCTGTCGCCGCTGTTCAGCCCCAGCACCGGCAGCGCCTCGAAGTCATCGTTCACCACCACCGTCAGCCCCTTGATGTCAGGGCTCACCACCTTATGCCATGCGCTGGCTCCCAGTGTCGCCGCGAGCAGCACCATGATCATCATCATTCTTTTCATGCCGCGAAGATACAAAGAAAAGGGGGAAAATACAAAATAAACCGAGATTTATTTTGCATTTTACTCGTTTATTCGTACCTTTGCAGTCAAAGTCCGCAGGAAGGACCTGCGGGTGATGCTCAATTCCCTCTCGAACTGCGACCTCGAAAAAGGAAAAGAAGAGCAATAAACACCTTGTAGGAGTGTGCACTATTGTGTGCAGACTTTTAAGTACAAGGTGTTAGGTTGTCGCAGACCTGAGAGGGAGTACTGAGGGTCTGCGCACTTCCTTTTTATATATATAATAAGGTGTATTTGATTAGGCAGTCGCTGAATCCTCTATGGGTGAACCGACTATTCTTTATTACTAATTAAATACTAACAAAACAATGACAAAAAAACTATTAACTACAATGACGCTCCTGCTGTGTATGTGCGCAGGGGCGTGGGCAACGGACTATTACACGCCGACAAGTGATGAGGTAATCATTCTGAACGATGTATATAATAACACCGCTACATCCACAGGCTATTCTGATCATTCGGCTGTTACATGGGCAGGCACAGCCTCTACCTCGAGTAAAACTGCTGGTGACCCATCTAATGCTGGGGCGGCAACATCTTCTAAAGTTGCCTGCTATTCTATAAAAAATAACGGCAAAGGTAAGAATATATCTCTCACTATAAGTGGTGTTTCAAAAATAACTCTTTATCATGAAAGACATGCTGAAAGATATCCTCAATTGATATTAACACCATCTTCTGGAAGTGGCTCTACTTTAGATGGAAACACAAATGTTTATTATAACGATTATGATTTGGATGGTACGAAATCGTATACAATTGCATTGCAAGGTTATGACGGCTCCAGTAATCAGGATTTCTATGTTTATGCCATAAAACTCACAAAATACGTTTCCAAAACTATCGATACTCAAACTCTTAGTGGTGTAAAACTAGGTGGCTCTGCCTTAACAGAGGATGCTGCTACAAATGGTTATAGCGTGTCAGGCACGACCATCACACTGAGTAGTGACCTCGTGTCTTATGCCAAGCCGACAACTGTGACATTAACCAACCATATTACCTATACTGATGCATCAACCGAGGACAAGAATGTGTCTGTGTCATTCGGAGAGTCTCCTGCCGAAGGCTATTGGACAGGCACTGCCACCATTGGCGCAACAACCTATACGGTGAAAATTCCATATGTGAGCCAGAGCGTGACAGGCGTTACTATCAATGGCTCTGCTATTAGTGCAAGTAATCTGACAACACTGACATCTACTAAATCGGTAACGATTGATGGCAGTTCGCTGAATGGTATTGGTACTATTGGTGTAACACTTAATAGCGGTACTACTACAGTTTCAAGAAATAATAGTGGTAACAATGCCGTGTTTACATTCACACTTAACAGCGATGACAACTACACTGTTACCGTTACCAATGTGAAAAAGACTTATACTGCAGAGGGCTCAGTTTTCTCTGCAACAGCAGGCCTTAATGTCAATACACATACGGCTAATGGTATAACGTTTACGATGGTTAATTCCTCGAAGAACTTCCAATATGGTACAGGCCGTTTGACGATGGGCGAAAGCGAGTTGGTTCCTCTCAAACTTTCTACTGGTAGTGCTGTAAATGTTACATTCCCTGACTATAAAGTTGCTACAAAGGTAAAGGTTTACGGATGGTCAGCAGGAGGCGATGGTAAACTATCCTCTATGGGTGAAACCAGTGAGTTGACAAAATCGGTAGATGTTAGTTCCGATATCTTCTATGCTACTAATACAAACAAGGATATCTATCCTTCTGTCTATGAGCATGAACTTGATAATTGGGAGAGTCTGTATTTTAATCCAGGTGGTTCACCGTCACAGCCTTTTGTGATAATGGACTTTGTATTGGCTGACACACGTACTGCTTTATCAAGTTTTGCATTTGAAGGAGGTGTCACATCTGTCTTTACTACAACCATAGCAAGTTTTGTGGCTCCTAAGTTAACTGCTACTTATGGCGGTAGCGATGTCTTGAGCGGCTTAACAGCGAACATCACATATGCCAGCAACAATACTAGCGTGGCTACCGTAAACGAAACAACGGGTGCTGTTTCGTTGACAGGTACGGCTGGTACAGCCAAAATAACCGCAACCTTTGCCGGCAATGCGACTTATGCCAATACCTCGACATCGTATACGATAACGGTGTCCGTCAATCCTGAGGGTAGCAAAACATTGACATGGACATTGTCACCGTTGAATTCGTCAAATGCAGAATTGACCTCTTCGCAGGTTAGCACATCCACAGCACTCACAGATCTGGAAACAATCAATGTCAGCAAAGTTGGCTTCGCTGGAAGTCCAAGTAATGCTGAAAATCGTACAGCAAAAATCAACCGTCTTGCTGGAAAAGATGTTGACAAGTACATTTATGTAACCTTTGAGGTTGCTGACGGTTATACCTTTACACCTTCTTCAATAGCGATAAAAGTAGCCAATGTAAGCAATGTGACAACTTTTGATGCTGAATTGGTAAGCGAAAATGATGTGACGGTGAGTGAAACCGCTAAGTCGTTTGCTTCTACTGATGGCACAGTAGAAACATGGACGATTAATAATGCAGATGACAGTAAGAAGATGACTGGTGCTGTGACACTGAAAATTTATGCTTATGCAGAATCGGCGGGTTCTTTCCGCTTTGGTAATACCATCACTATCTCTGGTACAGTTGCACAGACTCTCGTTCCTGTCGGCACTATTTCTGGTCGCAATTATGCTTCTTATGTGACCACAAAGAAACTTGACTTCTCTGCAGCCGACGGCATTACGGCTTACATCGCTACCGGTCTAAACGGTGCGAGCGATGCTGTGGTTATTAAGTCTGTGGATGTTGTTCCTGCCGGCACACCCATCATCGTGAAGACCGACACGAAGGGTGCTACGGTGAATGTGCCTGTGACCACGGCCAGTGCCAGCGATGTTTCTGGCAACAAACTGGTGGCTGGCGACGGCTCGACCTCTTACAGCGCAGGAACGTATTATTATCTGGCCAGCGACCTGTTCCATCTGGCTACGAGCGGCACATTGCAGAGTGGCAAGGCTTATCTGCAGATTCCTTCTCCTGCCCGTCAACTCGGCATCGTCTTTGGCGATGAGGCCACAGGCATTCATTCAATTGATAATGGAAAATTGACAAATGATAATGATGTATATGATCTTCGCGGTCAGCGCGTGGCTCAGCCTAAAAAGGGTCTGTACATTGTGAATGGTAAAAAGGTCGTCATTAAATAATACATGATATATTCATGTTTAATTTATGGCAATTTATGTTTAACAAAAAAAAGATTGACGTAACAATGAAAAAGACATATATTATTCCTACTGTACAAACAGTGATTATCAATCAGCGCCAGCACCTGCTGGCGGGGTCTGAACAAGTGAACATTGGTGATCCCGGCAGTGCCAATGAGGCAGAGTCGCGCCGTCGCGGTAACCTTTGGAACGACGAGGACGAGGAGTATGAAGACTATTAACCTCCATTTGGGATATGAGCGGTATTAAGAACACTCTGTAGAAGTATGGGCCTTGGAAAAAATTATGGCCAGAATTTTTTAAATTATAGCCATAATTCATAAAATTATAGCCATAATTTTTCCAGGCATGAATTGAAAAGATGTGTTATTAAGAAAAAAATGGAGGTAAGACAAATCCCGTCTGTATGACGGTGATAGTTAGTTTTAATTATAAGAATCAAGCCCTATGGCCCGCGAGGGTCGCCGGGACTTGGAAATAAAAGTTAGTTCGTGGCGGCTGCATCGTGAGGTGCGGCCGCCACTGTTTTGCGAAAAAACGTTGCTAATGTTTGGTGTTTTGCCCATTTCTTTGTACCTTCGCGGCATGGAAAAAGATACAGTACTTATTCTGAGTGGTGGCATGGACAGCACCACCATGCTCTATGACTATAAGGAGCGCATTGCGCTGGCCCTTTCGTTTGATTATGGCAGTAACCACAACGCACGCGAGATAGCCTTTGCCCGCCTGCATTGCGAGCGTCTGGGCGTTGAGCACCTTATTATTCCCCTGAAGTTCATGGCCCAGTATTTCGAGAGTTCGCTGCTACAGGGCGCCGACGCCATACCCGAGGGCCACTATGCCGCCGACAATATGAAGTCGACGGTGGTGCCCTTCCGCAACGGCATCATGCTCAGCGTGGCCGTGGGCATGGCCGAGAGCCGGGGCCTGCAGTATGTGATGATGGCCAACCATGGTGGCGACCATACCATCTATCCCGACTGCCGACCGGAGTTCGTGGATGCCTTCGACCAGGCGGCCTGTGCCGGCACGTTCAACGGCGTGCACCTGCTGTCGCCCTACACGCACCTTACCAAGGGGCAGATAGCGGCCCGCGGTGTGCAGTTGGGCATCGACTATGCCGAGACCTGGTCGTGCTACAAGGGCGGTGAGAAGCATTGCGGTCGCTGTGGCACCTGTGTGGAGCGCAAGGAGGCACTGGCCGAGGCCGGTGTGGCCGACCCTACAGAGTATGAATGTTGAAGATTGAGACAAAAGGAATACATCATGTGACAAATGTGCATAGGGCGTATTCTTTTTTTTCTTATTTTTGCAGCAGTTACTAACCATAAATGCTGCAAATATAATGACAAAACGATTTCTTACTGCTGTTACTCTTCTGAGCCTCTCGCTTTCGGCGATGGCTCAGCCGCGCTGTAATGCCGACGGCACGGTGACCTTTCAGTATGCAAACGACTCGGCCCAGAAGGTGATGGTCGACGTGCAGTTTGCCGGAAGGAAGGAGATGGCCCGCGGGGCCGATGGCAAGTGGACGGTGACCCTTGGTCCTGCTGCTCCCGATATGTATCCCTATTGCTTCATTGTCGATGGCGTGAGCGTGATGGACCCTGAGAATCCACAGTATTTCCCCAACGAAGGTTTTAAGAACAGTCTGCTGGAGATACCGGCGCTCGATGGCACCTCGCTGCCTCACGACATACGGCCCGTGCCCCATGGCCGCATAGAATATGTGCACTATTACTCGAAGAGCCTGAACGGCACCAATGCGGCTGTGGTCTATCTGCCACCCAGTTATCTGACTGACCATCAGAAGAAATATCCCGTATTCTACCTTATCAGCGGCACCACCGATACGGAAGAGGTGTATTACAAGGTGGGGCGCGTGAACTATATCCTCGACAATCTGCTGGCCGACAAGCAGGCCAAGGAGATGATTGTGGTGATGCCCTATGGCAACCCGACGAAACTGCTGCCTGAGCCGCCGGCAGACGCCATGCCGCAGACGCGCTTCGGCGGTGATGTGTTCAGCCAGGACCTGATCAACGACCTGATGCCCTATATAGAGTCGAACTACCGCACCATTAACAATGCCGACCACAGGGCCATAGGCGGTTTTTCGCGTGGTGGCAACCAGGCGCTGTACAATGGTCTGACGCATCTGGACAAGTTTGCCTATCTGTGCAGTTATAGTTCGTTTACCTCGACCGACATCCCTGAGGTGTATGACCATGCGGCCGAGACCAACAAGAAGATTCAACTGTTTTGGCTGGGCGTGGGCACCGACGACTTCCTCTACGGCAACGCTCGCGACTATATGCAGTTTCTCGATGAGAAGGGCATACGCTCGGTGAAGGAATATACCAACGACAAGTTCGGCCATACGTGGATGAACGCCAAGTATTTCCTGACCAAGACATTGCCGTTGCTCTTTAACAAAAAGGCATCGGCCGAGGCCATGGCCAACGCACAGCCGGCAATGGCCGCTACGGGCAAGGAGCAGCAGTTTACACCGCAGGTCATGGCGCGGCTCTTCCCCCGTCCCATCATCTCGCCCGAATATGGTCAGCAGGGCATCACCTTCCGCTTCAAGGCACCGCAGGCACGCCAGGTGGCCCTTGAGGCAGAGATACTGCCCGAGGACATGGCCATGGAACGCGACAGCGATGGTGTGTGGAGCGTGACGCTCGCCGACTTCCTGTTTGAAACGTTCGAGTATTGCTTTGTGGTCGACGGGATGAGGGTGGCCGATCCCTACAACATGTATCTCTCGCCCGACAAAGGCTTCAAATACAGCATTGCCGACAATCCACGGTCGCCGTTCAACTTTGCGTCGCAGGGCAATATTGCCCATGGCCATGTGAGTTACGACCTTGAGAGAAACGAGGCATGGTATATGTCGCCTACTAACGGACGCTTTGTGGCTCCCGTCTTTATTCAACTCATACCCGGCAGTGGCGATACCATGGAGAGTTGGTTCAAGATGGGCGGTGCCGATGCCGTCGCCGACCGTCTGCTGGCCGACGGCAAGACCAAGCCCTGCATCATTACCACCAGCACGCTGGAGTTTATGGCCAACATGCCGCAGATGCCAGGCTTCAAGATAAGGACGCTGAGGGCTGACGACTATCCCACATGGGGACTGCGCCGCCGTGCGCTGTTCAAACTGCTGCTCGACATAGGGCGCGAGCAGGCACCACAGTTCCCCGGCATGGGTGGCGGGCCGTTTGGCGGTCGTCCGGATAATGACTTCTAATCTTAATCAACCATAAACCTAAAACCAAATCACAATGAAAAAGTTATTATTCCTGCTGCCGATGATGGCGATCATTGGCTGTACTTCAACAGAGAAGGAAGCAGAAAACCCCGTGCTCACCATAGAAGGGGGCAGGGTGCAGGGCGTGAGGTGCGCGACACCAGAAACCTGCTGTATGGAACAAAGTAAGGAGTGCAACGACGAGGGCGTGTTTGTTTATCGAGGCATTCCCTATGCGGCACCGCCCATTGGCGACCTGCGATGGAAAGAGCCGCAGCCCGTGGTGGCATGGGACTCGGTACGCATCTGCGACAAGTTCGGACATCCGGGCTATCAGGCCGTGCACTATCCCGGCTTCTATGCCTCGGAGTGGGGCTATGGCGACGAGGCTCCTTATAGCGAGGACTGCCTCTATCTGAATGTGTGGACAAAAGCCCCTGGGCAGGTGGACAAGAAACTGCCCGTGGCCCTGTGGATTCATGGTGGCGGCTACCGCGAAGGGTGGGGGTCTGAACCCGAGTTCGACGGCTATGAGTGGGCTGCCAAGGATGTGGTGCTCGTCAGCATCAACTATCGTCTTGGCATCTTTGGCTTCATGACTCACCCCGACCTGTCGGCCGAGAGCCCCCACCATGTAAGCGGCAACTATGGCATCCTTGACCAGATACAGTCGCTCAAGTGGATCAGGCAGAACATTGCACAGTTTGGCGGCGACCCCGACAATGTGACCATCTTTGGCCAGAGCGCCGGTGCCGGCAGCGTGCGCACCCTCTGCGAGAGTCCTTTGGCACGCGGTCTGTTCCATAAGGCTGTTATCATGAGCGGCGGCGGCATCGATGTGCCGGCACGCGATGGCGAGGAAGCCAAGCCTGCCACGCCTGTGAACAGGTTCTTCTCTTACAACCCCACGTTGCAGGAGAGCGAGGCCGAAACCAAGAAGGTGATGGACTGGGCAGGACTTACCGACATCCAGAAACTGCGCGAGGCATCGACCGAGTTGCTCTACACCATTCCACAATTATATAATATGGTGACGAAGAACGATGTGTTCCTCATGCAGCGCCCCATCGTCGACGGCTATGTGTCGATGGCTTCGTTCAATGAAGCCACGCGCCAGGGTAATATTGCCGATATTCCCTATATGATAGGCTATACGCTTAACGACATGGGATCGATGGCACCCGGCATTGCCGAGTTCTGCAAGGTGAGACAGGAGCAGGGCTCTATGGCATGGGCCTATGAGTTTGCACGCCCCTTGCCCGACGACGGGATGCATCCGGAGATTACCGACAGACTGAAAGGTGCCTTCCACAGCAGCGACCTGTGGTATGTGTTCAAGAGCCTCCGCCATGGTTGGCGTCCATGGACACAGGGCGACTGGGATTTGTCAGAGAAGATGCTCACGGCCTGGACCAACTTTGCCAAGTACAGCAATCCTAACGGACAGGAGGCATCTGCCCCCCATTCTTCTGCCGACATAGGATGGACACCCTGCACGGAAGACTCGCCCCTGTTCATGCTCTTCAAACTCGATGCCAACAATACCGAGGCATCAGAGATGGGCGAGCCTATCATGCCTTGACAGACAGGACTGCCCTGCAGAACATGAGCATGGCTCCGCAATGTTTGTGGGGCAAACGGAAAAAAGATTCGGGAGACTGGCAGCGCCGGTCTCCCGAAGTGTTTAATATGAAAAAGCAATTTGTCAGCGGTTTCTTTAGAGTTTGAATCTCCAAATCTGTCTATTGCCCGCTTTGCCACCGCGGTCTGATACAAAGTAAATATATCCATCCGTGGTCCAATACGGCTGTCCGTCATATGACTTGTTGATAGTTACCTGTGTCAGATTGTTGCCGTCTGAGTCAATAATATAGATGTCGTTGTCTTTCTTATCCTTCTTAAAACAATCAAACACAATCTTATTTCCATCAGGGCTATAACGCGGGTGGTAAGCGTAGCCTTTCTTTGCATCGGTTAACTGTACAGGGTCGCTGCCATCAGTACTCATTGTCCAAACGCTGCAACTACCTGCATCAGTTGAATATTTTACATAAACTATTCTCTTATCGTCAGGTGAGAAAGATGGTTGTGCTCCATTTCCTAAAAGTATATTCTCACCAGTCTGCAAATTTCTCAACCAAATTTCACTATAGCGCTCTGAGAAATAATAATAGTATGACCTCGCAACTTTGGCGTAAACAAGGAACTTTCCATCACTACTAAAGCATGGATCCAGTTCAAATGCATCATTGGATTCTGTAATTTGTGACAGAGCCTTCCCTTGATTGTTGTTCATCATATAAATGTCTGATGTAGAAGCCCCTTCGAGTTTACACTGAAATGCAATTTTGTCTATGGCAGCACAATAGGCGGGAGAGATGTTAAAGTTCCTTCCACTTGTTTTCTGACTCATAGCATTGGAGAACGGATTGTCCTTTTTGTAGATGTTGTAGAACTGGCGGCTTTCGCGTGCTGCAAAAAACAAATCTTTACCATTGTCACCACCAAAAGGCGAAATACAGGGTTCTTCATTGTCTGTAACTTTCGTTAATGCAGATAGATTCTCGCCTGTCATCGTAATGGCATACTGAGTACTACCACAACTTGCAAACATTGCGGCAATTCCAAATAAAATAATTGCATTCTTTTTCATTTTGCTTGTTATTAAATTGTTAAATATGAGTGCTGTTATCAAGGTTATTGAATTGCAGGGAAGCCTTATACTCAAAACTATCCCTTGCTTTTTATTCGAGCTATTCCAATTAGGTTTTTCTAGTTTTTCGGTAAGCGCGAAATAATAGGCTAATGCATCAATGAAATCGGATTTCTCCCCGATTCAGTTACAAAAATAAATAAAAAACTTCAATTAACAAACAAATAGATACAAAAATCACATAAAATTTAACGGATTTTTGCAAATTTGTTTGCAGGGATACTTGTATGAGTGGAAAAATGAGATATTTTGAGGTTGTATACCCGAATGAGGAACATCAAGACAATCCGACGGAGAAAAGAGGCTTTTGAGAAGGAGCAGTGCCCTTCGGTCTATGGTCTGTCCTTCCACCAGTCGTCCTTCTGACGGCAGAGGGCCTGGACGAGGCAGTTCATGGTCTTGCAGTAGGCGACGGTGATCTGGTCGTCGGCGCGGCGGTAGTGGTAGAGCCAAGGGGTGATGATGAGGAGACGGGAGGCCGCGCAGAGGGAGAGACGGCGGTCGGAGGGGTGGTAGACGGCGGGGAAGCCATTGTCGTTGATGGTAATGACGGGGAAACCGTCATCGGCGACCGTGCGGATAATGTCTTGTTCGCCCTTGGCGATGCGGGCGGAAACGAGGATGGCGCCATTTCTGCTAGCGGCAAGGCAGTTGGCCTTCTGGCAGGGGAAGAGAGGTGCGTCGCGGTGATGGCATACGACGGGGAGAAGGCGGGCAGCGAGGAGACTGCGGTCGCCGTAGGTGTCGCAGTCGATGTGGCCGTTGGCGATGAGGAGGCGGGCTTGGAGGTCTTGCCAGATGGCATCGTTGAACTGAGAGCGGTGGCACTCGCGTTGCAGATAGCCCTTGAGGGCGGAGGGGGTGAGGGCAGTGTCAATGCCGCCGCGCTGGGGGGCCATGAGGGCGGTCTGCATACGGAGGAGACGGTTGCGGGGATTATGACGGATGTATTCGCGCTGTTGTTGTAGTTGCCCTTCGTCCAGTGGCATCACATCGACATAGCCATATTCGAAGAGCGGTGGGCGGCCGGTAGTGGTTGTGGTGGGTTCTCCCTGCCCTGCTATGGTGGCATCAGGCACGGTCATGCCGGTTATATCCCAGAAGTGGCGGTTGCATCCCTTCTTGAAACCGGCGATGACCTGGCCGAGGTGGGTGTCGCGGCCATTGGCGCTGATGAGGGGCTTCCATACCACGAGGATAAAGTGCAGGTGCTCGGGCATGATGACATGCTCCAGCACCTCGACCATCGGGTAATGAGCCGTGATGCTGGCCAGCAGTTCCTCCTCCACCATCTTACCGATGGACGAGAGGGCAGTATGCGGGGCGGCAGGGTCGCCGTCGGGCTTGTTGATGTCACCTATTACCTGTCCCAATGGCTGGCGAAACAAGGCGTTCGTCCTAAGGGTGATGTGATAGGTGCCGGAGTGGTGGTAGTTATTGATTTTGCTACGGCGGCCCATGCGGTGCTGGCCTTGCTGGTATTCCATATTCTTTCTGTTTTTTAAAAAGCGGCGCACCCGTTTTTTCGGATGCGCCGCTTTGGGATGTTAATGCTTCCATGCGGGACTGCCCTTTTTATGCGGGCTTTTGCGGGGGAACCGCAAAACGCGACCGGGAGGGCAATATAGGAAGAGTGGCGCTGTGATCGCGGGGGCGGGTTCTCCCCGCCTCTCTTGTTCTGTGGTCGCAGGTTCTTCCCGCCTCTCCTGTTCTATGGTCGCAGGTTCTTCCCGCTCTTCCTGTTCTCGGAAATCGCGGTGGGGTTACTCCTCGTCCAGCAGGATCTTCATCATCTCGACGGCGGCCTTAGCCACGGAGGTGCCGGGGCCGAAGATGGCGGCAACGCCAGCCTGATAGAGGAAGTCGTAGTCCTGAGCGGGGATGACACCGCCGGCGATGACCATAATGTCCTCACGACCGAGTTTCTTCAACTCCTCGATGAGTTGCGGGATGAGCGTCTTGTGACCAGCGGCCAATGAAGAGGCACCTACCACGTGGACGTCGTTCTCGACGGCCTCACGGGCAGCCTCGGCGGGCGTCTGGAACAGCGGGCCCATATCGACATCGAAGCCACAGTCTGCGTAGCCCGTTGCTACAACCTTTGCACCACGGTCGTGACCGTCCTGACCCATCTTTGCGATGAAGATACGTGGACGGCGACCTTCCTTCTGTGCGAACTCGTCGGTCAGTTTCTTGGCTAACTCGAAATCGCTGTCGTTCTTACTTTCTGAACTGTACACGCCTGAAATTGTTCTGATTACTGCTTTGTAACGGCCCACGATCTCTTCGCAGGCATCGGAAATCTCGCCGAGGGTGCAGCGCAACTGGGCGGCCTTGACGGCGAGGTCGAGGAGGTTGTTTTCACTCTTGCGGCCTTCGTTGAAGTCGCGGACGCAGTCGGTGATGGCCTTGAGGGCAGCCTGACAGGCGGCCTCGTCGCGGGTCGAGCGCACTTGCTTGAGGCTCTCCTCCTGCTGCTTGCGCACGGCGGTGTTGTCCACCTCGAGGATGTCGATAGGATCTTCGTGCTCCAAGCGGTACTTGTTGGTGCCGACAATGGTCTGCACGCCAGAGTCGATACGGGCCTGCGTGCGGGCAGCGGCCTCCTCGATACGCATCTTGGGCAGACCGGTCTCGATGGCCTTGGCCATACCGCCGAGTTTCTCAATCTCCTGGATGTGCTCCCAAGCCTTGTGGACGAGTTCGTTGGTCAGGGTCTCCACGTAGTAAGAACCTGCCCACGGGTCGATCTGCTTGCAGACCTTGGTCTCGTTCTGGATATAGATCTGGGTGTTACGGGCGATACGAGCGGAGAAGTCGGTAGGCAGGGCGATGGCCTCGTCGAGGGCGTTGGTGTGGAGCGACTGGGTGTGACCCAGCACAGCGGCCATGGCCTCGATACAAGTACGGCCCACGTTGTTGAAGGGGTCCTGCTCGGTGAGCGACCAACCTGAGGTCTGCGAGTGGGTACGCAGGGCAAGCGACTTCGGGTTCTTGGCACCGAAACTCTTCACAATCTTTGCCCAGAGCAGACGGCCTGCGCGCATCTTGGCAATTTCCATGAAGTGGTTCATGCCGATGGCCCAGAAGAAACTGAGGCGCGGGGCGAAGGCATCCACGTCGATACCAGCATTGACACCCGTGCGCAGGTAGTCCATACCGTCGGCCAGCGTGTAGGCCAACTCGATGTCAGCCGTAGCACCAGCCTCCTGCATGTGGTAACCGGAGATGGAGATGCTGTTGAACTTCGGCATCTTCTGTGAGGTGTACTCGAAGATGTCGGCGATGATCTTCATGGAGAATGCGGGCGGGTAGATGTAGGTGTTGCGCACCATGAACTCCTTCAGAATATCGTTCTGGATGGTTCCGGCCATCTCCTCCAACTGTGCTCCCTGCTCCAGACCGGCCACGATGTAGAAAGCCAGGATAGGCAGTACGGCACCGTTCATGGTCATAGAGACGGACATCTTGTTCAAGGGAATGCCAGAGAACAGTACCTTCATGTTCTCCTCGTTGCAGATGCTTACACCAGCCTTACCGACATCACCCACCACACGTGCGTTGTCAGGGTCATAGCCACGGTGTGTAGGCAGGTCAAAGGCGACAGAAAGTCCCTTCTGGCCAGAAGCCAGGTTACGACGATAGAAAGCGTTCGACTCTTCTGCCGTAGAGAATCCGGCATACTGGCGGATGGTCCACGGGCGGAAAGGATACATCATTGAATACGGGCCGCGGAGGTAGGGCGGAATACCGGCTGCGAAGTCGAGGTGCTCCATGCCTTCGAGGTCCTCTTTCGTATAAACGGGCTGAATGTCAATCTGCTCGGGCGTACGCCAGTTAGCGCTGATGCCATTCTCCTGCTGCCACTGCTGGCCATTCTTCTGCTGAATGCCAGCGTAGATATCAATATCTTTAAAATTCTTACGTGCCATAATTAGATTCCGAGTTTAGCATTGTACGCACGGAGCGTTTCGAGCTGGTTAGACTTAACATGAATGAAGTTCTCAATACCGGCAGCCTTGAGGTCTTCCGAGCAAGCGGGAGCACCAGCCACGACGAACATGGCGCGGCCGTTGAGATACTGGAAGGCGGGAATGGCATATTCGGCGTACTCATCGTCGCTTGAGCAGATGACCACGATGTCGGCCTTGGCCTCGAGGGCTGCATCAACACCTTCCTCCACGGTCTTGAAGCCGAGGTTGTCCATGACCTTGTAGCCAGCAGCGGCAAGGAAGTTGCACGAGAACTGTGCACGGGCCTGTCGCATGGCAAGGTTGCCGATGGTGAGCATAAAGGCGATAGGTTGCTTCTGAGCCTTCTCCGTAGAGAGGCGCAGGGTCTCGAACTCAGAGGCGAGACGCTCGGTGTTGAGAGTGGGCAGGTCGCCGGTTTCGTGTGTTGCTGTGGCACAGCAACATGCTGAACTGCAGGGCTGCTTTCCGTCGCTGGTCTCGGTGAAGTTGGGGAACTGGTTGGTGCCCAGAATGAACTCCTTGCGAGTAGCGGCAGCAGCGTGACGCTTGCTGTTGGAAGTGTTCACGGCATTGGTGATGTTGCCCTTCAGAGCCTCTGCCAGGAAACCACCGGCCTCCTCGATAGCGAGGAACAACTTCCAGCCTTCCTGTGCAATGGCATCGGTGAGGTGCTCGATGGTGTATGAGCCGCCCGAAACATCGACCAACTTGTCGAAATGGGACTCCTCCTTCAGCAGCAACTGCTGGTTGCGGGCAATACGCTCAGCAAACTCCGTAGGCTGCTCATAGGGCTTGTCAAACGGAGTGACGATGATGGAGTCGACATTGGCAATGGCAGCCGACATCGTCTCTGTTTGTGAACGGAGCAGGTTGACATAAGAGTCGAACAGTGTCTGGTTGTACTCTGATGTGATAGCGCAGACATGCATCTGGCAAGCGCAATCGCACTTGGGCTCGTATTGCTTCACAATCTGGGCCCATAGCATACGGGCGGCACGGAACTTGGCAATCTCCATGAAATAGTTCTCGCTGACACCCATGTTGAACTTAATGCGCTTGGCTGCCTCGGTGGCGTCGACGCCAGCCTCGGTCAGGATGTTCATATACTCAGCGCCCCAGGCCAGGGCATAGCCCAGTTCCTGATAGATGTAGGCACCTGCATTGTTCAGTGCTACGCTGTTTATGTTGATGCACTTGTAGCCGGGTAGTTCCTTCAGAGCCTCGATGAGCGACTTTGCTTCTGCGAGCACGGGCGTTACATCCTTTCCCTTCTTCAGAATCTTCTCGATGGGATCGAAATTAATGCTGCCCTTCAGTTCGGCAAGGGGATAGCCTTTTTCCTTGAAGTATGCCACCAGAATCTCGGCCAGTTCCACGCAGTGGCGCTGACAGGTGTTGAAGTTCAACTCCACGTATTGCGGTAGGATGCCGTCGAGCAGTGTGGCGATGAGTTCTTTGCTAAGGTTCTTGCCGGGAATCTTGAACCCCAGTGAGTCGACGCCCTTGTTCAGGATGTCGAGTGCCTTCTTGTTGGCCTCGGCTGCGTCTTCCACCTTAATGTCTTGGCGGACAAACCACAGGTTGTTGTCTTTCTTGTTGCCACGGACAAACGGAAACTCGCCGGGCAGCGAGTCAACAGCCTTTAGGTTAGCCAGGTCTTCGCGGCGATAGAAGGGCTGTACGTTGAAACCTTCATTCGTTCTCCACACGAGCCTTTTCTGGAAGTCGGCCCCTTTCAGGTCCACCTCAATCTTGTCCAGCCACTCCTGTGTGGTGGGCGCAGTAAACTCGGTGAAGAGTTTTTCTTTGTTGTTTGACATAGTTTTGAATTTTGTAGTATTATATAAGTTTTCTTGTTCCAAAGGGCAAAGGTACGAAATAATTATGAACCAAAGGTTGCGAATACCGTTAAAAGATAATAATCGTGAGCAATTATGCGTTCGGGTCTACCGCTTTTTATGAAAAAGAATGGTTTTCATGCATCTCTTTCAACTCTTCTTTCAGGAAATGCGGTGTGTAGCCCACATGACTGTCGGCCACCTGCTCAGGCGTGCCTTCGCTGAGGATGGTGCCACCTCGTTGTCCGCCTTCCAGTCCCATGTCGATGATATGGTCGGCCAGTTTGATGACATCCAGGTTGTGCTCAATGATGATGACGGTGTTACCTCTGTCTACCAGCATTTGCAGCACCTGCATCAGGATGCGAATGTCTTCGAAGTGCAGGCCCGTGGTGGGCTCGTCGAGAATGTACAGGGTCTTTCCCGTGTCACGTTTCGACAGTTCGGCAGCCAGTTTCACGCGCTGGCTCTCACCGCCAGAGAGGGTGGTGGAGGGCTGTCCCAGTTTGATATAGCCCAGTCCCACGTCCTGTATGGTCTTAATCTTCCGCAGGATGTCGGGGATGTTCTCGAAAAACTCCACTGCTTGGTTGATGGTCATGTCGAGCACATCGGCTATCGACTTGCCTTTGTAGCGCACCTCTAATGTCTCTCTGTTGTATCGTTTTCCATGGCATTCCTCGCAAGGCACCTGTATGTCAGGCAGGAAATTCATCTCAATGGTCTTATAGCCGTTGCCGCCGCAGGTTTCGCATCTTCCGCCCTTTACGTTGAACGAGAACCGTCCGGGCTTGTAGCCGCGGATCTTTGCTTCGGGCAGGCCCACGAACAATGACCGTATGTCGGAAAAAACACCTGTATAGGTGGCTGGATTCGAGCGCGGCGTGCGTCCCAGTGGCGACTGGTCAACATTCACAACCTTATCTATATATTGCATGCCGTCGATAGAGTCATAGGGCATGGGCTGTTTCATCGACCTGTAGAAGTGCTGGCTGAGGATGGGCTGCAGCGTCTCGTTGATGAGCGTAGATTTCCCGCTGCCGCTGACGCCAGTCACGACAATAAGTTTCCCCAAGGGGAAGGATACGTCGATGTTTTTCAGATTGTTGCCCTTCGCACCATGTATGACGATAGCCTTACCATTGCCTTCGCGGCGTTTCTGTGGAATGTCTATTCTTTGTGTGCCGTTCAGATAGTCGGCTGTCATGGTGTGCTGCCTGAGCATTTCCTGCGGTGTGCCTTGGAACACTACTTCGCCTCCTTTGCGTCCAGCCTGCGGGCCAATGTCGACGATATAGTCGGCCGCCAGCATCATGTCTTTGTCGTGCTCCACCACAATGACCGTGTTTCCCAGGTCGCGCAACTCCTTGAGCGAGCGTATGAGTCGCTCGTTGTCGCGCTGGTGCAGACCAATCGACGGCTCGTCGAGGATATACAGCACGTTGACCAGTTGCGAGCCTATCTGCGTAGCCAGCCTGATGCGCTGACTCTCACCGCCCGACAGCGATGCGGCAGGACGGTTGAGTGCCAGATAGTCAAGTCCTACTTCCAGCAGGAAGTCAAGGCGGGTGCGTATCTCCTTGATGATCTCCGTTGCAATCAGCCGTTGCTGCTTGTCCAGATGTCCGTCCAGTTCGTCGATCCATTCGCGCAGAGCCGAGATGTCCATTGTTGCGAGTTCAGCAATGTTCTTGTCCCATATCTTGTACGACAGGGCCTCGCGGTTGAGTCGTTGTCCGTGGCATTCCGGACATTCGCAGACCGCCATGAACTGGTCGGCCCATTTCTGTGCGCTGGCGCTGTCGTCGCTTTCGATGGCGTCGCGCAGATATTTGACGATGCCGTCGAAGGCCACGAAATAGTCACTCGAAGTGTGGACGAGGTCCTTGTCAATGCGAACGTTGTCTACCGAACCATAGAGAACCTCGCTCATGGCTTCGTCCGACAAGTCTCTGACAGGCGTCTTGATGTCGAAGCCGAACTTATTCAATACAGCGTCTATCTGCCAGAAAATCAGTTGGTTCTTGTATTTGCCTAAAGGAACGATGGCGCCGTCGTGGATGCTCAGATCTTTCTGTGGAATGATCTTGTCAATGTCAATCTCGTTAATGACGCCCAGACCCTTGCATCGCTGGCAGGCTCCCTGTGGCGAGTTGAACGAGAAGTTATTTGGTGCTGGGTCGCTGTAGGCAATGCCCGTGGTGGGACACATGAGGCGTTGTGAGAAATACTTGACCTCCCCCTTGCCCCCTCCCAAGGAGGGGGAATTGGTTACGTCAAGTATCATAATCAGACCTTCGCCCTGCTTCATGGCCAGTTGCACAGATTTCTTCAGCCGTTCCTCAGGCATTTGAGTCACCCCTCCTTTGGAGGGGGCTAGGGGGAGGCTTAACTTGTCTATCACCACCTCAATGTCGTGGTTCTTATAGCGGTCTACCTTCATGCCGCGCTCAATCTCCACCAGTTCGCCGTCAACGCGCATGGTGAGATAGCCCTTGCGCCGCATGGCTTCGAACAACTCGCGGTAGTGGCCCTTCCTGCTTCGCACTAGTGGTGCCAGAATATAGATGCGTCTGCCGGGATAGTCGTGCTGAATCATCTCCAGCACCTTCTCCTCAGTATATTTCACCATCGGCTCGCCCGTAGCATAACTATAGGCCTTGCCTGCACGGGCATAGAGCAGGCGCAGGTAGTCGTAAATCTCGGTGGTGGTGCCCACCGTTGAGCGCGGATTCTTGTTGGTGGTCTTCTGTTCGATGCTGATGACGGGCGACAGGCCGCTGATCTTGTCTACATCAGGCCGTTCCATGCCGCCCAGGAAGTTGCGGGCATAGGCCGAGAATGTCTCTATATAGCGTCGCTGTCCTTCGGCAAAGATGGTGTCGAAGGCCAGCGATGACTTTCCCGAGCCGCTGAGCCCGGTAATCACGGTGAGCGACTGGCGAGGAATCTCTACATCAATGTTCTTCAGGTTGTGAACACGCGCCCCGTAAACGCATATTTTCTTCTCGCTGTTATTAGTTGCCACTGGTGGTTCCTCCGCTTGTATAGTTTCTTAGAAGGTTCACATCCTTTCTTATGTTATACTCTTTCCCGTCGGCTCCCTTCGCCTTCACCAGCACGAAGTATACGCCGTCCTTCACATCATGGCCCTTATAGGTGCCGTCCCATCCACTAGCAGGGTCGTTCCACTCATAGAGTTTCTGCCCCCAGCGGTTGATGATGATGGCATGGAACTTCACGATGCTCCTGTAGCCCTCCTTGGCCTGATATTTATCGTTGATGCCATCGCCGTTGGGCGAGAAAGCGTTAGGAAACTCCAGATAACTGTCGGGGATGGTCACCGTCAGTGTCACCGAGTCCAGTTCAGCACCATCCTGCTCCAGTCTGGTTTTCAGCACGATGTCGTAGGTGCCCGACCGCTCGAACGTATATTCCGTCTCCTCCTCGTAGCGCACGAAAAGGTTGATGGTGCCTTTCTTGTAGTCTTGTTTTCTGAAGTGCCATTCATACGACGGCGAGTAGCCTTCCATGTTTTCTGGGTTGGCCTTGAAGGTCACCTGCAGGGGTGCCTTCCCGTCCTTAATGTCCACGGAATCGCGCATCACTCCCTCCGCATCAAGGAAATAGGCTTTTGGATGTACCGACTGCCCATATATCGTGAGTGGCAGCATGGTGACTGCCATCAGCGCCAATAATATCAGTTTCTTTTTCATCTTATCTGTATTTAGAGTGCAAAGATATGAAATGTTTTCTATCCTGCCAAACAAATCTGCCGTTTTTATCGGTGCCCTGTACTGAGATGACTTACCAAAATAAGTATTTTCAGGAATAAAATAGTGGTCGTTTTTAAAAAAAACAGCGTGTAGCGCGTGCTATTCACAATTTTTTCGTACTTTTGTAGGCGAAAAATGAAAAACGGTGTTATGAAACGATTATCCAGATATGTTTGGCTGCTGGCCTTTCTCTTTGTTGCCATGGGCGTTGCTGCCCAGCAACTCACGGTGAGCCACAAGGTGAAGAAGAAGGAAACTATCTATGGCATAGCCCGTGACTATGGCATCACGATAGAGCAACTCATGCAGGCGAATCCGGGAATGGAGAGTCCTGACTATCAGTTGAAGAAAGGGACGATTATACAGATTCCTGTCATTGCATCGGGGCCGCAGGCCGATGCGGGCAGCGTGGCTCCTGTCACGTCCTCAGGCACTGCCGATGATGTGCGCAGCAGGAGCATCCGTTTGGGTGTGATGCTGCCGCTGCACCAGAGCAATAACGACGGCAAGCGCATGGTGGAATACTATCGTGGCGTGCTGATGGCATGCGACAGCGTGAAGAAGGAGGGCATCTCTGTGGATGTGTATGCCTGGAATCTCCCTGAGAACGGCAATGTGAAGGCACTGCTCGACCTGCCAGAGGCCAGGAACTGCGATATGGTGATAGGACCGTTCTATTCTAAGTATATGTCGGTGATGTCGGCGTTTGCCGATGATCATGATGTGCTGCTGGTGGTGCCGTTCTCCATCCATGCGCCGGAGGTGTATTCCAACAGAAACATCTTCCAGATATACCAGACCCCCAACGACCTGACAGAGAGTACAGCACGCCGCTGTGCGGAGTGGTTCAAAGACAGTCATATGATTGTTGTGGACTGTGCCGACTCCACGAGCACCAAGGGGGCTTTTACCGCCATGCTCCGTCGCCAGTTGGAGGTGGCCGACCGCCGCTATAGCCTGACAAGCCTCAAGTCGTCGGATGCTAATTTTGCCGCTGCCTTTGTGAAAGACCAGCCTAACGTGGTGGTGCTGAATTCGGCTCGCTCACGCGACCTGCTGGCTGCCTTCGGCCGTCTCAGTGCCATCAAGGCCAGTCAGCCGGAGGTGCAGATTTCTATGTTCGGCTATACCGAGTGGCTGGCCTATGCACAGCAGCAGGCTGGCAATTTCCATAAGTACGGGGTCTATGTGCCATCGCCGTTCTATACAAACCTGTTGTCGCCTCAGACAGAGGCTTTCCAGCGCAGATACAGGGCCTGCTTCCGTCAGGAGATGCTGCCGAGCCTGCCCCGTTTTGCCTTGTCGGGCTTTGACCATGCCCTGTTCTTCCTTCGTGGCCTGCATAAGTATGGCAAGGCTTTCGACGGTGCCGGGGGCCGTTTTGGCTATCAGCCCATCCAGACACCGTTGAAGTTCGAGCGTGTGGGCAACGGCGGTTTGCAGAACCGGTCGTACATGTTCATTCATTATAAGCCCGATCATACTATAGAAACAATTAACTATTGAATGTTGAAATTCGAATGTTGAGGCTGTTAGCAATACTTATCACTTATCACTTATCGCTTATCGCTGTTTCGGCTCAGGTGGGCGATCACCGCAGCGATTTTGCCGTGGGCCTGAGCGGTGGCTATATGCTGAGCAGCGTGGGCTTCACGCCCCGTGTGCCACAGAACCAGCATACGGGCATGACGGGTGGCATCAGCATGCGCTACACTTCGGAAAAATACTTCAATAGCATCTGTGCCATCGTTGCTGAATTGAACTATGCACAGATTGGATGGAAGGAGAAAATAACCACGATGGAGGACGAACCGCTCATCAACTCGGTGACGGGACTGGCAGAAGCCTATCAGCGCGACTTGAACTATCTGCAGGTGCCTGTGATGGCACGCATGGGGTGGGGGCGTGAGCGCAAGGGTGTGCAGTTCTTTGTGCAGGCAGGCCCGCAGATAGGCGTGATGCTCAGTGAGAATACCGTGAAGAATTATGATGTGAGCGAGCGCGTGCAAGGGGCTCAGGCACAGGACAGCATGAGCGTTGAGCATAAGTTCGACTATGGTATTGCGGGCGGACTTGGTCTGGAATTCTCGCATCCCAAGGTAGGGCATTTCATTCTCGAGGGCCGCTACTATTACGGTCTGGGCGACATCTATGGCAACTCGAAGCGCGACTTCTTTGCCCGCTCCAACTTCCAGAACGTGACGGTGAAACTGACTTACCTCTTTGATATACAAAAGACTAAAAACTATAAAATAAAATAAGTTATGTTTGAGAATCAACCGAAAGGATTATTCACGTTGGCATTGGCTAACACTGGCGAGCGTTTTGGTTATTATACCATGCTGGCCATCTTCACGCTGTTCCTGCAGGCAAAGTTTGGCTATACTGCATCAGAGACCAGCACAATCTTTGCCAGTTTTCTGGCGTGTGTTTATTTTATGCCCGTTGTTGGTGGTATATTAGCCGACCGCTTTGGCTATGGCAAGATGGTTACTCTGGGCATATGCGTGATGTTTGTGGGCTATGTGCTGCTTTCTATTCCCTTCGAGGGTGCAGCACCCATGTTTGTTGCCTTATTGGCAATCTCTCTGGGTACAGGTCTTTTTAAGGGTAACCTGCAGGTCATGGTAGGCAATCTTTATGATAATCCCAAATATGCAAATCGCCGCGATGTAGCATTCAGCCTATTCTATATGGCCATTAACATCGGTGCACTGTTTGCTCCTACAGCCGCCAACAAGGTTGCAGGCTATTTTCTTGGAAAGTCGGGGCTAACCTATGACCCTGATATTCCAAGTTTAGCAAATGCGTTGGTGCGTGACTATGATCATGTGACTGTAAAACAGGTGACGAGCCTTACGAATCTGGCAGAGAAACAGGGCGTGGATAGTGCCAGTTTACAGCCTCTTCAGGAATTCTGCGACAAATATATGTCTGTGCCAGAACTAGCTAATGCCCCTATATCCAAATTGGGCGCGCATCTGGGTGATGTTGATATAGCTGCAATGCTTCAGCCTCTTAATGAGTTTTCTTCTAATTATTTGACTAATCTTTCTGGTGCATATCATTGGGGATTTTCCGTCGCTTGTGTTTCGCTTGTCGTTTCTATGCTCATCTATGTGCTTGGCCGTAGCACTTTCAAAGGTACGGAGGCTTCGCAAAAGTCGGCAAAGGCCGATGCTAATGTCGCCCCTGTCGAGGAATTGTCGAAAAGTGAAACTAACCAGCGTATTGTTGCATTGGTATTGGTGTTCTTGGTTGTGTTGTTCTTCTGGATGTCATTCCATCAGAACGGACTTACGCTTACATTCTTTGCCCGTGACTATACTGCTAAGACCATATCAGGTATTGGTACAATAGCCTTTAATGTGCTTAATCTGGCCATGATTATCATAGCATTCTATTCGTTGTTCAATATATTCCAAGCGAAGACAACAAAGGCAAAGGTTATTTCTTGTGTCCTTATCGCTCTCTGTGCAGCAGGTATTTACAGCCTTTATGTAGGTTCTGGCTCTGGACAGGAGATGAAGGTAGGCCCCGAACTCTATCAGCAGTTCAATCCCTTCTTTGTGGTGCTGCTCACACCAGTATCGTTGGCTGTATTTGGATGGCTAGCCAAACATGGTAAGGAACCGTCGGCTCCGAGAAAGATAGGACTGGGTATGATTATTGCAGCCGTAGGATTCTTGGTGATGGCTTTAGGATCATTTGGCTTGCCCAAACCCGAAGTGTCGACTGATTTAGCCACGGATGGCTGGGCTGCTGCAGAATGGACAACATTCTTTAATCAGTATGTTCCAATGGCAACAAGTGGTGGCACTACTGCTGTTGTTGATTCGTTCTCACGTGTTTCTCCGGCATGGCTTATCTCGACGTATCTTATCCTTACATTTGCTGAATTGCTGCTTTCGCCCATGGGTATCTCGTTTGTATCGAAGGTGGCACCTCCGAAGTACAAAGGTTTGATGATGGGCGGATGGTTTGCTGCTACTGCTGTAGGTAACTATATGGTTTCCATTATAGGCTATCTGTGGGGAACTGTTGAGTTGTGGATGCTCTGGTGCATTCTCATAGCACTTTGCCTGTTGGCTGCACTCTTCATCTTCGCTATTATGAAGCGATTGGAAAAGGTTTGCTAACCCAATTTGAAATATAAATATATGATGAACGACAAGACGATGCATTGCGCTCGATGGCATGTCTTGCCGTTCATCATTTTGTTATGTGCCGTCTGCCATGTGTCGTTCAGTCCTGCTGGGGCGCAGACGCTCACCTTTGTCGAACTCAACTGCGAGAATCTCTTTGATACTCGCCACGACTCGCTGAAACAGGATACCGAGTTTGCGCCTGATGGTGTCCGGCGGTGGACGACATCGAACTACTGGCGCAAACTGAAGCATATAGGGCAGGAGATTCTATCTTGCTCAGCACAACTGCCCGACATCGTTGCACTCGTTGAGGTGGAAAACGACTCGGTGTTGCATGCGCTGCTACGCCGTTCGGTGCTCCGACAGGCGGGCTACCAATATCTGATGACGGAATCGCCCGATGTGCGTGGCCTTGATGTGGCCCTTGTCTATCAGCCATATGCCTTCCGCCCCATTTGCTATGAGGCCATTGGCGTTGCTCCCTTGCCGGGGATGCGCCCCACCCGCGATGTGCTTTACGTGAAGGGACGCTGTCTTTCCGGCGACACCCTTCATATGTTTGTAGTCCATGCGCCCAGTCGCTATGGTGGCGAGCGGGCCACACGACCCAATCGGATGCAGGTGATGCATACGCTGCTGGCTTACATGCAGACCCTGCCTC
Organism: uncultured Prevotella sp.; assembly: GCA_946183985.1. GTDB lineage: Bacteria > Bacteroidota > Bacteroidia > Bacteroidales > Bacteroidaceae > Prevotella. The sequence goes on from CAMHDT010000005.1 coordinate 27,469, forward strand.
AGAATGCCAAGGTCATTGTGGCGGGTGATTTCAACGACTATGCTGACAGCCCGTCAGTCAGGTTGCTCTGTCGTAATGGACTGCAGAATGTGACAAAGACCGCCGTGGGCACCCACGGTGCCAAGGGCACTTACCGCTATCAGGGCAAGTGGCAGTCTATTGACCATGTGCTGGTGTCGCCAGGACTGGCGTCACAAGTAGACTCTGTTTATATCAATGATGCCCCATTCCTGCTTGAAGACGATCCTCGCTATGGCGGTAAGCGCCCTCGTCGCACATTTCAGGGCTATAGGTATCAGCGCGGCTTCAGCGACCACCTTCCCCTCGTGGTGCGTTTCCGGTGGTGAACTTAAATTACTAAAAAAACTGTTGCTATTGGGCGGCGTTTGATTTTTTATTCGTATATTTGCGGACAAAAATAATATTAATACTTATTTATTATGCGGTACACGGAATTAGGAAAAACCGGCATGAAGATTTCGCAGTTGAGTTTCGGTGCTTCATCGCTGGGCAGTGTGTTTCATGAAACGAACGAAAAAGACAGTTTCGAGGCTGTTGAGGCTGCAGTTGAAGGTGGTATCAACTTCATTGATGTGAGTCCCTATTATGGTCATTACAAGGCCGAGACGGTGCTGGGAAAGGCGCTGCGCAATATTCCACGCAGCAAATATTACCTGAGTACCAAGGTGGGGCGCTATGGCAAAGATGGCGTCAATACATGGGACTATTCGGCCAAGCGCGTTACCGACAGTGTCTATGAGAGCATGGAACGGCTAGGCATTGACCATATAGACCTTATCAACGTGCACGATATTGAGTTTCAGGCTGCTCTGCCTGGCGGACTGCAGAAGGTGGTGGACGAGACACTGCCTGCCCTGGTGAAACTGAAACGTAAGGGCGTGGTGAGCCACGTTGGCATCACCGACCTGCAACTGGAAAACCTGAAATGGGTGGTGGAGCATAGTGAGCCCGGCACCGTGGAGAGCATCCTGAACTTCTGCCACTATACGCTCAACGATGATGCGCTTGTAGACTATCTTGATTTCTTTGAGCAGCGTGGCATCGGTATCGTCAACGCATCGCCGTTGTCCATGGGACTACTGTCACAACGTGGCGTGCCCGATTGGCATCCGGCTCCGAAGGCATTGGTGGAGGCCTGCGCTCGTGCCGCTCAATACTGCAATGAGAAAGGTTATCCCATTGAGCGTTTAGCCGTGCAGTTCTCGGTGAGCAATCCCCGTATTGCCTCAACGTTGTTCTCGTCGGCCAATCCTGCTAATGTGCGCCGTAATATCCAGTGGGCCAACGAGGATCCCGACTGGAATCTTGTGAACGAAGTGAAGGCCATCATTGGTCAGCAGCAGCGCGTTACTTGGGCTAATTCATAAATTAATCAACATTAAATATCCAAAATAATGAAAGCAATACAAATAACTCATTCACAGCAACTTAACATTATCGATATCGAGAAGCCGCAGGCGCCTGGTGACGGTATGGTCTTACTGCGTCTCTGCTATGTAGGTTTTTGCGGTAGCGACATCAATACCTTCATGGGACGCAACACGATGGCCTTGAATCCGGTGATTCCCGGACATGAGGTAGGAGCCGTCATTGAGGCCGTGGGCGGTGGCGTGCCAGAAGGACTGAGGCCGGGTATGGTCGTGACATGCAACCCCTATACCAATTGTGGCAAGTGCGCCTCATGCCGCAACCAGCGTGTCAATGCCTGCCAGCACAACGAAACGCTTGGCGTGCAGCGCGATGGTGCCATGCGCGAATTCATTGTCCTTCCTTGGGAGAAGGTTATTCCTGCCGGGATGCTGACCCCAAAGATCTGTGCGCTGGTCGAGCCCATGAGTGTGGGTTTCCATGCCGTGAGCCGTGCGCAGGTCACCGATATTGATGTGGTCATGGTCATTGGCTGTGGCATGGTAGGCATGGGTGCTATCGTGCGTGCCGTGATGCGTGGTGCCACCGTTGTGGCTGCCGACATAGACGACGGGAAGTTGGCGCTTGCCAAGAAGGTGGGTGCCCTCTATACCATCAACACCAAGACCGAGAATGTGCATCAGCGACTACTCGATATTACCGGAGGTTTCGGCCCCGATGTGGTGATTGAGGCTGTTGGTAGCACGGTGACCTATCAGATGGCCGTCGACGAGGTGGCTTTCACGGGGCGTGTGGTCTGCATAGGCTATGCCAAGACGGAAGTGTCGTTCCAGACCAAGTATTTTGTGCAGAAAGAACTCGACATTCGCGGCTCGCGCAATGCCCAGCCGTCGGACTTCCGTGCTGTTATCCACTATCTGGAACGCGGCACCTGTCCTGTTGACGACCTGATAACGAAGGTCATTAAGCCCGAGCAAGCACTCGAAACCATGCAGTGGTGGGCTCAGAACCCAGGCAAGGTGTTCAGGATTCTGGTGGAGTTTTGATGAGTTGACCCTATGATGAGATTGTTTTTCCTGATTGGTCTGGCTTGTGCCTCAGCCGTGCAGGGTAGGGCGCAGGTTGGCGTGCCGTTGGTGTATGATGTGGAGAATACAGGACAGGGCTGTGAGCAACCGCTTATGCCTGAGCCCAGCCAACTGCCCGTGGTGCACGAACTGCCCGATGCACTTGAGGGTGTAAGCACCTTTTCCGACTGGGTCAAGCGTCGCAGCGACATAGGTCACATGATTCAGCATTATGGCATCGGTAAGAAGCCGGTAGTCAATGGCGGTCAGGTCTTGGCCCGCATGGAGGGTGATACCGCTCTGGTGGTCGATGTGACCGTAGAGGGACAGACGCTGACATTGCGTTCCGTTATCCGTTACCCAGAGGTAGGGCAACCGCCCTATGCCCTGATGATTGGCACCAGCATGATTTCGCTGCCGCGACAGTTGTTCGACGGGCGGCCTATTGCCACGATGGTATTCCATGAGAAGCAGGTGAACGACTATGGGCAATGGGGCCAGCATCATGAGCGTGGCGAACATCCGTTCGACCGTCTCTATCCAGCCTTGGCGGCCAATGGTGCCTATAGCGAATGGGCATGGGGGCTGAGCCGCCTGATAGATGGTTTACAGCAACTGGGTCCGGATGTGACGAAGATTGACACTCGCCACATTGGTGTGACCGGATGTTCCTATGCTGGCAAGATGGCCCTCTATTGTGGTGCCTTTGATGAGCGCGTGGCATTGACCATAGCGCAGGAGCCCGGGGGTGGTGGTGCCGCTGCATGGCGCAAGTCGCATGAGTCGGAAGAGAAGGTGGAAGATATTGACAAGACCGACTATCACTGGTTTCTAGAGAGCCAGCGCGATTATTTCAAGGGCGACTCGGTCTATCGGCTGCCCTACGACCAGCATGAACTGTGTGCCATGGTGTGTCCGCGGGCATTGTTGCTTTTGGGCAATCCCGACTATCCGTGGCTGTCGGATGCGGCCATGCTGCCATCGGCGCAAGCCGCAGCCAAGGTGTGGGAGCACTTCGGCATTGCCGACCGCATGGGCTGGAGCATTGTTGGCGGTCATGGCCACTGTCAGTTGCCGCGCAACCAGTGGGCAGAAGTGCAGGCTTTTATAGACCGCTTTCTATTGGACCGTCCTGTAAACACCAGCAGGGTGAGGCGGTTTATGCTTAAGCCGGAGGAGTAGGGAAATCGACTGGGCCATATATAAATAGGTAAAAAAAGTGCCTTTTTTGATAAATATGTCGTTTGTTTGCAAAAAAAATAGTAATTTTGCAACCGCTTATAAGTAAACAAGAGTTATAACATTAATAGTTTTATGAATTTCACAATGTTAATTACCGTCCTTGTGACGGCTATTACACTGGTGGCATCAGCCTATGTGATGGCGAAACTATTGGGTCCGCGCTCTTATAACAAGATCAAGGGAGAACCGTTTGAATGCGGTATTCCCACGCACGGCTCAAGTTGGATTCCCATTAATGTAGGCTACTATCTGTTTGCCATCCTCTTCCTCATGTTCGATGTGGAAACGGTGTTTCTGTATCCATGGGCAGTTGTTGTGAAGCAGGCCGGTGGGGCAGCACTCCTGTCTATTGGCTTCTTCTTGGTTGTATTAGTATTTGGCTTGGCCTATGCCTGGCGGAAAGGAGCACTGGAATGGAAGTAAGAAAACCGAAAATCAAGGCTTTGCCATACGACGAGTTCAAGGATAACGAGTCGTTGGAAAAGATTGTTGACGAACTCCATGAGGGTGGTGTCAGCGTGGTGACGGGTAATCTGGACTCACTCATCAACTGGGGACGCTCGAACTCACTGTGGTCACTCACCTTTGCCACATCATGCTGTGGCATCGAGTTCATGGCCTGCGGCTGTGCACGCTATGACTTCTCGCGCTTTGGTTTCGAGGTGACACGTAACTCACCCCGTCAGGCCGACCTGATTATGTGTGCCGGTACGATTACACATAAGATGGCTCCCGCACTGAAGCGTCTGTATGACGAGATGGCTGAGCCAAAATATGTGGTGGCTGTGGGTGGCTGTGCCATCAGCGGTGGTCCGTTCAAGTCGAGTTACCACGTGGTGAAAGGCATTGAGGAAATAGTGCCCGTGGATGTGTTCATCCCCGGCTGTCCTCCCCGTCCAGAGGCAATCCTCTACGGTATGATGCAGTTGCAGCGCAAAGTGAAAATAGAGAAATTCTTCGGTGGCGCCAACCACAAGCAGACCAGCGAAGAGCGTGAACTGGGCGTGTCGAACGAGGAACTGGTGGCTCGTCGGCTGGGCGACCATCGTCGCGAGCCGATGGTTATCACAGAGGTTCCCCAGGAGTTTGTTGAAGAAATGAAAACTGCTCAGGCAGAAGCAAAAGTAGAGGAGGACAAGGCATGAAATTAGAATTCTTATCATTCGATTTTGACAAGTTCGCCTCTGAGATGCAGAACTTGAAGAACAAGAAGCACTTCGACTTCCTTGTAACCATCGTCGGCGAGGACTTCGGTGAAGAGGGCTTAGGCTGCGTGTATATTCTTGAGAATACAGAAAGCCACGAGCGCTGCAGCGTGAAGATGCTGGCACGTACCAAGGTGTGCGGCGATGGCATGGCGTCAAACGGTACAGGCGATATGGATGGGCAAGCCATGGCCTATATCCCCTCTGTGGTCAATATCTGGAAAGGTGCCGATCTGCTGGAACGTGAGGTCTACGACTTCTTTGGTATCGTGTTTCTGGGACATCCTGACATGCGCCGCCTCTTCCTGCGCAACGACTTCAAGGGACATCCGTTCCTGAAGAACTGGAAAGGCACCGACACATATTCGCTTGACGATGATGTGGAGCCCGACCATGGCCTGGAGTTCTATATCGATAAGAACGGCGACCTGCAGTCGAAGCAGAACCGTCTCTTTACCACTGACGACTATGTCATTAACATCGGCCCGCAGCACCCCTCTACCCATGGTGTACTCCGCTTGCAGACCGTGCTCAACGGCGAGGTCGTGAAGCGCATCTATCCCCATCTGGGCTATATCCATCGCGGCATAGAGAAGATGTGGGAGTCGATGACCTATCCACAGACTCTGGCTTTGACCGACCGCCTGAACTATCTCTGCGCCATGCAGCAGCGCCATGCATTGGTGGGCGTTATCGAAGAAGCCATGGAAGTGGAACTCACCGACCGTATCCACTATATTCGCACCATCATGGACGAGTTGCAGCGTCTGGACTCTCACCTGCTGTTCACCTCGTGCTGCGCCCAGGACCTGGGTGCTCTTACCGCATTCCTCTATGGCATGCGCGACCGTGAGCATGTGCTGAACGTGATGGAGGAAACCACGGGCGGACGCCTCATTCAGAACTACTATAGAATCGGTGGCCTGCAGGACGACATTGATCCTAACTTCGTGAAGAATGTGAAGGACCTCTGCAAGTATCTGCGCCCCATGATCAAGGAGTACATGGATGTGTTCGGCGATAATGTCATCACTCACAACCGTTTGGAGAACGTAGGCCCAATGAGCCTCGAAGACTGTATCAACTATGGTGTCACCGGTCCTGCCGGTCGTGCTTCCGGTTGGCAGAACGATGTGCGCAAAAATCATCCATATGATATGTATGATAAGGTTCAGTTCGAACAGGTTACCTATGATACCTGCGACTCCATGGGCCGCTATCTGGTGCATATCAATGAGATGTATCAGAGCCTCGACATCATTGAGCAACTCATCGACAATATTCCCGAGGGCGACTTCTATGTGAAACAGAAGCCTATCATCAAGGTGCCTGAGGGACAGTGGTACTTCTCTGTTGAAGGTGCTGCCGGCGAGTTTGGCGTTTATCTCGACTCCAAGGGCGACAAGAGCCCGTATCGCATGAAGATGCGCCCCATGGGCCTCTCGCTCGTCGGCGCACTCGATCCCATGCTGCGTGGCCAGAAGATTGCCGACCTGGTGACCACTGGTGCCGCCATTGATATTGTTATACCCGACATAGACAGATAATAAAAGAAGGTATGGAACATATATTCAATTTTACTGAAGTGACCACCTGGTTTCACGCCCTGCTGACACAGACGCTGGGATTGGGTGAGTTCTGGGCGATACTTATTGAGTGCGTGCTCGTTGGCTCGGCCATCCTGGGCGCCTACTCGGTCATCGCCATGATACTGATATTCATGGAGCGTAAGGTCTGCGCCTATTTCCAGTGCCGTATCGGCCCGGTCCGTGTAGGTCCCTGGGGATTGATGCAGGTGCTGGCCGACGTGCTGAAGATGCTTATCAAGGAGATATTCTTCGTTGACAAGGCCGATAAGTTGCTCTATCTTGTGGCTCCCTTCCTGGTTATCATTGGGTCGGTAGGCGCATTTGCCTTCCTGCCTTGGAACCGTGGTGCGCACATTCTCGACTTCAACGTGGGCATCTTCCTGCTCACGGCTATCTCGTCGATAGGTGTCGTGGGCATCTTCCTCGCTGGCTGGGGTTCAAACAACAAGTATTCTGTAGTGTCGGCCATGCGTGCCGCCGTGCAGATGATTTCCTATGAGATGTCACTCTGCCTGTGTCTGATCACGGCTGTTATCCTGACAGGTACGATGCAAATCAGCGGTATCGTGGAGTTCCAGCGTGGTTCGTGGCTCATCTTCAACGGGGCTGCTGCCATTCCCGCCATCATCGCTTTCCTCGTATTCCTCATTGCTGGTAATGCTGAGGCTAACCGTGGCCCGTTCGATATGGCTGAGGCTGAGAGTGAGTTGACGGCTGGTCATCATACAGAGTATTCGGGCATGGGCTTCGGATTCTTCTATCTGGCGGAGTTCCTCAACCTCTTCATCATTGCCGGCATTGCTGCCACCGTGTTCCTGGGCGGATGGATGCCCCTTCACATTGCAGGCCTGGATGGCTTCAACATGGTGATGGACTATATCCCCGGCATTGTGTGGTTCATGGGCAAGGCCTTCCTGCTGGTGTGGCTGCTCATGTGGATTAAGTGGACATTCCCCCGTCTGCGTATCGACCAGATTCTGAAACTGGAGTGGAAATACCTGATGCCGCTGGCACTCATCAACCTGGTGCTGATGACCGCTATTGTGGCTTTGGGATGGTTCTTTGAGCCTGCCGCCCTCTAATACCTTATATAAATAAGAAGTAGAAAATGGAAAAAGAAAGATCATATTTCGGAGAAATCGGGCACGGCATAAAGACGCTTGCTACGGGCATGAAGGTTACCTTGGGCGAATATGTCAAGGACTATTGGACCAACAAGTCGACTGAGCAGTACCCTGAGAACCGCAAAACCACCCTCCACGTGGCCAAGCGCCATCGCGGTCGTCTGGTTTTCAAGCGCGACGAGAATGGTGCCTATAAGTGCACAGCCTGCACGCTCTGTGAGAAGGCCTGCCCCAATGGCACTATCAAGATTACCGCTCACATGGCCGAAGATCCAGAGACAGGCAAGAAGAAAAAGGTGCTCGACGACTATCAGTACGACCTAGGCGACTGCATGTTCTGTCAGTTGTGTACCAATGCCTGCAACTTCGATGCTATTGAGTTTACCAACGATTTTGAGAATGCCACATTCGACCGCTCGAAGTTGGTGCTCCATCTTGACAAGGAAGAGTATAAGGGCGGTTCGCTGCCCAACTTGATCGAGGGTGGGGCCGACTGGCAGGTAGGTAAGTTTAACACTAAAAAGAAGTAAACGACTATGGCTAGTATAATTGTATTTTGCATCCTCGCCGTTGTCATACTGGGCTCAGCCCTGTTGTGTGTGACGACGAAGCGAATCATGAGGGCCGCAACGTTCATGCTGTTCGTCCTCTTTGGCGTGGCAGGTCTTTATTTCCTGCTCGACTATACCTATCTGGGCGCTGCTCAGATTGCTGTCTACGCCGGTGGTGTGACAATGATTTATGTGTTTGTCATTCAACTGGTTAGCAAACAGACGCTGCAGGGAATGGTGGAACCTATCAAGTGCTCGCGTATTCTGCAGGGCCTGCTGGTATCGGTCATCGGACTGGCAGTGGTAGTCTTCGTCTTCCTGAAGAATCACTTCCACTCGTTTGCAACGACCAATGAGGTTCCCATGGACAAGATTGGCGAAGCATTGCTCGGCTCGGGCAGATATCAGTATGTGTTGCCGTTTGAGTTCATCTCAGTATTCCTGCTGGCATGTATCATCGGCGGTTTGGTTGTTTCAC
>CAMHDT010000006.1 GCA_946183985.1 uncultured Prevotella sp.
CGTTGGGATTTTGAACTAGAGGTTGACACCTCTTATCATAGCGGCGACAGTTTCCTGTTGCAGTTCATGAGCGAATATCTCTATCAGGACGGAACAAGACAATGTGTGGCCTATATTGCTATCAACTACGCTGATACCATCATCTCGAGAAGTCTCAGATTCCAGTCTGATGGTATTAATCAGATGCGCATTCCTGCCCACGATGCCGATATCAAGAGCATTAAAGGCTTCTTCTATGCTGATGGAGGAGCAGAACGCTCTACTACCATGCGTATGATGTTTCTTAGTAATGTACAACTGATACGTTTCCATAAGAAGGAGGAAAAACATGAAGAAAGGATTCAGACGGATAGCCTCTCACATGATACGATTCCCAGACGGCTCATGCCAGAACCTGATGGTGATGGAGATAGAATCGGGGAAATTGACCCGATATTACCCGTTGACAGAGGAATGGCCGAACACCGAGTGGCTCCCAGGAGAAGTGTGCCTGATGAAAGACGATGAAGGCCGTTTGTGTGCTTATTATGAAGGAAAGAAAATAGAATAATTAACTAAAAACCTATAGATTATGAATATCAAAACACGTTTGGCGGTAATGAACTTTTTGGAGTTCGCCGTTTGGGGTGCATACCTTACATGTATGAGCAACTATCTCGGAAGGGCAGGTATGGGTGACTTAGTGCCGTGGTTCTATGCCATTCAAGGTATCGTGTCCATCTTCATGCCTACATTGATGGGTATTGTTGCCGACAAGTACATACAGCCGCAGAAACTCCTTGGCCTGTGCCATCTCGCTGCAGGAGCGTTGATGGTGGGGTGCTGGTGGATGGGCTATCATGCCGAAGCAATGTCGCAGACAACAGGTATGGACCTTATTCCCCATCGCGCTGGGTTTGTTACACTTTACACTTTGAGTGTGGCATTCTTCATGCCAACGATTGCTTTGACCAATACGGTTGCTTTTTCCATCTTGAAGAAAAACGGTATGGACACGGTGAAGGATTTCCCGCCTATACGTGTGCTGGGCACCGTTGGCTTTATTGCAACGATGTGGTTTGTCAATTGCGCTTACAATGACGGCAGTGGCTTTGGATTCACGCTGGCAGAGAACCCGTCTAAGTTCCAGTATACCTATATGCAGTTCTTCGTTTCAGGTTTTCTGAGCCTTGTTCTCTTTGCATACTGCTTCTCGTTGCCAGAATGCAAACTGGAGAAAAAGGAGGGTAAGGTATCGCTGGTTGAGAGCCTCGGACTCAATGCCTTCAAACTCTTCAAGCGTCGCCAGATGGCCCTGTTCTTCATCTTCTCAGCATTGCTTGGCATGTGTCTGCAGGTGACGAATGGTTTTGCTGGACCGTTCCTGACAAGTTTCAAGGGTGTTCAGGAATATGCAGACACGTTTGCAGCCAACAATGCGACCATGCTGACCAGTATCTCACAGATAAGTGAAGCCTGCTGCATCTTGTTCATCCCGTTCTTCTTGAAGCGTTTTGGCATTAAGATTGTCATGCTGATGTCGCTCTTTGCATGGGTGTTCCGTTTTGGCTTCTTCGGATTGGGCAATCCTGCTATGCCAGGTGTGCTGCTGTTCGTGCTGTCGTGTGTCGTATATGGCGTTGCTTTCGACTTCTTCAATGTATCGGGCGGCATTTTCGTTGACCAGGAGTGTGATCCCAAAATCAAGGCTTCTGCTCAGGGTCTCTTTATGATGATGACCAACGGTATAGGTGCAACGATTGGCACTTTGGCCGCTGGCGAAATCGTATATAAGTTCTGTGCATGGAAAGACTGTGTGGTGAACGGCGAGACACAAAAACTGCTCGTAGGTATTGAAGAAGGTGGCTGGCAGACCTGCTGGTTCATCTTTGCCACCTTCGCTCTGGTAGTAGGTGTTACCTTTGCATTAGTGTTTAAGCCGGAGAAAAGAAAATAAGCAGGCATTATGAATCGCATACAACTAAGGTTTGAGAATCTTCAGCAGGTGGTGGGCAGCAATGATATGAGCATTGTGCTGCTTACTGACCTGCAGCGCAAGAATGCGCTGACCGTGATGTGCGACGAAATGATGACCAAGCAAATCCTGATGCGCCTTACTGGCAGTGGTGTGTGCAAGACATCGCTGCCAGAGGTGCTTGCAGGCATGATGCCGTCGGACTATGAACTGATGGTCTTCGGCGTGCATCATGGCCAATATCAGGTTGTGCTCGTTGATGTGAAGAGCGGGCAGTCGGCACGTTTGAATATGTGCGATGCCGTGTTGATGCATATTATTGCTCATACACCTTTTTATATAGAAGAGGGGCTGATGATGCGCCAAAGCGTGCCATTCGATGAAAACGCCAGCGGAATCACTATTCCTATCAATACGATGGACACTCGTAGGCTGGAAGTGGTATTGAAGCAGGCTGTTGCAGATGAGAACTATGAACTGGCCTCGAAGGTTCGCGACGAAATAAATCGGAGAAATGAAAGAGATTAGATATTTCTATGTCCCATGTGCCGATGAGAAGCAGGAACTTCCGGAAGAAGAAGCCACTCATGCTCTGCGTGTCCTTCGTATGACAGAAGGCGACGAGATGGTGCTCATGGATGGAACAGGAACTTTTCATAAGGCAAAGGTCTCTATGATCAACAGCAAGCATTGCATGTATGATATTATAGAATCGTTGCCACAGGAACGCCAATGGAAAGGTCATGTCCATTTGGCCATTGCCCCTACGAAGATGATGGACAGAATGGAGTGGCTCGTTGAGAAGGCAACCGAGGTTGGTTTTGACGAACTATCGTTTCTCAACTGCCGATTCTCTGAGCGCAGGACTATAAAGGTACAACGTATTGAAAAAATCGTTGTGTCTGCTATGAAACAAAGCCGTAAAGCGTGGCTACCGCTTGTCCATGATTTGGTGGATTTCAAGGCTTTTATCGATGCCCATGCTTCTGGTCGCCGTTTTATCGCACATTGCTATGACGAGGTAGAACGCATGAATCTGTTTGATGAATTAAGAACATCGCCTGCTGATGATGCCTTAGTACTGGTTGGTCCGGAAGGAGATTTTTCAATAGAAGAAGTAAAATATGCTGTTGAACACGGTTTTGTCTCTGTTGATTTAGGCAAGAGCAGGCTACGTACTGAAACCGCAGGATTAGCGGCTGTTATGATGATGCAATTAGCGAAACAATGAAAAAGATAGTGTTGTTTTTCTTGCTTACCGTATTCTCAACGATGGTAAGTGCGCAGGGGCAGAACATGCGTGAGATGTTCACGGTAATGCCTGATTCTTTGTGTCCGTATCTTACGCATAATCATCGGCTAGACATGATGGATTTCATGGATGCGAAAATGAAGGCCGCAGTAACCAACCTGTTTGAGGGCGAGAGTGAGATGACTGCCCTGACAGACGACAGCCTTTCGCTGAAAATGAATCCCTGCTTATCCATAGATATGTGGCTGACAAAGGAGGATACTTCGCTTGTCGTCAATGTGCGCAAAACTTATCTCATTGACAATGTGCCACGTGTCGTTGTGGAAGAATCTTACGATAGCCATTGGCATTTGTTGAAGACATCCACCGTTTCTTCGTCATTACTATGGCGCGATGAAGAAATAAAAGAAAGGCCTCATCTCTGAGGCCTCTGATTTTGTGGCATAGGACGATTTCTTGGTCCACCGTTTCCATGATTCCATCCTCGAAGCATGCGGCGGTGAAACTTATATTCTGCCTGAAGGATGTCGTAGACCTTTGATGCAGGCAATAGTTCCATAAAACGCTCATGATAGGTTTGCTGGATGCGTTTCATCTCCAGGTCATTCTGGTCAGATTCCTTGATGGCTTTCTGATAGCCCCTTTCGTCCTGAGGTCTTTGCCTGTTAAGATTCTTCATCTTGTCAAAGATGACACGTTGCTTGTTCTGCATCTCTTTATATACAGGGAAGAACTTCTCTGCTTCGGCAGGAGTCAAGTTGGCTTCTCTTGTGATAAATTCCTGTAGTTCGGCGTCAAACTTCTCTGGCGAGAACTTTTTGTTGTCTTGCGCAAAGATGCTCATAGCGAACATCAGCATGCATAGGGTAATAGATAGTCTGTTCATCATGTAGTCAGTTTGTTATCATATAGTCAGTATGTTATCATATAGTCAGTATGTTATCATATATCTGCCAGTAATCCATAATAGATATCCTCGTTATCTATCATAGCGTAGTCAGCGGCTTCATCAATATAGGTGTCGCTATAGGTGGCATCTTGCTGTGCATTGGCCACCGTGTCGTCCTCTTCAACATGAGAGCCGAAAAAGAACGTGGCTGTGAATACAGCAATGCAAATGCATGCGGCAGCATAGAGCAAGGGCCTCAGATGGCGGATGATTGCAGACTTCTTCTTCGTCTGCTGCTCATTTGTCTGCTGCTCAGGCAATCTGTCTGTCTGCTGTTCAGGCAATCTGTCCATCACCTGCTGGGTAAGTTTGTCAAAATATCCATCAGGTACTTTAAATGGATTTTTCTGCCCCATTTTGCTTCTGATATATTCTTCTTCGTTCATCATCGTTTGTTTCTTTATATTGTTGACGTTTTAGGGTTGCAAAGGTTTAATCGTGCTTCTTGAAAAAATCCGTTATTTTTTTTACGGCTATGTGATAGGAGGCTTTCAATCCTCCTTCCGATGTGCCAAGCACCTTGCTGATCTCGCTATATTTCATCTCTTCATAGTAGCGAAGGTTGAACACGGTGCGCTGCACATCTGGCAGCGAGGCAATGGCTTCTTGCAATTGGGCTTCTGTCTCATCGCCATCAAAATAGTCGTCTGCCATCAACTGGTTGGCAATATTCATGTCGGCATCATCCGTGCTTATTTTCAACGCCCTTTTCTGCTTGCGGGTAAAATCGAGGGCTTCGTTGATGGCAATGCGCGAAAGCCAGGTGAAGATTTTTGAGTCTCCGTGAAAGGTGTCGATATTCGACCAGGCCTTCAGGAAGGCATTTTGAAGCACATCATCACTATCTTCATGTGTAAGGACGATGCGTCTTACCTGCCAGTACAGCCGTTCGCTATATTGACGCACCATGAGTTCAAAACCCTGTCGACGGGTTTCTGAATTGCTGATGAGTGTAATAATCCTTTGGTCGTCGATCTCCATTTCTATATTTTGACAAATCAGGGAAGAAATGGTTTAATTGCGTCTGCAATCTTCAGATCATATTCATATCTGTCAGGCCATGTTTCCATCTGCCCAGTCTCCGGGTTGGGGTAGAGGGTGTAATAGTCGATGATGAGTGGAACGGTAGGATTGACAGATGTGCTATTCATTTTTATACCTGCAATGGGATCAGGGTCGTTGGCATGCTGGCGTTTGTAATTCTTGCCTTTCTGGGTCTGAGGTGCCATATCGATATTCATCCTCATGCGGTCGAGCAGCCACGGGTCAGCGTCTGGCAGCATGAACATAGCCAAGTCGAATGGCCGTTGCACGCGCACGCATCCATGTGATATGGTGCGGCGGTCACGATTGAATGCCGACGGGCTGTTGGTGTCATGCAGGTACACATCAAACTGGTTGTTGAATCGGAAGATGATTCTGCCTAAGGAGTTTCCCCGTCCTTTGTGCTGAGCCACGCGATAGGCACCACTTCGCAGTTGTGCAGTCGTAACATTCTTGGCCGCAACGGTATCGCCTGTGCTTCTGTTGATGATGAAATAGCGATGGCGGGCGAAATAGGCTGAGTCGCCAGCATGTGGACTGACCTCTGAGCGTAGGATTGTTCCAGGGATATTCCACTCAGGATTCAGTTGTATCAGTCTGATCTTGCTGTCGAGCAAAGGCGTCTTTGTGGCCCATGCCCCGCAACAGATACGCATGGAGAAGGTGCTGTCTGTGTCAATAGCCCAGAGTTGCTGCGATGGAATATTGACAAACACATGGCGCTCCCCATCGCTGATGGCATTCACGTGGCGCCACCTCAACCGTTCCATATTGCAGAGAATGCGCTTGCGGCCTTCATCCGTAGAGTCAGAAGGAAGCATCGTCTTCAGTTTGGCATAGACGGGATGGCTTGTTTCGCATGTCTCCAGAAACTCTGTGGGAGCATTGTTGCCGCCATTTTCCCATGCTGCCCGGATAAAAGTGCTGTCAGGTTGTTCTGTGGCTATGTCATAAACGATTCTGTACCCTCCGCCACTCCTGCGCTCACGATGGTTCAGCAGGCGATGCGGTTCCGTGAATCCGTAGCGTTGTCCAATGGCATAGCGGAGGTAGGCTTTGCTTGTAGCCAGTTCGAGCGTAGCCATCACCTGAGGCACGCTGGTGCCCGTAGAGTCAAAGTCAAGGTTGTGGATATGCGCCAGTTGGTGCTTGATGCTATCCACGAAAAAAGCCTGTGGGCTGAAGCCCATCTCAAGTGCCTTTTTCTGCAAATAGTTTGAAACGGAGTCAGCCGCCTGCAGGCTCATGGTGCCGCTTGTCGCCCACATCCATGTGCCACCGTCACGATAGTAGTCACATACCATCTTATCTGTATTGATGGTGTCGTGAAGGCCAGCGATGATTTCTTCCAAGCACGATTGTGCGGCCTGAGCGCTGTCATTAAGCAGGTTGAAGCGTTCATTTGCCATTTCTTCCGATGCCGTATTCCCCAGGTTACACGACATCAGCA
This sequence comes from uncultured Prevotella sp., assembly GCA_946183985.1. Lineage (GTDB taxonomy): Bacteria > Bacteroidota > Bacteroidia > Bacteroidales > Bacteroidaceae > Prevotella. Next base: position 6,650 of record CAMHDT010000006.1, read on the forward strand.
TTGTGGTGATGAATGCCGATGCCGTCAACATTATCGCACGGTAACTTTTCTTACAGTCTTTCCGACTTTGAGAATGTAGCATCCTTTGGGGAGGTTAAGATCAAAACGCTGGGAGGAACCTTCAATTTTATAGGATGCTATGGCGCGCCCTGTAAGTGAAACCACCTCCAAAGTAAGACCTGCGCCGCCATAGACACTCACGGTGTTGGCTTCGACGCTAATCGTGGGGGCCGGTTCTTCCACTTGTTCTGCCACACCCATTTCTGCCATCATCGTCGTTGCAGCCATAGGCATGTTGAATGAAAAGAGGGCAATCGCCACAATAATGAGTAGTTTCTTTTGCATACGCACAATTTTTTATCTTTGGTGCAAAGATATGAAATATTTGTGAAACTTCCAAACAAATTTCAGAAAATATGCGTAATTATATGTCGATTACCTGCATTTCGTTGGTAAGGAAGGCATTATCGAACACTTTTTTGGCCTCTTTCAGCAAGATGGTCTCATCGTCATAGCGCGCGCTGTAGTGGCCGAGCAGCAGTTTGCCCACCTGTGCATCACGTGCCACCATTGCTGCCTGCTGTGCTGTGGAATGATAGTATTTCTCGGCACTTGCTATTTTATCTTCGGCATAGGTGCTTTCATGATAGAGCGTGCTGACGCCCTTCACCATCTCATGCAGCCGCGGCATATAGCGCGTGTCAGAGCAGTAGGCATACGAGCGCGTCGGGTCGGCAGGCGTAACAAGACGCTCATGTGGAATCTCCGTTCCGTCAGGGAGTGTATAGCCTTGTCCTGACTTGATGTTGTTGATTTGCGAAACGGGAATGCCATACATGTCGATCATGTCGCGGCGGATGTGGGGCTGAGTGGGCTTCTCCCTAAACAGGAAACCGCAGCAAGGCATGCGATGTTCCAGCGGAATAGACTCTACGGTTAGCGATTTGTCTTCATATATCACTTGATGAAGGGTCGTGTCAACGGGGTGGAATTCCACTTGATACCCAATATCGTAATTGAAGAACAGGTCCAGTTGCGCCTGGAGCATGGCTCCGAATGCCTTTGGGGCGTGGATGTGGAGGGTGGCCGTCCGTCCCAGCAGTCCGAAGGTAGAGATGATGCCGATGACGCCAAAGCAATGGTCGCCGTGAATATGCGATATGAAGATGTGCCCCAGTTTGTCAAACGATATGCCAGAGCGGCGCAATTGTATCTGCGCCCCCTCTCCGCAGTCAATCATGAAGAGTTTCCCGCGGCATTCCACTACTTGCATGGACGACATGTGGCGCATCGTTGGCAAAGCACTCCCGCAGCCAAGGATATGTAGGCGAAATGGTTCCATAATTATATTCTGTAGTCTTCCTCATCTCCCCAGTCCAGTTCCACTCCCAGGTCTTCATCGTTCTCTGGCCGCTGGCGCCCGAATTCAAGGGTCTCCAGGTCAGAGCCGGCGCCCGTCTCAATGACGAGCGAGTCGGATGTGAGTTTCTTGATGGTATATTCCACCGATTCTTCCATATCAATACCGTCGTCGCGGGTGGCCACAATCTGCAGTTTTCCGTTATACAGTTTCCACGATTTATATATCATGCTCGACTGGTCGATGCTTTCAGCAGCACCTCCCCTGAGAAAACTGATGCCGGTCTCATTACTGCCGTCGATGGGGTTAGGCATGACCCAGTCGCCCAGCAAGGCCGACTTGTTGATGACCATGATGGCCTCTGTCGAGTCGCTGTTCACAATGACGGCCATCTCGTCGCTCACGGCATAGCCACCATACACCATATTCTTGCTGCGTGCTCTCTCTACGCTGAGTGTCAGCGTGTCGCCCGTGTCGGTTATGATTTGTAGCGTGTTCATGCCCGAACCGCTGCCGCAGAATCCGTATACGGTTGAGTCGCGTGTGAAATCATCGATGTTCACTTCTTCAAAAGGCACCTTCTGATTGCCTCCTGTGTTGCAACTTGCCAATGTTGCCAATACGACGATGATGGCAGTAATTGTTCTTTTCATATTTGTCTGATTTACAATAGAATATCTATTCTTGCTTCTTGGCTTCATTCCACAGGGCATCCATCTCTTCCAGCGACATGTCTGCAAGCGGTTTCCCCATCTTAATAGAGTGCTCCTCTATATAATTAAAGCGGTTGATGAATTTCCTGTTGGTGCGTTCCAGGGCGTTGTCCGGATTCAGATGATACAGTCGGGCGGCGTTGATCACAGAGAAGAGGAAGTCGCCCAGTTCATTGGTCGATGCCTCCTTGTCCTCTTTCTTCAGTTCCTCCTCCAGTTCGGCCAGTTCCTCATGCACCTTGTCCCACACATCCTCCTTCTTTTGCCAGTCAAATCCCACGTTGCGGGCTTTGTCTTGTATGCGATAGGCCTTGATCAGCGAGGGCAGGGCCGACGGCACTCCCGACAATACCGACTTGTTGCCGTCCTTTTCCTTCAGTTTTATCTGCTCCCAGTTCTTGAGCACCTCTTCCGCATTGCCGGCTTTGGCAAACTCCCGCTCGCTGCTGTCCTCGCCATAGGGCAGGGGTTTGGGCTCTTTTGCCCCCACTTGCGACGGGTGGTAGATGTGTGGATGTCGGAAGATGAGTTTGTCTGTTTGGTGGTCGAGCACATCGGCTATGTCAAAGCGTCCTTCCTCAGCGCCGATCTTGGCATAGAAACACACGTGCATCAGCACATCGCCCAGTTCTTTCATAATCTCATGCTGGTCGTTGCGTGCCAAGGCATCACATAGTTCAAATGTCTCCTCAATCGTGTTGGGGCGCAGGCTCTCGTTGGTCTGTTTCTTGTCCCACGGGCATTTCTCGCGCAGTTGGTCAAGCACATCGAGCAGCCTGCCAAAAGCCTTCATCTGTTCCTCACGTGTATGCATTTCCTTTTTGTCTGTCATGTCTGTTTTCTGATGCAAAGGTACATAATAATTGACAATTGACAATTGATAATTGATAATTATTTTAGCCAAGCGTGAGAAATTTATTCAATGAATGAGCGAAAAACCATATATTTTTGGATTTATCTTCCTGCGAACTCGCTCGGTGGGGGCGAGGATACGGCAAACTCTCAGCGAGGATACGGCAAACTGGGGGCGAGGATACGGCAAACTCTCAGCGAGGATATTGCAAGGTGTCGATGAGGTGCTTTCAAGCACCCCCCCTTGGAGGCACATCGTCGATAGTTTGGAGGCACTTCTCGGATAGTTTGGAGGCACATCATTCAGGGCTTGCTGCTGGCAGGTTATGACAAAATACAGATGACAGTAAGAAAAATGCGTGGTATCCCCCCCAACATCACCCCAAAAGGGACTATTAAGATGAGATGGAATCTCTCTATCTATTATTTTTAAAAGATATATATAAGAGAAAAATTATCTCTTATTATTATTATTAAACTATTATTCATAGGTAGAGAGTTCATCTTCAGGCCAAGGGTAATGAACACCCCCATGTTTTTCTAACTGTCATCCGTAATCTGTCAGAGACATTCGATTGCAAATGTACAAACATTTCTGATACTTCCAAATTTTGATGACGAAAGTTTCTATGTTAACAATGTAAGGGCAAGTGACAAAAGAAAAAGTGTTTTCCTTTTGTGTTTCAGAATTATTTTGTACCTTTGCAGGCTGAAAGAGAAAGCATTTTATAAATAGGTATGGAAATTGCAAGTAAATACGACCCAAAAGAGGTCGAAGGTAAATGGTATCAGTATTGGCTTGACAACAAATTGTTCAGTTCCAAGCCCGATGGTCGCGAACCTTACACCATCGTGATTCCACCGCCCAATGTGACGGGCGTGCTCCACATGGGTCACATGCTGAACAATACGATTCAGGATATTCTGGTGCGTCGTGCCCGCATGGAGGGCAAGAACGCCTGCTGGGTGCCTGGCACCGACCACGCTTCAATCGCTACCGAGGCCAAGGTGGTGAAGAAACTGGCGGAGCAGGGCATCAAGAAGCGTGACTTGACACGTGAGCAGTTCTTGGAGCATGCCTGGGACTGGACCCACGAGCATGGCGGCATCATCCTGAAGCAGTTGCGCCGCCTGGGTGCTTCGTGCGACTGGGACCGTACGGCCTTCACTATGGACGAGAAACGCTCGGAGAGCGTCATCAAGGTGTTTGTAGACCTTTACAACAAGGGTCTGATCTATCGCGGCCTCCGCATGGTGAACTGGGACCCCAAGGCCCTGACCGCCCTTTCTACCGAGGAGGTAATCTACAAGGAGGAGCAGAGCCATCTGTTCCACCTGAAATATTATGTAGACGGTCTGACCTCGCTTGACAACGAGGAGGCTCTGAAGGCCGAAGGCAACATCATCCACAAGGATGAGAAGGGCTACTATGCCGTAGTTGCCACCACCCGCCCTGAGACCATCATGGGCGATACGGCTATGTGCATCAACCCCAAGGACCCGAAGAACCAGTGGTTGAAGGGCCGCAAGGTCATCGTGCCTCTGGTGAACCGCGTGATTCCCGTCATAGAAGACCGCTATGTGGACATCGAGTTCGGTACGGGTTGCTTGAAGGTGACCCCTGCCCACGACACCAACGACTATATGCTGGGCAAGACGCACAACCTGGAGACCATCGACATCTTCAATGCCGATGGCACGATCAGCGAACAGTCGCCCATCTACGTTGGCATGGACCGCATGGACTGCCGCAAGCAGATTGCAAAGGACTTGCAGGAGGCTGGTCTGATGGAGAAGATTGAGGACTATGTGAACAAGGTGGGCTACTCTGAGCGTAACCCTGACACGGCCATCGAGCCGCGCCTCTCACTCCAGTGGTTCCTCAAGATGCAGCATTTTGCTGACATTGCCCTGCCGCCAGTGATGAACAACGAACTGAAGTTCTATCCTGCTAAATACAAGAACACCTATAAGAACTGGCTGGAGAACATTCAGGACTGGTGCATCAGCCGTCAGTTGTGGTGGGGACACCGCATTCCGGCTTACTACTACGAAAGTGAAGAGGGAAAAGTGAAGAGTGAAAAATTTGCTGCCGCCGAGGAAAAATTTGTTGTGGCAGAGACTGCAGAGAAGGCTCTTGAGTTGGCACGCAAGGAAAGTGGTAATGCCAACCTACAGATGTCTGACCTCCGTCAGGACGAGGATGCCCTCGACACCTGGTTCTCATCGTGGCTGTGGCCTGTGAGCCTCTTCGACGGCATCAACAATCCTGGCAACGAGGAGATTAAATACTATTATCCCACCAGCGACTTGGTGACAGGTCCGGATATCATCTTCTTCTGGGTGGCCCGCATGATCATGGCCGGCGAGGAGTATATGGGCGATATGCCTTTCAGAAACGTTTACTTCACAGGTATCGTGCGCGATAAGTTGGGCCGTAAGATGTCGAAGTCATTGGGTAACTCTCCTGACCCCATTGAACTGATTGATAAGTTTGGTGCCGATGGCGTGCGTATGGGCATGATGCTCAGCGCACCTGCTGGCAACGATATTCTCTTCGATGAGGCACTCTGCGAGCAGGGCCGCAACTTCAACAACAAGATCTGGAACGCCTTCCGCCTGGTGAAAGGCTGGCAGGTGGCCGAAGAAGAGATGCCCGTGACCAATAAGTTTGCCGTAGTCTGGATGGCAGCCCGCATCAAGCAGGCTAACGAAGAACTGAAGGATCACTTCTCGAAGTATCGCATCAACGACGCCCTGATGACGGTTTATAAACTGTTCTGGGACGAGTTCTCACAGTGGTATCTTGAGATGATCAAGCCTGCCTATAAGGATGGCAAGCAGCAGCCCATCGACATACAGACCTATAAGGACACACTCTACTTCTTTGAGTTGCTGTTGAAGATGCTGCATCCCTTCATGCCGTTTATTACTGAGGAGTTGTGGCAGGCCCTCTGCGAGCGCAAGGCTGGCGAGAGCATCATGCGCGACAGTTTGGTTCTTGAGGCCCCCATCGCCGATGAGTTGAAGTTGATCAACGATATTGAGCAGGTGAAGCAGGTAGTCTCTGGTGTGCGCACCGTTCGCAGCCAAAAGAACATTGCGCCTAAAGAGCAACTCACCCTGCAGGTTGTTGGTCAGAACAAGTTTGCGGCTTATAACGCTGTCATCATGAAGATGGGCAACCTCAGCGCGATCGATGTGGTTGAGGCCAAGGACTCTACTGCTTCTGCCTTTATGGTGGGTACCGACGAGTTTGCCGTGCCTCTTGGCGATATGATTGATGTGGCAGCCGAGATAGAAAAGATGGAGGCCCAGTTGAAGCACCTCGAGGGCTTCAAGGCTGGAGTGGAGAAGAAACTCTCCAACGAGCGTTTCGTGCAGAATGCGCCAGAGGCCGTGGTTGCCCTTGAGCGAAAGAAGTTGTCAGATTCAGAAGAGAAGATTGCGGCTTTGAAGGAATCTATTAATGCATTGAGAGGTAAGGAATAAATAGCACTATGGAAGAGAATTGGTTTATCAAACTATTCACCGTCATAGATAGCCCCGCCCACATCGCGTTGCTTTATGCTATCGTCATCGCCGTGGGTGTCTACTTAGGAAAGATTAAGGTGTTCGGTATCTCGCTGGGAGTGACGTTTGTGCTCTTTGCGGGTATTCTTGTCGGCCATCTGTATCATATCTCTGGTTATACTTCGGCTGCCCCTCTTGGAACGCTGACCTTCATACAAGACTTCGGACTCGTTCTGTTTGTTTTCATGATAGGTTTGCAGGTAGGCCCGGGTTTCTTCGAGAGTTTTGGAAAGGCAGGCGTTAAACTGAATGCGTTGGCAGCCTCGGCCATCCTGCTGAACATCCTTGTGATGTTTGGCTGCTATTTCGCCTTCTTCCATTTCCGTGAGAATCACACCAATGCCGACTTGCCAATGATGGTAGGCACGCTTTATGGTGCCGTGACGAATACCCCTGGTCTTGGTGCGGCCAACGAAGCACTTAACTCTTTGGCTGATAAATACTTCAATGGCGATGTGCCACAGATTGCATCGGCCTATGCCTGTGCATACCCGCTTGGCGTGCTTGGCATTATCGGAGCCATTGTCTTGGTGCGCTATATGTGTCGCATCAAACTTGAAAAAGAGGAGGCGGCCCTTGAGGAACTGGCGGGTGCCAATGCCAATCAGAAACCCTACAAGATGCACCTTGAGGTGAGCAACAAGTATCTGGAAGGAAAGACGCTGCTGCAGGTGCATAACTTCCTGAACCGTGACTTCGTGGTTTCACGACTCGTTCACAAGGGTGAACTGTGCATTCCCAATCGCGACACCGTCTTCCATCTTGGCGACCAGATGCTCATTGTCTGTGCTGAAGCCGACCAGGAGGCCATCACGGCGTTCATAGGTCCCAAACTCGATATTGACTTTGAGCAGCAGGATCAGCCGTTCGTTTCAAAACGCATCCTCGTCACTAATCCGAAGGTCAATGGCAAGTCGTTTGGCGAGATGCACTTCTCCAGCGTCTATGGCGTCAACGTGACACGTGTGACCCGTCACGGCATGGATATCTTTGCATCGCCATCGCTGCCCCTGCAGGTGGGCGACCGCATTATGGTCGTTGGCCCTCAGGATGCCGTAGACCGTGTGGCCAATATGATGGGCAACAGTATCAAACGCCTCGATGCCCCCAACATTGCAACTATCTTTGTTGGCATCATCGTTGGTATTGTGTTTGGCTCGCTGCCGTTCATTCCAGGTATGCCACTCATGAAACTGGGTATTGCAGGCGGTCCGCTCATTATTGCCATCCTCATTGGCCGTTACGGCTACAAGGTGAAACTCGTTACCTATACTACCACGTCGGCCAATATGATGCTGCGCGAGATAGGACTGGTGCTGTTCCTGGCTTCTGTGGGTATCAAGGCTGGTGCTGAGTTCTTTGGCACAGTCATGTCGGGCGACGGTTTGCTCTATGTGCTCACGGGCTTCCTTATCACCATTATACCTATATTAATAATAGGTCCCATTGCACGCCGCATGAAGTTCAACTACTTCACCATCGCAGGTATGCTGGCCGGTACCTATACCGATCCTCCCGCATTGGCCTACGCCAACAGCATCTGCTCGAAAGAGGCACCTGCCGTGGGCTATTCAACGGTTTATCCGCTGGCCATGTTCCTGCGCATCCTGACGGCACAACTCATTGTCCTGTTCTGTTGCGGCTTGTTGTAGAAAGGACGAAAGGCAGAGAATTTGAACTTATATAATAATACACGTTTACTTATATTTCTATATGACTAACTTAAGATTAGGGCTCTGTTCGCTGGCTGTTGCCTGTTCACTTGTCGGTTATGGGCAAGGCGCACGCAACATTGTCATCAACGAGGTGATGACAGTCAACACACAGAGCATAGAGGATGAGTATGGCAAGCGTGAGGCATGGATAGAACTGGCTAACATTTCCTATTCGACCTACAATGTGAGGGGAATGTATGTCACTACTGATCCCGATGTGCTCATCGACACCCTCAAGGCTCCCGACCGTATTGCCAAGATGCATATCATTCCCAATGGCGACGAGCGCACCAACATTGGTGCCAGAAAGCAACTGCTTCTGTTCTGCAATTCGCAGCCTGCTAAGGGAAAACTGCATCTGAGCCTCCCTGTTGACAGCGTTGGGAATGTGTTCGTGGCGCTCTACAACGGCAATGGAGTGGAACTGATTGATAGTGTCACGGTGCCCGCCTGGAAGTTGAAGGCCAACGAGTCGTATGCCCGTGTGGGTGACGAATGGGTTGTGAAATCATCAGACGGGGTGACGCCCGGACATGCCAATACTATTCAGCAGACCGCTGGCGGCAGCAAGATTGGGAAATTCAAGGAGCAAGACCCTTATGGCTTTGCGATGGCGTTTATGGCCATGGGCATCGTGTTCCTCTGTCTGGCTTTACTCTGGATCTTCTTCACCGTCTTCGGCATGATTATGCGCCATATTGACACAGCAAAGAAGGTGGCCAACAAGCAACCCATCAAACCCATTACCAAAACGGTGGAGAAAACGGCCGAGATTGGTCATAAGACCAGCAACATCCTGCAGGAAGGCCTCGACAAGAAAGGTGTTGACATGGAAGTCTACATGGCTGTTATCGGCATGGCCCTGCGCCAGTATGAAGACGATGTGCACGATGTGGAAAGCGGTATTATCACCATCAAGCCCAAGGATACTGGCTGGGACGACGAATATAGCAAGATGACTCATCTGCACGACCCGTTCCTGCCGTCTAATCCAAGAGCACCACACATACCAACAACACCGGAGTTAAAGTAAAAGATAAAAGTGAACAGTGAATAATTTGCTACCGCTGTTCATAAAAAACAAATAATCATGAAGATGTAGGAAGTGCGGAAGCAAATTTTTCACTTTTCACTCTTCACTATTCACTTAAAATAATGAATAAGTATCAGTATAAAGTAAAAGGCGTGGACTACGAAGTAGAAATCGCCGAGGTAGAAGGCAATATTGCCAAGGTAAATGTCAACGGTATTCCCTTTGAGGTGGAACTGCAGAAGCCTATCAACGCGGCTAAGCATCCCACGATGAATACGCCAAAGGTGCAGGCTCCGAAACCCGTAGCGCCCAAACCCGTGGCACAGCCCGCTGCAGCACCACAGCCGGTGGTGGCAGCCGGTGCAGGCACGCCGCTCAAGGCACCCCTTCCTGGCACCATTACTGATGTTAAGGTGCAGGTGGGCCAGCAGGTAGGAGTGGGTGAGACCGTTCTTGTGCTGGAGGCCATGAAGATGCAGAACAATATCGAGGCTGAGATTGCAGGTCAGGTGACTTCTATTTTAGTGAAACAGGGCGACACGGTGATGGAAGGCAGCGTGTTGTTGACCATTGGGTAATGGATAATTGATAATGGATAATTGATAATGGATAATTGATAATTATGTGGCAGTTCATCGCAGATAACTTCAACGAGTTCCTTACCTATACCGGCTTTGCCAATGCCACGGAGGGCAACTTGATTATGATTATAGTAGGAGCGGTCTTTATCTATCTGGCCATTAAGAAAGACTTTGAACCGCTGCTGCTGATACCTATCGGCCTTGGTATCATACTTGGCAACATTCCCTTCCGTGCTGATGCAGGGCTGGAGATTGGACTGTATGAGGACAACTCGGTGCTTAACATCTTCTACCAAGGCGTCAGACAGGGATGGTATCCGCCGCTCATCTTCCTGGGCATCGGTGCCATGACCGACTTCTCGGCGCTCCTGGCCAACCCGAAACTCATGCTCATTGGTGCAGCAGCGCAGTTCGGAATCTTTGGCGCATATATGTTGGCACTGGCATTCGGCTTTGAGCCGGACCAGGCAGCGGGCATCGCCATCATTGGTGGCGCCGACGGTCCAACGGCCATCTTCCTTTCATCGAAACTGTCGCCTAATCTGATGGGAGCCATTGCCGTCTGTGCCTATTCATACATGGCCTTGGTGCCGCTGATTCAGCCCCCTTTGATGCGCTTGCTCACTACAAAGAAGGAGCGTGTCATCAAGATGAAGCCTTCGCGTCAGGTCAGCCAGACCGAGCGCATCCTGTTCCCCATCATCGGCCTGCTTATCACCACGTTCATTGTGCCGTCGGCGCTGCCCCTGCTGGGCATGCTGTTCTTCGGCAACCTGCTGAAAGAGAGTGGTAAGACCACACGCTTGGCCAAGACGGCTGGCAACGCCCTCAATGATATCGTGGTGGTGCTGCTGGGACTTACCGTTGGTTGCTCTACGCAGGCCAGCGAGTTCCTCACGCTGAACACCGTGTTTATCTTTGCCATCGGTGCCTTCGCCTTTGCCGTAGCCACGGCCAGCGGTGTTTGCTTCGTCAAGTTCATGAACCTCTTCTTGCCTAAGGACAAGAAACTGAACCCGCTGATTGGTAATGCAGGCGTGAGTGCCGTGCCTATGGCAGCCCGCATCTCCAACAATCTCGGATTGGAATACGACCGCCATAACTTCCTCCTGATGCATGCCATGGGGCCCAATGTGGCTGGCGTCATCGGTTCTGCTGTGGCAGCAGGTGCACTTCTGGGCTTCCTGTCATAAGACCTATAAGACCTATAGGACCTATGGGACCTATGGGACCTATAAGACCTATAAGTCTTATAGATTTTCCAAGAGACATTATAGTTATGGGTGCTAAACGCCATGTTTAGCACCCGTAATTATGATTGAGGCTGCTGACCATCGTTGCCACGACGATGGTGGTGGCTCTTGCCATTTCCGCGTCCACGGTCTTTCCTGCCTTGGCTTCTGCCGCCATGTCCGCGACCTCTGCCAGAGCGGTGTTTCTTTCCTGTTGATGCTGTTGGTGAAGTATAGGCAGGTCCTTCGCCCAGTTCTTCAGGCAGAGGTATCTTCTCAACTACCTTTTCCAGGAACTGTTCAATCTTCTGAAAGCGCTGGATATCGCGGTCGCTGACAAAGGTGATGGCCTCTCCGTCGCGGTCGGCACGTGCCGTACGGCCTATGCGGTGAACATAATCCTCGGCATCGTGGGGCACATCGAAGTTAATGACCATGCGAATATCGTCGATATCGATGCCACGGGAGACGATGTCTGTGGCTACAAGTACATCAATCTGACCGGCCTTGAACTGATACATCACCTCGTCGCGCTCCTGCTGGGTGAGGTCGGAATGCATGGCAGCACAGTTGATTTTCAGTTTCTTCAGGGTGCGGTTAATGTCTTTCACCTTGTCTTTCTTGCCGCAGAACACGATGACACGCTGCAGGTTGCCACATTTGAAGATGTTTTCTATGATGGCCACCTTCTGGGGTTCGTAGCACACATAGGCCATCTGATGAATCTTTTCTGCCGGACGGCTTACCTTCAGTTTCACTTCCACGGGATGCCTAAGCAGCGAGACCGCCAGTTCACGAATCTTCGATGGCATGGTGGCAGAGAACATGACCTTCTGACAATCATCAGGAAGCAAGGCGTTAATCTGCATGATGTCCTCTGAGAATCCCATGTCAAGCATCCGGTCGGCTTCGTCGAGAACGAAGAAAGAGGTCTTTGAAAGATTCAGGTTTCCCACCTTTAAATGGCTGAGCAGACGGCCCGGCGTGGCAATAACCACAGGTGCGCCGCCACGCAGACTCTTTATCTCCTGGTCAAAACGGCTGCCGTCGTTGCCGCCATATACGGCAATGCTGCTCACGTTTTCAAGGTAATAGGAGAAGCCTTCCATAGCCTGGTCAATCTGTTGTGCCAGTTCTCGGGTAGGTGCCATGACTACACAGTTGATGGCATCCTCGGGATAGCCACCGTCGTCGAGCATCGACAGGATGGGCAATAGGTAGGCAGCCGTCTTGCCGGTGCCTGTCTGAGCAACGCCCAGCACATCATGCCCGTCGAGAATCTCGGGGATACAATGTTCCTGTATGGGGGTCATTTCCTCGAAGTGCATATCGTATAGTGCATCGAGGATATTATCATTAAGATAGGTTTCTTCAAATGTCATTATTCTATTGTTGGTAACAGAATGGTTTATTGTTTACTATTAATTTAATTCGGTGCCTGACGATAGCAGAAATATGCAATGCCGGCATAGATGATGTTGGGTATCCAGGCTGCCAGCATGGCCGGCAGACCGGAATTGATGGCAAAGGTGGCTGAAACTGTCTGTAGTAGGATGTAGGAAAAGGACAATGCCAAGCCAATGCCCAATGCCAAGCCCATGCCTCCCTTTCGTTTCCTTGCAGCAAGCGACGCACCGATGATGGTGAGAATGAACGATGCGAATGAGGTGGCTATGCGTTTGTGGTATTCAACCTCATACTGCACCACATTCTGGGAGCCTCGTTCCTGCTGCTTCGATATGTATCGTAGCAGTTCGGGCGAAGTGAATGTTTCCTGTTGTCCCTTGGAATACACCAAGTCCATGGGCTCCATCATGATCATGGTATCGAGTTCGGTGCCTCGTTCTATATGCTCTCGCAGTCCTTTCAGCGTCCTGACCTTATAGTTCACGGCCTTCCAGTGGTAGCGCGAATCTGAAATGGTGTCGTACTGTATCATGTTGGCCGTCATGTGGCTCACCAACTTCTTGTCTTCAAACTTGTCGAGCGAGAAACCATAGCCCCGTTTGACATTGTTGTCATACTGCTGCATATAGGCAATGACGCCCGGACTGATCTGCAGTTGCACATTTGATGCCGAGGTGATGCGCTTCTTGTTCTTATAGAGCGTCTCAAAGTTGTAGCGTGTGACATTGCCGTGAGGAATGACATAGGCACCCAGATAGAAATTGAGCATGGCTATGAGGGCAGCCGAAATCATATAGGGCTTGAGCAGGCGCCGGAAACTTGTTCCCGATGCCAGCATGGCAATGATTTCCGAGTTTCCTGCCAGTTTGGAGGTAAAGAAGATGACGGCAATGAAAACGAAGAGGGGAGAGAAGAGGTTGGCAAAATAAGGCACGAAGTTGGCATAGTAGTCGAAGATAATGGCTTTTACCGGTGCATGGTTGTTTGAGAACTTGGCCAGGTTTTCATTATAGTCGAACACAATGCTGATGCTTATTATCAGCAGGATGGAATAGATGTAGGTTCCAATGAACTTGCTGATGATATAGCGGTCGAGTCTTGGTAGTATGCGTGCCAACAATCGTTTCATATCCTGCGTCCTATATCGTTGATGACAGAACGCTTCCATTGCGTAAAGTCACCTTGTTCTATGTGAGTGCGGGCATCGGTCACTAATCTGAGATAGAATGCTAGATTGTGGATGGATGCAATCTGTAATGCCAGCAGTTCCTGCGCCTTGAACAGATGGTGCAGATAGGCTTTGGTGTGCAAACGGTCTATCTCACAACCGTCAGGGTCGATGGGACTGAAGTCCTGCTCCCATTTCTTGTTGCGCAGATTCATGGTACCCTGATAGGTGAACAGCATGGCGTTGCGACCGTTTCGCGTCGGCATCACGCAGTCGAACATGTCAACGCCGCGCTCTATGCCCTCCAGTATGTTCTGCGGAGTGCCTACTCCCATCAGGTAGCGAGGCTTGTCCTTGGGCAGGATCTCGTTAACCACCTCTATCATCTCGTACATTACCTCGGTGGGCTCGCCAACGGCGAGGCCGCCAATGGCATTGCCTTCTGCGCCGATGTCGGCAACATGCTTGGCAGCCTCCTGTCGCAGGTCCTTATACTTGCAGCCCTGCACAATGGGGAAGAGTGCCTGATGGTGGCCATAGAGCGGTTCGGTCTCATTGAAGCGCTTCAGGCAACGCTCCAGCCAGCGCTGTGTCAGACCCAGGGACTTCTTGGCATAGTCATAGTCGCTTTCGCCCGGTGGACACTCGTCGAGTGCCATCATGATGTCGGCCCCAATCACTCGCTCGGTGTCCATCACATTCTCGGGCGTGAAAAAGTGCTTGGATCCGTCAATATGACTACGGAACTCGCAGCCCTCTTCACGCAATTTCCTGATGCCGGTGAGCGAGAATACCTGGAATCCGCCCGAGTCAGTCAGAATAGGACGGTCCCATGTGTTGAACTTATGCAGGCCGCCAGCCTTTCGCAAGGTGTCGAGTCCGGGGCGCAGATAGAGGTGATAGGTGTTGCCGAGGATAATCTGCGCCTTCACCTGTTGGCGCAGTTCGGCAAAGTGAACACCTTTCACGCTGCCACAGGTGCCCACAGGCATGAAAATAGGGGTCTTTATCTGTCCGTGGTCAGTCGTGATGATGCCTGTGCGTGCACTACTGTACGGGTCGGTATGTTGCAATTCAAAGAACATGTGTGTTGCGCCTCTTATTGTTTTTCGTCCGTTGCCTTCTTGCCTTCTTCCTCTGTGACAGAGAAATCAAGAGGGTTGGCCACAATCTCATCCGTCAATGCGAACTGCCACACATCCTGCACATTCTCTACATAGTGGAAGTGAACACCGCTAAGATACATGTCGGGAATTTCCAGAATGTCCTTTTCGTTCTCCTTGCACATCACGATGTCGGTGATGCCTGCACGCTTGGCTGCCAGAATCTTCTCCTTGATGCCGCCCACAGGGAGCACCTTTCCGCGTAACGTGATCTCGCCAGTCATGGCTGTATTCTTACGCACTTTACGCTGGGTCAGAGCCGATGCGATAGAGGTGGCAATGGTGATGCCAGCCGACGGACCGTCTTTCGGTGTTGCTCCCTCGGGGACATGAATATGAATGTTCCAGTTGTCGAAGATGCGATAGTCTATCCCCAGCGTGTCGGCATGTGCCTTCACATACTCTAAAGCCAGCACGGCTGACTCCTTCATCACATCGCCCAGGTTGCCGGTGAGCGTGAGTTTCGAACCTTTGCCCTTGGACAGTGAGGTTTCAATGAACAGGATCTCGCCACCAACACTGGTCCAAGCCAGTCCCGTCACCACGCCAGCGTAGTTGTTGCCTTGATAGATGTCACGATAGAAGGGCGGTTTGCCCAGCAGCCCCTCCAGTGAGTCGGCCGTAATCTTCCATCCGTCCACGCTGCCTTCCATTTGACGCTTGTAAGCCAGTTTGCGCAAAGCCTTGTTAATCTGCTTCTCCAGTTGTCGCACACCGCTTTCCCGTGTATATTGTTCAATGATTTTCTCAATGGAAGCCTTGTTGAACCGTGGCTTCTCATGCAGCGTCTTCAGTCCTGTGTTCTCCAGTTCTCGAGGTATGAGATGGCGTTTGGCAATCTCTATTTTCTCTTCCGTGATATAGCCGCTCACTTCTATAATCTCCATACGGTCAAGCAGCGGACGGGGAATGGTTGACAGGTTGTTGGCTGTAGCAATGAACAGAACCTTCGACAGGTCGTAGTCCACATCAAGGTAATTGTCGTGGAAAGCCGCGTTCTGCTCTGGGTCGAGCACTTCCAATAATGCAGAGGCAGGGTCGCCATTGACGGTGTTCTGCGTCACCTTGTCTATTTCGTCAAGAATAAATACGGGATTGCTCGAACCTGCTTTTTGTATGCTCTTGATGATACGGCCCGGCATGGCACCGATATAGGTGCGGCGATGACCGCGAATCTCGGCCTCATCGTGCAGACCGCCCAGCGACATACGCACATACTTGCGCTTCATGGCTTCTGCAATCGACTTGCCCAGCGATGTCTTACCCACACCCGGAGGCCCATAGAGGCAGATGATGGGGCTTTTCAGGTCGCCACGCAATGACAACACAGCCATATATTCCAAGATACGCTCTTTCACTTTCTCCATGCCATAATGGTCGTGATCTAGTATCTTCTGTGCCCGTGACAGGTTCAGGTCGTCCTGCGTGTATTCGTTCCATGGCAAGGAAACGAATGTCTGCAGGTAATTGAGTTGCACATTATAGTCAGGGCTCTGCGGTTGAAGGTTGCTCAATTTGTCGAGTTCCTTCTCAAATGTTTTCTCAGTTTCCTGCGACCACTTTTTCTCCATGGCCTTGTCCATCAGTTCCTTGGCTTCGGGCGATGTCTCATTGCCCATCTCTGCCTGCAGGTTTTTGATTTGCTGCTGGAGGAAGTAGTTTCGCTGCTGTTCGTCAAGGTCTTCGCGTGTTTTGTTGCGTATGTCAGCCTTCAGGTGTTGGAGGTTGATCTCCCTGTTCATGGCTTTCATCGTTCCGAAGAGGCGCTCTTTTATCGAGTCGGAACAGAGCAGGTTGATTTTCTCTGTGATGCTGAACGGCATGTTCGAACATACAAAGTTAAGCGCCATGATGTCATTGTTGATATTACGGATGGCAAGGGTGGCCTCGTCGGGTATCTCTTCAGTCACGTTGATATACTCATTGGTCATCTTGCGCAGGTCTTCCATGGCAGTCTTCCACTCTTTATCGTGCTTGTCGGGCTGCAGTTCGGGAGCAGGCTCAACGTGTCCCGTGAGGAACGGATGCTCGTCTACCAGATTAATAAGATGCATACGGCCCAGGCCTTGCACGATAACTGTCACCATGCCGGTGGGCAGAGTGAGTTGCTTCAGCACGCGTGCGTATACGCCATGTGTGTAGAGATCGCCTTCCACGGGCATCTCAATGTCTGGATCACGCTGGCACACGATGCCGATGGGTGAGCCCGTCTTTTCTGCCTTCCTCACCAGTTTCATGCTCGAGTCCCTGCCAATGACTATTGGCGACACGACGCCTGGAAACAACACCAGGTTGCGTACGGGAAGGATAGGTAATATGTCGGGGACATCAACATTCATTAAATCTGAAAATTCTCCGTCAATATCGGCAATCATAGAGAATGCCTTATTGTTCTCTTTGTCGTTCATTCTAATAGTATACTCCATAATCGAACTGCAAAGGTACGAAATATTATTGAAAATTGAATGGTTGGAATTGATTATTAACAAAAAATATGTATCTTTGCGGCCATAATGGCTAATGACTACTTCAAATTCAAGCAATTCACTGTGTGGCAGTCGCAATGTGCCATGAAGGTGGGTACGGATGGAACGCTGCTGGGAGCCTGGGCTAACGGCGGCAGCCGTATCCTTGACGTTGGTACAGGGACGGGTCTCATTGCCTTGATGATGGCGCAGCGGTTTGCCGATGCCCATGTCACAGGCATCGATATTGATGAGAAAGCCGTGGAGCAGGCTCATACAAATGCTGCTGTCTCGCCCTTTGGCCAGCGTGTGTCAATTGAGGAATGTGATGTTGAGAAGGTGAAAGGCGTATATGACTGTATCGTGAGCAACCCGCCTTTCTTCTCCGACTCGTTGAAGTGTCCTGACGAGAGCCGCACGATGGCTCGCCATACAGACACGTTGCCCTATGGCAAACTCATACATCACATCTGCCGCCTGCTTTCCGATGACGGTGAAGCCTCGCTCATCATACCCTTCGACTGCTTGTCGCGTCTGGAAAGTGAGGCCGTGCTGCATGGTTTGTTCAAGACTCGCGAGTGTGCTGTCAGGACAACACCAACCAAGCAACCACGCCGTTATCTGCTGGCATTCAGAAAGCATCCTGCATCGCTGTTTGAGAAAACAGAGTTGACAATTGGCTCGGAAACCTATCTTAAATTAACGAAAGAATTCTATCTATGAAAGTGTCTCTTTTACAGTTGGATATAGTATGGGGAAATCCTGATGTGAACATAGAAAAAGCCGAATGCTTGATGTCGCATCCGGCTGATATGTATGTACTTCCAGAGATGTGGGCCACAGGCTATTCCAAACATCCTGAAGAGGTGGCCGAGGACGAAGAGCGGTCGAAGGCATTGGCATGGATGCGTGCTACGGCTAAAGAGCGCCATTGTGCCATCAGTGGCAGCCTGGTCATCAAAGACAAGGAGGGACATTATCGCAATAGACACTATTTTGTTACGCCAGACCATGTGGTGTTCTACGATAAGCATCATCTCTTTACCTATGCTAACGAGCACCTGCACTACACGGCAGGACAACAACATCTGGTAGTGACGTATGGCGGTTTGCGTTTTCTGTTGCTTACATGCTATGATTTACGCTTCCCTGTATGGTCGCGCTATGGCAGGGCAGGTGAGTATGACGCCATTATCTATGTAGCCAACTGGCCTCATGCACGCCAATATGCCTGGGACACGCTGTTGCGTGCCCGTGCCATAGAGAATATGTGCTATGTGATAGGTGTTAACAGGGTGGGCTGCGAAAAACATATAACATTCTCCGGCGGGTCAGTAGTGATTGATCCGTTGGGGCATCCTCTTGCTTCGTGTGACGACTTAGAGCAGATGTGCACTGCCGTCATTTCTCCCGACAAGGTTCTGGAAGCGAGAATGTCAATGCCTGTGCTTGCCGACCGCGATTAGCCTATGGTGTAGGCCAACATGACGAGCACGGCCATGATCACTGCCACCAGGCATAATGCCCGGAATCCCCATTTCTTGAGAGTCTTTCGGCGCTGGATTGACAGCAGATTTATACGTTTGAAGCGCGTTGCGTCGTCTTCCTTATGATGGTGATGATGATAGTGATAGTGATGATGATGATGTGTTTCCAAAACAGTTACTTTTTGATTAATTTAACTTGAGAGTTTAGTCCGCTAGGAACCGGTTCCCACTGATTGTATAGTGTTTTCTTATAATTAATATCTACTACGTTTATCTCTTCCATTTTGCGCCATTTCACACCGCGACGGTCAAGGTCGCTGATGCGGTTGGCGGGCAGATTGGTCACTTCTATGCGAAGTTCGTTCTTGCCCTCCTTCAGGGTGCCGCGTGTGTCGAGCACGAATGGAACACTCCATGCGCAGCCTACGAACTGTCCGTTGATATAGACACGTGCTGACTCGCGCACATCTCCCAGGTCAATCACCCAGTGGGCCGACGGCACGTGCTTCTTGCTCATGGTGAAGGTGGTGGTGTAAATACCCGTACCCATCGTCACTTTTGTCTGTTCGTCCAAAGTTTCCCATGTCTGAAGTCTGTCAAGCCTGAAAGTCTTGTCCACAGTGGGGGCCTCTTCCGTGAATGATAGCGTCCATGGGCCGTTGAGTATGATCTCGCTGTATTTGTCGAACGGTGGTCTGTTGTGCAGACAGTTCGTGGGAATAGGCTCCATGAGTGAGCCGCCCATCTCAGTATTGTAGGTCTGCAATATCATCGACTCGCCGCTCTTCAGATTCACCACGATGCCGTCTTCGTTATAGTTAGCCATGCGGATATCGCCATTCAGCGGGTTGAACCAGCGTGCTCCCTTAAAATCTACGGCCAGTGGAATGCGTGCGTTCACATCGTTGGACTGCAAGTTGGCAATGAAATAGTGGTGGCCGTTGGCATTACTGCGGCGTATGGCTTTCAGACCGTAGTCGGCCTTCATCTTCTCGGCCTTGGCAAAGCGGGCCATGGCATCGGTGTTCTCACCATAGATAACCTTAGAGGCCAGTCGGTTGACTGTGCGTCTCAGTTCAGGCGTAATGGTGGTGCCCGTAGGTATGATGACAGCCTTGTAGCGTGTGCCGCCTTCAGTGACCAGCAGACCGGTGCGCTCGTCAATCTGCACCTTGTCCAGCAACTGGTCGCTGATGTAGTCGCAGTCGTAGCCAGCGCGGTCTATAGCCAATATGCTGTTGATGAACTCTGGGGCCAGTTTACCCATAGCGTGGATGGAGAATTGCATGAGCAGTTTGCCCGTATTCTTCTTCCACATGTCGTGCACGGGCAGATAGACGAGGAAGTCGTTGTCGGGCTGTCCCATCTGCAGGAAACTCTGACAGCGGGTCACGTAGTCCATGAAATAGGGGGCGTCGCGCCAGATGCTGTTAGTGGGACTCATGTCGATAGAGGCATAGAACTTCCATCCTGGCCACTCATCATCCTTTGGCGAATAGCATGTGCCATGGAAGTACATGTGGTTGACACCGGCGCAGAACATCAGGTCGATGTCGGGCTTGAGTTGCGACAGCGAGGTGCGGAAGTGCTCGGTGAGCCATGTGAAGGTCTCGCTCGAGGTATATGGCTTTCCGCAGACATGTGCTGCCGATGGTGCATACTTCAGCATGGAGAAGTCGGAGTCGTTCTTGCGTGTCTTGCCAGGATCTTGTCTGAGGCCCTTGATGTTGAACTCAGAGAGACCGAAGCCTTCAATCTCAGGGATGTCAACAGCGGCATAGCAGTCAATGAGGTTGGCTGGTGAACCGTGAGCCTGGTTGCGGGTGACGGCTCCGTGTCTGTGTGCCCATGCTGTCCACTGCTGTGTAAAGTTCTCCAGAAGCAGGTCGCCCAGGGTCTCGCGGTAGTCGCTGAGCACTTTTGGCTCGTAGGCCATCAACTCAGGCAGGTGTTCCTCCAGTTTATAACCGCGCCGGCTCTCAAACTCCTTGAGCAGCGATGGTGTCCATGTGGCGTCGGCCACCTCATACGAGTCGTTGAAGAAGGTGTGAGGGTAGGGCGTATGGGTGCGCTCGAAAGCCTGCTCAATGTGGCGCAGATAATTGGCCACGGCATTGCGGTCGAAGTGGTCGATGACCAGTCCCTCGCCTCCAGGAGCAGCACGTTTGACGCGCATCACACCGTATTTGATGTAGATGGCGATAACCTTTTGCGGACCTTGTCCTGAATAAGGCTTGGCAAATGACAGGTGATAAACGCCCTCAGGCTTTTTCTCCACCTGTGCGGTGATGTCTGTGGCTTTGCCATCAGCCATATATAGCATCACCTTTTCCAGGAAAGCGTTCTTTGCATCCTTCTCTGAAGGCGAGAGGTCTATGGTGGTCTCATCACCTGTAAGGGACTTCTCTACGAACACAGCCTTGCAGGCACTTTCTTTCAAGGGCACCCACGGTCCGCCAAAGGGCCATCCTGTGCCTGTAGCCATATCGGTTTCGATGCCGTTGCGCCCGGCCTGTGCCTCTGTATATTGCAACATCTGCATCCACTTGTCAGAGAGGTAGTCAATGTTGTTGGCATCATTGCCTTGTACACCATAGAGCGGCGTAATCTCCACAGCACCAATTCCATGGCTGGCATATTGTCGCAGGTTCCACTGTAGGTTCTCTTTGTCTACAGCCGATCCCAGCCACCACCATCGTGTGCCGGGCTTGGCTTCACGCGTCACCGTTGGCCACGACTGTGCTTCAGCGGGGCTGTATGATAACTGACATGTGATCAATGATAAGCCTATCACCAACCATTTGTATGATGCTGTCTTCTTCATGTTCTATTTCTCTCTGTCACTTAGTTGCCGTCGGGTTTTACGATCTCTACGATTCTTGCAGGTGCCCACTGGAAGGTTTTCCAGTCGTCGGGCTGGGCGGGGTCGAAATCCTGCCACTCGGGACGCAGGTACTGCACGATGGGCAGGTTCTGCTGCTTCATGCCCATGACCACGCACTTGGCAACCTCATAGGCACCATAGGGATTGAAGTGGGTGTTGTCTTCCAACTTGCGGCCGTACATCTCTTCCGGATAGTGCACCAGTGCGCGTTTGGAGTCCTCGTAGCCCAATGCCTCGAAGAGCACCTTGGTTGATGCGTTTAAGTCAATGACGGGCACATTCTCCTTCTCTGCCACCATCTTCATGGCTGCGGGGAAGTCTCCATGAGTGTTGCGCAGGGTCTTGTGGTCATCGTTGAAGGCGCGGCGCTGCGTGGGTGTGCAGAACACGATGGTGGCTTCCTTGGCACGCACCTGGTCGACGAATATCTTCAACTGGTACTGATAGTGGTACCAAGCGCCATCGCCCGGGCGTTTTTCTTTCTCGTCGTTATGGCCGAACTCCACAAACACATAGTCGCCTTTCTTCAGCGTGGTTAATATCTTGTCCAGTCGATAGGAACCGATAAATGTGCGGGCGGTCAGTCCACTCTCGGCATGATTGCTGATGGCCACCTCGGGGCCGAACCAGCGCGTGATCATCTGTCCCCACGAAGCCCAGGGCTCGTTGTTCTGGTCTACCACTGTGGAGTTGCCGCAGAGGTAGATGGTAGGCACGTTGGCCGGCTCTATATGGATGCTCTTTACGGCGGGCATCGGCCCGTTGAACTCCAGTGTCAGACGGTTGTCCCATGCTAGGTAGTTCTTCTCACGATCCTTGATCTTCACTCTCTTGCCTTCCTCAATGTAGGGCGAGCGTTTGTTCACCACGAAGGTCACCTCCTGTGTGTCCTTGGCCTTGGCCGTCACAATATTGTCCATCATCAGTCGGCGCCCCTCGGCACGCACGGTGGTATTGCTGTTTTTCTTGCCACCCAGCACCACCTTGACCAGATAGTTGCCGTCGTCTACTTTGACGCTCCAATAGAAGGGCTCCGTAGGCTTTTTCTTGTCGGGAGCAGGCAGCACATCATAGCCATAACCTGCCTCGTCTGTATATACAGGCTGGGGCTTGGTCAGGTCAAAGTCGAATGTCTGTGCCAGAATTGGCATGGGGACAATGCCCAGAATCATCAAAAACAGTTTCTTCATCATTTTCAATTGTTTAATAAGTAGTTTGTTTTGCAGGTATTTTCCTGTTGTGGTTTTTAACTTTGCAAAGATACAAAAAAATAAGTCATGTTGCAATAATTTAACGCCTATTTTTTGTTAAAGTGACATTTTTCTTGACACTTTCGAGAGTAGCGTTTTATCTTTTATGAAAAATTAGTACCCAAACTCTTGCAAAACGCCCTCGAATTTATTATCTTTGTAAAAAATGAAAGGTGCGGCAGGAGCAAGCGGCTCCGATGATGGCATCGGATGACACAATGACGCATTTGACATAAAAAAACAAAGACTTTTCGCGTACCGCGCACACCAGCGCATGTGTATTAAGAGGAACACGGTACGCGTGAGATTTTTAATAAATAATGTGTCATATATGTCAATAGTGTCATTCTATATAATAAATTATCTAGTAAGTACTATAGACCATATCATAAGTACCATAGATAATTTCATAAGTGCCATCGTTACGAAAGAAAGTGCCATAGATACGAGGTGAAAGTGCCATCGTTTTGAGGTGTGTCATAGGACAGAGAGTAACAGAGGTAACAGAAGATTTCCAAGATTCCTTGCGTACCGCACGCGCGCGATACGCGTGAATATTTTTTATAATTCCTCTGTTACTACTGTTACTCTGTTACTTATTATAAAGCGTAAATACCCCGATGCTTTAGTTGCCGTTGAGGGACTATCGCGTTAAATTATATGAAATGTTGCGTGCATCTGCGGAAAAAGTCGTAACTTTGTACCTTGGTTTATGAAGACAAGTGAGAAGAAAAACAGTGTGTACTCTTCAGTAGAGTGCATTCTGAATAATTACCTGACGGTAAACAATCATCGCAAGACGCCAGAACGTTTTGCGATTTTAAAGGCTGTATATAGCATTAACGGGCATTTCACACTCGATGAACTTGGTGAGAAATTGGTGGCAGACCATAAGTTTCCTGTTTCAAGGGCCACGCTCTACAACACGCTGAACTTGTTTATGGAACTGCGTCTGGTCATACGACATAGATTTCAGGGCACCACAAAATATGAGGCCTGCTATGCAAACAGCAAGCACTGTCACCAGATATGCACCGTTTGCGGTAAGGTGACCGAGGTGAAAGCCCCTGAGATTACGCTCGCCATAGACAACCTGCACTTGAAGCGCTTCCGCAAGGATGGCTATTCGCTCTATATCTATGGCATCTGCTCCACCTGTCAGGCGGCCCTCACACGCAAGAGCAAGAGAATAAAAGAACACGATAATAATAACAACATAGAAAATAAACAATGAACAACGGAAAAGTTGATGTCCTGCTGGGATTGCAGTGGGGTGATGAAGGTAAGGGCAAGGTGGTCGATGTGCTGACGCCTCGCTATGATGTGGTGGCTCGCTTCCAGGGCGGTCCCAATGCCGGCCACACACTCGAGTTTAATGGTGAGAAATATGTGCTTCGCTCCATTCCGTCGGGAATATTCCAAGGCGGCAAGGTGAACATCATCGGCAATGGCGTGGTGCTGGCTCCCGACCTCTTCATGGATGAAGCCAAGGCTTTGGAGGCATCCGGGCATCCGCTGAAGGAACGCCTTCATATCTCAAAGAAGGCTCATCTCATCATGCCCACCCATCGTGTGCTCGATGCAGCCTACGAGGCACAGAAAGGCAAGAACAAAGTTGGCACTACAGGCAAGGGCATTGGTCCTACCTATACTGACAAGGTCAGTCGCACGGGTCTTCGTGTCGGTGATATCCTGGACGACTTCCCTGCAAAGTATGCTGCTGCCAAGGCCCGCCATGAGGCTATCCTGAAGTCGCTGAACTTTGACTATGACATTGCTGAGGTGGAGAAGAAATGGCTTGAAGGTGTTGAATACCTGCGTCAGTTCCCCATTGTCGATTCCGAGCATGAGATCAACGGCTTGCTTCGTGAAGGCAAGAGCGTGCTGTGCGAAGGCGCACAAGGTACGATGCTCGATGTGGACTTTGGATCTTATCCTTTCGTCACCTCATCGAACACTATCTGTGCCGGTGCCTGCACCGGTCTGGGCATAGGCCCCAACAAGATTGGCGAGGTCTATGGCATCATGAAAGCCTACTGCACACGTGTGGGCGCAGGCCCATTCCCTACAGAACTGTTTGATGAGACAGGCAAGAAGATTCGTGACCTGGGCCATGAGTATGGTGCCGTCACAGGTCGTGAGCGCCGTTGCGGATGGATTGACCTTGTGGCCTTGCGCTATAGCATCATGGTCAATGGTGTGACGCAACTCATCATGATGAAGAGTGATGTGCTCGACGGCTTCGACACCATTAAGGCCTGCACCTCATATAAAGTTAACGGCACAGAGACTCGCGACTTCCCCTATAACATAGAGAAGGGTATTGAGCCTGTCTATGTGGAATTGCCCGGCTGGAAGACAGATATGACGAAGTTTGCCAGCGAGGATCAGTTCCCCAAGGCTTTCAGGGACTACATTGCATTCCTTGAGAAGGAACTCGAAACACCCATTACCATCATCAGTATCGGTCCTGACCGTGAACAAACCATCGTGAGAAAATAAATGGCACAAAAACCTTCAATTCCAAAGGGAACACGCGACTTCGGCCCTGTAGAGATGGCCAAGCGCAACTATATATTCAATACCATCCGTAGCGTGTATGAACTCTACGGATTCCAGCAGATTGAGACCCCCGCGCAGGAGACCCTTCAGACCCTGATGGGTAAGTACGGCGAGGAGGGCGACAAACTGCTCTTTAAGATTCTGAACTCTGGCGACTACCTCTCGAAGATTGAGGATAGCGAACTGACCGAGCGCAACACGCTCCGTCTGGCTTCTAAGATATGCGAAAAAGGTCTGCGCTACGACCTCACCGTGCCCTTCGCCCGCTATGTGGTGATGCACCGCGAGGAATTGCAACTGCCATTCAAGCGTTATCAGGTGCAGCCCGTGTGGCGTGCCGACCGTCCGCAGAAAGGCCGTTATCGTGAGTTCTATCAGTTTGACGGCGATGTGGTGGGCTCTGACTCCCTGCTCAACGAGGTGGAACTGATGCAGATTGTCGATACGGTATTCACCCGTTTCGGTGTACGTGTGCAGATCAAGATCAACAACCGCAAGATCCTGACTGGTATCGCTGAGGTTATTGGTGCTGCCGATATGATTGTAGATATCACCGTGGCCATTGACAAACTCGACAAGATTGGTATCGACAATGTGAATGCCGAACTGCGCGAGGACGGACTGACCGACGAGCAGATACAGAAATTGCAGCCTATCATCATGCTCGAGGGCACTAACGAAGAGAAACTCAACATCATCGCCGAGGTACTTGCCTCCAGCGAGACCGGCCTCAAAGGCGTGGAGGAGATTAGAACTATCCTCTCACTTCTTACCTCTAACCTCTCACCTCTGAACAACGAGATTCAACTTGACCTGACCCTGGCCCGCGGCCTCAGTTACTACACCGGTGCTATCTTTGAGGTGAAAGCCCTCGACACGCCTATGGGCTCTATCTCTGGTGGTGGTCGTTACGACAACCTCACGGGCATCTTCGGCATGCCTGGCCTCTCAGGTGTAGGCATCTCATTCGGCGTTGACCGTATCTACGATGTGCTGAACGCCCTTGACCTCTATCCAAAGGATTCGCTTCAGACCACACAGGTGCTCTTCATCAACTTCGGCGAACAAGAGACGGCCTATTGCCTGCCTATTGTGGCTAAGGTGCGTCAGGCTGGCATCAGGGCAGAGTTCTATCCCGACGGTGCAAAGATGAAGAAACAGATGTCGTATGCCAATGCCAAGCAGATACCATTCGTAGTGCTGGCCGGTGAAAGCGAGATGGCAGCAGGAAAGGTGACGCTGAAAAACATGGCCACTGGCGAACAGGCTCTTGTGAACACAGAGGAACTAATCAACACTATCAATAAATGAAACAAGCCAAACTACTTGCCTTGCTGATGGCCGTCATGCTGGTCTGCACCTCAGCCACCGACAAGAAGACAACAACCATCTTCATCATTGGCGATTCTACTGCTGCCAACAAGGATATTTCACATGGCAAGCAGGAGCGCGGATGGGGCATGGCGCTGCAATGCTACTTCGATGACAATATCGTAGTAGACAATCATGCTGTGAATGGTCGCTCTTCGCTTTCGTTTATCAATGAAGGACGATGGGACAAGGTGTTGGAAAAGATGCGTCCGGGCGACTATGTCATTATCCAGTTCGGTCATAACGACGAGAAACCCAAGGCCGACCGCCATACCGATCCTGGTTCTACATTCGATTATAACCTTGCAAAGTTTGTGCGTGAGACACGCGAGAAAGGTGGCATTCCAGTGCTGATGAACTGTGTGGTCCGCCGTAATTTCTTTGTTAATGCTCCAGAGAATGATGATGATGAGAAACTGCGCACCACGACATTCAAGGATGGCGTGAAGATGATAGAGGGAGACTCGCTCATTGACACCCACGGCCTCTATCGTGTTGCTCCACGCGATGTGGCAAAGCGCATGAATGTGCATTTCGTTGATGCGAACCAGATAACCCATGACTTGGAGCAGGGACTTGGTACCGAGGCTTCGAAGAAACTGCACATGTGGTTCAAGCCGGGCGAGGAGCCCTCTGTGCCCGATGGTCGTCAGGATAATACGCACTACAATGTATATGGCGCACATGTCGTGGCCAAGTTGCTTGCCGATGCGCTTTGCGAGGAGATACCCCTGCTCGGCAAGTATCGTGTTGATGCCGACATCACCGTAGACCGCAAGGGTAGGGGTGACTATCTGAGCCTGCAACAGGCCCTTGACCATGTTGATCAGAGCAAACCATGCGTCATTCAGGTGTTAGGAGGGCAATGGACTAAACCACAATTGCCTAAGAAGTCTAAAGTGCAGATAGTGCTGCGCGAGGATGCCGGATGGAAGTGATAAAAAAGACATTGTATAAATTGTGTAATAAATCCCGCTAATATTTGTGGGATTTATTTTTTATCCCTATCTTTGCAAAGAATAAAAAACGAACCAATAACTCTTAATAAATTAGTAAAAGTCATGAAGAAAAAGTTTATTTGCGCCGTTTGTGGATATATCTATGAAGGCGACGCCGCTCCTGAGAAGTGCCCCATTTGTAAGGCTCCTGCCTCGAAGTTCTCAGAATTGAAGGATGATGCTGATATGACCTATGCTACCGTTCATAAGATTGGCGACGGTAAGCCCGAGGGTGTTAGCGAAGAGATGATTGAGGACCTGCGTGCACACTACAACGGTGAGTGCAGCGAGGTTGGCATGTATCTGGCAATGGCCCGTCAGGCCGACCGCGAGGGTTATCCCGAGATCGCAGAGGCGTTCAAGCGCTATGCTTTCGAGGAGGCCGACCATGCTTCTCGCTTTGCTGAACTGCTGGGCGAATGTGTGTGGGACACCAAGACCAATCTTGAGAAGCGTGCTGCTGCTGAAGCAGGTGCATGTGAGGACAAGTTCCGCATTGCCAAGAACGCCAAGGCTGCCGGCTTCGATGCTATCCACGACACCGTTCATGAGATGGCAAAGG
>CAMHDT010000007.1 GCA_946183985.1 uncultured Prevotella sp.
AATGCATAATTACATCTGCAAAAGTACGATTTTTTTTGCAATCTCACAAATTTTTGCTACCTTTGTCTTTCAGACTTAGGTACTCTCACTCGGAAAATCCAAGATTCTCTTGGTTTTTCGCTCGCTTATTCGTACCTTTGCGCGAAATATGATGCAACAATGAGCGGAAGAGTGAGGAAAAGTATGTTGAATGCGGAAGTAAACATCCTGTTTTATTTCCTGACGCTCGTGTTGGCGTTTTTCTCAAGGAAGATTTTCCTCGACTGCCTGGGCACAGAGTTCATCGGCCTTACCGGCACGCTGGGCAACATCCTGGGCTACCTGAACCTCACGGAACTGGGCATCACGGCCAGCATCGGATACTTCCTGTTCAAGCCCCTGCAGCAGGACAACCGCCAGCAGGTGCAGGAGATTCTGTCGCTTCTGGGCTATCTGTACAACTGGATTGGCGCCATCATCCTTGCGGGTGCCGTGGTGGTCAGTCTGTTTTTCCCGCTCATCTTCAGCGAGTCCGACCTGAACCTGAGTATCATCTATTTTGCCTTCTATTCGTTTCTCGGGTCATCGCTCATCGGCTATTTCATCAACTACCGGCAAATCCTGCTCACGGCCGACCAGAAGAACTATCTGGCTGCCATATACCTGCAGTCGGCCAATCTGGTAAAGACGGCCCTCCAGATCTATCTGGCCTACACCTACCGCAACCTCTATGTATGGGTGGGCGTAGAGTTTCTGTTTGGCATCATCGGCTGCATCCTGCTCAACTGGAAGATTAACAGGGAATATCCCTGGCTGCACGTCAACAAGCGCCAGGGCAGGCTGCTGCTCAGGAAATATCCCGAGGTCATGGCCAAGACCAAGCAGGTGTTTATCCACAAGATAAAGGACTTTGTGCTGGTGAAGAGCGACGAACTCTTTATCTTCCTCTTCGTATCGCTGAAGATGGTGGCTTTCTACGGCAACTACATGATGATCATCTCAAAGGTCATCTCGCTCTTTTCCGCCGTTACGGGCAGCGTAGGGGCCAGCGTGGGCAACCTGGTGGCGGAAGGCAACAAGCCGAACATGCTGAAGGTGTTTTGGGAGATGACCACCATCCACCACACCATTGCGGCCACGCTGAGTTTCTCGCTCTATATGTTCATTGAGCCGTTCATAGCCCATTGGCTTGGTGCGGAGTATATCATGGACCACCGCATCCTCATCCTGCTTATCGTATATATTTACATCACCAACTCGCGCAACAGCGTTGACAGTTTCAACTATGCCCACGGCCTTTATGCCGACGTGTGGTCGGCCTGGGCAGAACTCATCATCAACGTGTCGGTCACCATCGTCTGCGGCCTGATGTGGGGCATCATCGGCATTCTGCTAGGCAAGATTGTCAGCCTGCTGGCCATCGTGGTGCTGTGGAAGCCCTACTACCTGTTCAGCGCCGGTTTCAAGGAGCCCGTAGCAGCCTATTGGAAGAACGTGCTGCGCAACTATGCCGTCTCGGCCTTGGCCATCGGAGCCTCCATCTATGTCATGACCTTTATCCATATCGACCCCTATGAGAGCCTGCTGGCATGGGTGGCCTACGCCGCCGTGGGCATGGCCGTGTTCCTGGGCATCGACCTGGGGGCCACTATGCTCTTTGCCAAAGGAGCCAAGGACAGCGTGAAACGAATCAACATCTTCAGAAAATCATGAAATATTCCATCATCACCGTCAACTATAACAACCGCGATGGGCTGCGGCGCACCATCGAGAGCGTCATCCAGCAGTCGTACCGCGACTTCGAGTTCATCGTCATCGACGGCGGCTCTACCGACGGAAGTGCCGATGTGCTCCAGCAGTACAGCGACCATCTGGCCTACTGGGTGTCGGAAAAAGACAATGGCATATACAACGGTATGAACAAAGGAATTGCACATGCCACGGGCGACTATCTGAACTTCATGAACTCGGGCGACTGCTTCTATGACTGCGATGTGCTGCAGAAGGTGGCAGCCCATGCTTCTGATGCCGACATGATTGTGGGGCGCGACTATCACTACAGCGAAGCACAGCACAAGGGGCATGCCTCGGTGCAGCCGCCACGGGTGTCGATGATGCATTTCTTCATTGCCACGCTCGACCATCAGAGCAGTTTCATCAAGCGTGAACTGTTTCAGGGCTCTCCCTACCGCGAAGACTACCGGCTGGTGAGCGACTGGATATTCTTTACAGAGAAGATTGTGGCGGAAGGCAAGCAGGTTCAGTTCATACCCGACATTGTGTGCCGGCGCGAGGAGGGCGGACTCTCTGAACAGCAGCAAGCGCGCAACCGCGAAGAGATCAACCGGTGGTTGCACCAGTATCTGCCACAGGGCGTCTACGACGACTATGCCACCCTGGCCAAACTCGACAAGACGAGCGTCTACCGGCTGTTCAGCATCTGCGATGACGACAAGGCCCGCCATTGGCTCACCTATTGCATCAAGGTTATCACTAAACTCTGCGGCAAATGAACAATCCACTCAAGAACAGGACGAAGACGGCAGGCCTCTATGCAGCATCGGCCGTCAACCTGCTCATCATGCACTACTACATCCTGCTGACCTGCCGACTGGAGAACTACACCGATGCCCTGCTGTGGATGGACAACCTGCTGGGCGTCGTCGTTGATGTGACCTGTATCCTCGCCGTTGCCCTACTGCTCACATGGGGCCGCCTGCGCCCCAGCCTTCTCATCACGGCCATTATGACCATGCTATGGGCCTACAGCAACGTTCTCTATTCCCGCTTTTTCCATCATTACATCCCTTTGTCGGCCATGAGCCAGACTGGCGTGCTCATCGACGGTTTCATGCTCAGCAACATCTATGAGGGCATGAAATGGTACGACCTCATCATCGTCCTGCAGTCGGCCATGATAGGCTGGCTCTTCGCAGGTGCAAAGAAAGAGGATGGCTTCAGGAAGCGTCACCTGCTGCTCACCTGGCCCGTGCTGCTCATGGTGGCAGACCTCGGTCTGCATGTTCTATTCTGCGCTGTCACACCTGGCATGGCCTCGCCATCCTACTTCAAGCGTCGCATCATCACGCGCCACTTCGGGCTGCTCCACAGTTCGGCCGAGCCCAACTGGTCGACCTTCCACAGAGGCACCGTTCGACAACTGCTCATCCCCGCCCTTCACGATGCGTTTCTCAAGGCTGAACTCACCGCAGAACAGCGGGCTGCCATCAAGGCCGAATACAGCAACCATGAGGAAAGAGTATCGGGAGCACGGCCAAAGGTGACCGACAAGAACATCATCTTCATCATTGTGGAGTCCTATCTCTCAGCCACCTCCGACCTGAAGGTCGACGGGCAAGAGGTGACGCCGTTCCTCAACGCACTCAAGCAAGACAGCAATGTATACTTCAACCCCCACCTCACGCCCAACATCTCCATTGGTGAATCCAGCGACGGCCAGTTTCTCTACATGGCCGGCATGCTGCCCCTGCGGTCGGAGGTGACGGTGACAAAAGCCAAGCATGCCGAACTGCCAGGGCTGCCCAAGATATTGAAGAAGGAAGGCATCATCAGCGAGGCCCAGATGATCATCCCTACCCTGCCGTCCATGTGGGAGCAGGAGGCCATGTGCCAGCGCTACGGCTTTGACCATCTCTATTCCAGCGCCGACTACGAAGGTGGAAAATACTGGTATCTCTCCGACCGCCAGATATTTGAATATGCCCTGAAGGAACATGCCGCGGCAGCAGCGCCTTTCCTCTCGGTCATACTCACCATGACCATGCACCAGCCCTACAACGAGCCCATGGATACGACATTTATCATAACCGAACCTTCACTCAAAGAAAAATATCGCAACTATCTGAGTACCAGCCACTATACAGACAGACAAATTCAATGGTATTTTGAGCAGTTGAAGCAACAGGGACTCTACGACAACAGCATCATCGTCATCGTGGCCGACCATCATGCCCATGCCAGTCTGTTCGACATGGCCGATGATGACATCTCCACCGACATACCGCTTTATATCGTCAATGCCCCCATCGACCGCAACAAGGCCTGGCAGGGGCGCTGTCAGCAAATGGATGTCTACACCACGCTGCTCGACCTGCTGGGCTGTCAGTCAGCATGGAAAGGCCTGGGGCACACGCTCCTCACCACCGACTACCACGACTCCCTGCGCCCTGAACTGTGGACTTTGTCGGAGCAGATTGTAACAGGCAATTATTTCAAGACACCAGAGCCATGAGCAACTCCGCAAAGAAACGGTTAGACTATCTCGATGTAAGCAAGGTGTTGGCTATCTATCTGGTCACCTTTGCCCACTGTGCCCAGGTGCTATGCGGCGAGAAGTTCCCCACCCTGCTCGTGAGCAAAGACTCGTTTATCTCAGTCAACATGGCAATCTTCATGATTGCCAGCGGTTTCGTGATGAACCTTGACAAGATGAAAGCCACACCCCTGAAAGACTATATCCTACAAAAGGCATTCCGCCTGCTGCTGCCCATGACGACCTGGTATGCGGTGATGTGTGTGGTGACACGCTCCGTTCCTAATGCTCCCACCTACTGGTCGCTCTACTGGTATCTCGGCGCCATGTTCGTCTGCTTGTCGCTCATCAAGTTGCTCACCACCGTCACGAGCAGCACGTTTTTGGTGTGCGTGCTGTCTGTCCTTATCCTGACACTAATGCCCATGATATCGTTTGAGCGCAGTTGCTACATGATGCCATTCCTGTGGGTAGGCTACGGCCTTCGGCATATCATAGACAGGATTAATATCTTCCCCATTGTCTTCCTGCTGATAATCTATGCCGTGCTCTATTACTTCTGGGACATTAACTACTCTATCTATGTCAGCCCATTCCACATCTGGAATGCCGACGCACACGCCATTCTGGCCTTGCTCTTCCGCTTTGCCATAGGCACCATAGGAGGCGTGGGCATCATCTGCCTGCTACGCATGCTCATCAGTCATCGGGCGTTCGCATGGCTGAAGTCCGTTGCCAAGTACGGGCCTTACACGCTGGGGTTCTACACCATGTCGTTCGTACTCAATGCCATACTGGTCAGAGTGCTCTGGCACACCAACTGGTTCATTTCCAAACCTGGCTGGCTCGACTTGGCATCGCTGGTTGTAACGACGCTGATGATGATTCTGATGTACTGGATACAGAAAATGCTGGAAAAGAACAAAATCAGCGGGGCCCTTTTCCTCGGCCTTTTCCAGGCAGATAGCGTCCCAACAAAAGAGGGAAGAAACGCTCGCAGAGACGGACAAGGGGAATGAACAGGAGCATGATGAGCACCGAAGCCACTAGATCCTCAATCCACAGGCGGTCGGGCAACGCCGTGAGACGACGCACCACGATGATGTGCAAGCCAATGATGAGCATGGTGCCGTTGGCAAGTATAGCCATCATGCTGCGCCAGGGCAGACGGCTGAGCCAGAGCGAAACAACATAGAGCATCAGCGTGCCCGCCATGCCGCCTAAGATGAAGAGCGCATAATTGCGGCCTATGCCATTCAGATACATCCACACATAGCCATTATAGTGGGCGCAGAGTGCCACGCCTGCCACGCCCGCCGCCAACAGCAATACCTCGACACAATAGTTATGCAGGCTGCAAAACGCCTCTTTCAGCGGTTTCAGGAACACGCCTATGAGGAAGAACGGCATGCATACCAGCACGTTGACATTGGCATTGCTCACCTCAAAGCCTATGCAATGAAGGTAGATGGCACCCGCCGAAAGCGCCGCAAACATCACGGCATAGGCCCATCGGCGCTCAGGCAGCATCTGCATGATGATTCTGATAACGATGAGCGTGTAGAAATACCAGCACGGCCCCATGCACCAGCGGTGGCCCAGCAGCAGCCATTCGAAGAACCACGGCCACGAAATGTCGTAGGTGCCGCCAGACAGCCAGGCACGTCCCCAGGCTTCCAAGTGCATCATCACGCTCATGATGACCGTTGGCACCAGCAGTTGCCAGAAACACCGCTTCAGGCAAACAGCCCACGAGGGCGCCTTCTTATACAGAAAACCCGAGATGACGCAGAACACCTGCACGTTGAACACAAAGACATAGACGTCGCCTTCTGAGAAGAAATGTCCCCAGACCACTGCCAGCGCAGCCCATACCTTCATCCAGTCGACCCAGATGAGCCGTGTAGTCGCCGTCTCTGCCATCGTCATCACACTATTTTTCTGCAAAGATAAGTATTTTTCGTTACACCACAAAATTTTATCTACAATTGTTTCCCCAGTGGAAACAGTATTTCGTTTTAACTCATGCATGGCTTCAAGAGGCGCCCCCATGCGTTAAATAATATCAAAAAGAGAGGATGCCATCATCATATTACAATTATAATGAGTAAATTTGCAAGAAACAAAGAGAGGAATGAGAATCATTTGCGATGCACCAGGACAAACCTGCAACCGCCTGTGGACCTATGTGGCCAGCGTGGCGCAATGCATTGCTGAGCACAGGCGCATGGTGATTATCTTCTACGACTGGACCATCGAAGACTTCCCCCACCTGCTG
Source organism: uncultured Prevotella sp. (assembly GCA_946183985.1). Lineage (GTDB taxonomy): Bacteria > Bacteroidota > Bacteroidia > Bacteroidales > Bacteroidaceae > Prevotella. The sequence continues at coordinate 6,531 of CAMHDT010000007.1, forward strand.
CATTGCCCTTTCATCTATTTCCCACTATGGCACAAGTGGTACCTGGAACGAGGCAACGGCTGGAACAACTACAAGGGCCTGACATGGAAGGTGACACACAACAAGACATGGGACGGAATCTTCAAATTCATGGGTTGCACCAAAGGCTGGCAGACACGCACCGACACGCGCTACCTGCAGCAGACGATGCCCGAGTTGAAGCGCATCTTCCGGCCCAAGGATGCGATTATGCAGAAGGCAGAAAGCACGATAGTCCACCTGCGCCAAAAGGCCGACATGGTGGTGGGGGTACACATACGCCGCGGCGACTATGCCACCTGGAACGACGGGCGTTTCTACTATGAACTGGAAGACTATCGCCAGTTTATGCTCCGCGTGCAGCAACTATACAGCGACCGCCGCGTGGCCTTCTTCATCAGCAGTAACGAGGACTTCCACTGCGAAGAGGTGTTTCAGGGATGCACCTGCCAACGCTTCGGGCAGGAGCCGTCGGGGGCCATCCTCGACCTTTACACGCTCTCGCTGTGCGACCGCATCGTGGGGCCCGTGAGCAGTTTTTCACGCTGGGCATCGTTCATTGGCGAGGTGCCGCTCTGCTTCCTGGAAGAGAAAGACCAGCAGTTTGAAGACAACAGTTTCTCGAAAATTGTGGACTTCTTCCACTTTGAAAATGGCAAGGAGATCTACGATTGGTAAGGGACGCTTCGTTAGTGAATATAAAATCATAAAGCACTAAGCATTGAAAAAGATTGCGATACTGACATCGGGCATTCTGCCAGTACCTGCCGTTCAGGGCGGAGCGGTAGAGAACCTTGTAGACTACTATCTGGCCTACAATGAGCAGCATCGGCTGTACGACATCACCGTCTACAGCGTGTGGCATCCCGATGTGGAAAAGCATCCCGCACGCCAGTCGGCCGTCAACCATTATTATTATATAAAGACAGAGACGCTATGGGCAAAGATAAAGAAGAAAACACACCAACTGACCCATGGGCAGGAATACTACCACTATACCATAGAATACTTCCTTGAGCAGGCCATGAAGCACATCGGCCGGCAGCACTATGACCTCATTATCCTGGAGAACCGCCCTGGCTTTGCGCTGAGCGTGCGGAAAAAGACCAGTGCCAGGTTAGTTTATCACCTGCACAACGACCACCTCAACAGCACTACCCCACAGGCCAACGACATCTACGAGGCGGCTACGGGCATCATCACCGTGTCCGACTATATTTCCAGCCGAGTACGTTCCATCTGCCCCAACGACCGCAAATGCCACACGGTGCACAACGGCATTGACCTGCAACTGTTTCAAAAAGCAGCAGAATGCAATGATGCCAGCGGGATGACGCTGGTATATACGGGGAGAATCATCAGGGAAAAGGGCATCGGCGAACTCATCGACGCCATGCTGTTGCTCAAAGACTATCCAGAGATAAGCCTTATGGTGATAGGCGGCTCATTCTATGCCAACAGCAACGATGCCGACGACTTCATTGAAGAACTGCGACAGAAGGCAGAACCCATCAGAAACAGGATACGCTTCACGGGCTTCGTGCCTTATGTCAAGGTGCCTGGACTTCTTGCCATGGCCGATGTAGCCGTGCTGCCCTCCACATGGGACGAGCCTTTCGGGCTCACTGTGACCGAGGCGCTGGCCGCGGGCCTGCCCATCATCACCACGCGCAAGGGCGGCATTCCCGAGATTGTGACAGATCAGAATGCCATTCTGCTCAATGCCGACGAGCATCTTCCTGAGAGTCTGGCCAACGCTATCCTATACCTCTATCAACATAAAGAGAAACGCGATTCGCTCGCAGCAGCCAGTAGCCAGCAGGCTGCACGCTTCAGTAAAGAGGTCTATGCCCAGAACTTCTTCCAATGCATCATGAATTATGAATTATAAAGAGCCTTTTCGCTTCATAATCGTGGGCATCGTAGCCACTGCCATACAATATGGTGTCTATCTGGTACTGCTTGGCCTGACAGGCCCCAGCATAGCCCTGACCCTTGGCTATGTAGTAAGTCTGGTATGCAATTTTTTCTTGACCACCTACTTCACCTTCCAGACCAAACCGACGACAAAGAAAGCGGGCGGTTTCGTATTGAGCCACGCCGTCAACTGGCTGCTGCAACTGGTCACCCTCAGCCTGTTCATCCATATCGGCATCCCTGAGGCATGGGCACCACTGCCCATGTACATGGTATGCGTGCCTATTAACTTCCTGATGGTTAGGTTTTTCTTAAAATAAAAGCAGCAGGCCTACGACCTACTGTTTTTGTTGTCAATCAGATTATCTTCCGCATCCTCATAGTGGTCGGTCTTGTGGAAAATACGGGTAATACCCCGCATCTGTACCCGCACCCTGTGAAGGAAACTCTGCCACAACGACTGATTGCCCACGGTGCCGTAGCCAGTGATGGCACGACAACGACGGTCGCGCACAAACTTGATCTTGCCATATTTCTTCAAGGCAAGAGCCATTGAGCCATCCTCGCCACGGATAATGTCTACACGATAGGGCTCCTTGCGGCCATAGTCAGCATTATAGGCAAACACCAGACCGCGCACAGAGAGTTCAGGACGCTTGAAGTGCTGAATCCACAGGAAGAGGTCGCGTGACATCTCAAACAGCCTAAGTGACAGACGCGAGTGGCCGGCATCGGGGAAATAGCCCCATGTGGCCGACACGCAGGATACGCCAGGCTTGAGCAAATGGTCTATCATCACCTCATGGTAGTGGGGAGGATAGAGCGTATCGCTGTCTACATCGAAATAGAACCGGCCACGGGCATGTTGCAAACCGCAACGGCGGGCATAGCCACACGAATGCTGATACTCGGTATAATAGGGAATACCCGACTGCTCGTAGATTTCGGCCGTACGGTCGCTGGAGTCATTGTCCACACCGATAATCTCTATGGGATACTTACATTGGATTTCGCTAAGAGCCCACAGGCAAGCCTGCAGGTGCGTCTCCTCGTTGTAGCCTATAACCACGATAGATGCCAAAGGCTTATCACTTTGCAGGGCGGCCAGCCGTTGGCGCGTGCCATCAATAATTTCCTGGGAAACCTCAGAAAAAGGCTTCCCATAGATGGCCATGTATTTTTCATACCAGTCTGACATGGAGAGAACTTTCCTGCAAAAGTAGCAATAATATTTGGAAATATCAACTTTTCTGCGTATTTTTGCAACAAGAACCTCTTGTTAGACTGTTTTCCATGAAGAAACTGAGCATTATCGTTCCCGTCTACAACGTAGAGCCGTACATACGGCCCTGTGTGGAGAGCATCTTCATGCAGGGACTGGCTGAAGAGGATTTTGAAGTGATTCTGGTGAACGACGGCACAACGGACAACAGTTTCGGACAGATCAGAGACATCACGGACTGCCATGACAACATCACGGTGATAGAACAAAGCAACCAAGGTCTGTCGGCTGCCAGAAACGCAGGACTGGCTAGAGCCACAGGTCAGTATATCATGTTTCTGGACTCTGACGACCTACTCGTCAGCAATAGTGTGGCGCCTCTGCTGAACAATGCCGTCAATCAGCAGCCCGACCTGCTGATGGGCAACTACGTTAAACTGAACAACACAGAGATAGCCAACCTCAATTCATCATTCACCAAAGCCTCATGTATTTGCAAGCGAGGCGAGAGAATGTTCGTTGAAGACTTCAACCCACGCGAATGCTATGTATGGAAGATGCTCTACAGAAGGGAGTTTCTGAACAGCAACCACATACGCTTCATTCCGGGCCTCTACTTCGAAGACATCCCCTTCACCGTGGAGTGCTGTCTGAAAGCCGATAAATGCATGAGAACCGACACCACCTTATATATATACAGGCAGCGCGAGGGCACCATCGTGACAACTATTGACCACAGAAAAATCTATGACTTCAACCAGATCCTTGCCATCTTGTGGCAATATACCAACGACATGACCCTGTCTGCCGCAAAGCGCCGGAAGATGATGGACACCACATACGCCATCTTCTGCGTAGAGACCTGGCACATCGCACACAACAAGACATTGCTGGCTGAAAGGAAAAACATTATGAACGACCTGAAGAAATGCGTGCCCGGTCTCCGGTTTACAGGCGGATTGAAACAGCGACTTACATCGTTTCTCTATACCACCATGCCATTGACATATATCTGGCTGAAATCACACTGAAGCCTGCAACTGCTCAAACAGCACTTTCCATTGACGCATCACCTTGTCGGCATCGAACAATCGGGACCGCTCCACGGAGGCTGCTGAGAGCCGTTTCCTTAACTCAGCATCTTCCATCAATGTGCAGAGCCGCCGGGCAAACAGACAGACATCGCCGTCGGGCACCACAAAGCCAGTTTTCCCGTCCTTCACCACATCGGACGGACCGAAAGGACAGTCGAACACGACACAGGGCAAACCAGCCTGCATGGCTTCGAGCAGCACCAGTCCAAAGCCCTCGAAGCGCGAACTCAATGCAAAGATATCGCTTTGTCCGTATGCTTCGCTGATTCGCGGCGTAAAGGCATGGATAGACACTTCTTTAAGAGACTTCTCCCGAATGAGTCGCTTCAGGTCATTCTCCTGCGTACCTGAGCCATAGATGGTCAGCATCCAGTCGGGATGCTGTTTCTCCACCATCTGCCAGACATCTATCAACCGGTCAAAGCCTTTCTGCCATTCCAGTCTCCCCACAGCAATCACTCGCTTTTTCTCCAGTCCATATTCGTCTGTGCCTGTCTGATGCCCGACTGTCAGCAGCGTGAAGTTTGGAATCACCTCCACCCGCTTGGCCCGTTGCCACTCATGGGCATCCCCTTTGGTCAACGTCACTACCACGTCGGCCTGCCGTTCCACAGTCTTAAAGTACCTTTTCTTATAATAGCGCATGAAAAGGCGTGACAAGAAAGAGCGGCCCAGCCCTTGGTCGGACATAGTGAAGATGCGTGCCTCATGGCTCTCTATCACTTTGCACGCACGGCACGGGATGCTGCTCACCATATCTGCATTGAAATAGCCCAACCCCACCAGCACATCGGGATCAATGCGCTGTATGGCAGCGGTCAGGTCCTGACGAAGCCTGCGGTAGAGGCACCACTTCACCCAGAGCCGCCTGGGATAGCCATAGCGATACTGCGAGTGATAGGGTATGCAGAGGTTGACCTGCGTCACCCGTTCCGACAAATGATAGGCATTGGCCATCGTTGTCACATCCTGATAACATGTAACGACATAGACCTCATAGCCGTAATTTGCGGTCATGTAGTTCATCTTGTCGCATAGGATACGCTCTGCCCCACCCTTGCTGGCCAGCGAGTCAATGACATATACTATTCTCATAGGCTCTCAAACAGTTCTATCCACTTCTTCATGACACCTTCCTCACGGAAACGGGCCACATTGCTGCGAGCCGCAGCCCCGTATTGCCGACGGATATCTTCATGTTCAATGAGGAAACAGATGCCCTCTGCCAGTTTTTCTATGTTGTCACGCTCCACCAATATGCCGTCTTCGCCATCGCGGATAATGTCACGCGGCCCGCAGGGACAGTCAAACGAGACGCAAGGCACGCCAACAGACATGGCCTCTGCCAGCACCACGCCAAAGCCCTCATGGCGCGAACTTAGCACAAAAATGGAACTTTCCAGATACTTGGCATAGACATCCTTCACGGGCCCCTCGCACTTCAGCGTGCCGTCCAGCCCCAGTGCCTCAGCCTGTGCACGGTATTTCTCCGACTCACCCGGCCCGTAGATGTGCAACTGCCAGTCTGGATGCCGCCTGTGCACCAGTTCCCACGCTGGAATGAGCATATCGAAACCCTTGGCCCACGTGTAGCGACCTACGGCAATGACCCGTTTGGCCTGACAGTCTGCCTGAACATCGGGACCTACCGACACGGGATTGGGAATCACCTGCATGTTCTTGATGTCGGGCGCCCAGCACCGATAGTCTTCCTGCGTCAGCACCACAAAACGGTCCAGCCGTCGTATCTCCCTGACCAGTTTTGCCTGCCACCACCGCGTCACGGCCCTACATATAAACGCAGGCACCCACCGCTTGTGAAACTGGCGGTAACTGCTGCGGTTGAAGTGCAGTTCACCCACCTTACGGCTGCCATCGGGAATATTGTTGATGAAGTTTATCTCACGCCTGACCACCGACACAACGATGTCGGGCCGTTCCCGCATCAGATAATCACGAAGCAGCCGCTTATACCGCCGCTGCCTCTGTGCAAACACCCAGAGGCGCTTCATCAGGGGCACACGATAGAGGTCATCAAAATTCAAGTCGAAGTTCACGTGCTTCACACGCTCGTCCATGGCATAGAACCATGGCTTGTCGGCTTTCTCCGTCAAGATGATGTGCAAGTCATAGTCCGTATGCCGTGCCAGATAGTTCACCTTCTGACTCAACACCTGACTCATCCCATTTGGATAAGACAAATCTCCGACAATATAAACGATTTTCTTCCCCATGATGAATTGAAGGTTATGAGTTATACATTATCAATGACCTGCTGCATCTGGTTTTTCCACGACAAATGCTCCACCGTTCGGCGGATGTCTTGAGGCGGAATATGACAATGGTCTACAAACTGCAGCACCGCCTCCACATCCACCGGCGACTCGTCGGCCGGCACCTTCATCACGTAGGGCTGATGGTCGAAGTCGGAGTCTTGTTCTGAATAGACAAAGGGAATGCCGCGGCTGGCATACTCGCGATTTTTCAAGGTCTTGATAACCGTGATGCCACTGCGGTGACGCGCCAGACTGCCCACGGCAAACGAACACTTGTCAAACACCTCATCGAGTGCCTTGCCAAACAACTTGCCGTGGAATATCACATAGTCGGCAATGCCATACTGACGGATATAGGGTGCAAAGCCGGGAGCCGCACTGGAACCCTCCATCTCGGCTGGCCACACCTCGCCCACAATATGTAAAAACACACGCCTGCTCACAGTTTTCTCATAATACCTTCCCAGCCCATGGATGAAGCGGTCAAAGCCATGCCACGAGTGCACCTCAGCCACCGCAATGACATGCACCTCTTTCGTCGTGTCAGCAACCACGCGGTGCAGGGGAATCATGTCCAGGTCCACACCATTGCTGATGCGTATGGTGCGTTGTCCGAAAATGGTTTCCTCGTCGGAAAAGGTGACGATGCCGTTCATCTGCGCAGCCAGTTGCCTGCGAAACATCTGGTCCACGCGGAGCCTCATGCGCTGGTTCCAGTCGTAGGCCTTAAACTCAAAGTCGTAAGGATAGGTGGGAATCTCCATCACACAGCGTATGCCCGCCTTGCGCAACTTACGGAAGAAACTGACCAGCGGCGGCGTGGCATTCATATAACTGCGGGCATAGACCAACTCTATCTTCTCAGCCACACAAAAGTCATAGATACAACCGTAGCCCATGCGCTGACTGATGGCTGCACGCAAGCCGCGCCCATAGTCCTTCAGCACCGCATCGTCTATGACGCGGCACAGGTGTCCGTTGGGTGCATAACTATATGAACACACATGCACCTCATGGCCATTCTGTCGCAAGCCCTTTATCTGCGCCTGTATTTTCTTTGTGATACCGCTGGCGGGGTCGAAGCCATGATAGGTCAGGAATAGTATCTTCATCGTCTCTGTTTTGAGTGACAAAGATAGATATTTTTCGTGAAATGTGCAAATACTTTTGCTCATAAAGCAGAAAATGCTTATTTTTGCAGTCAAATTGCACAACACACATGAAGGTCTGCTTCGTCACAGAATCGATATTCTCGTTTGGAGGTGTACAACGAGTGACGGCAGTCATTGCCAAGGAACTGGCCAAGACTGCCGAGGTGACCGTCATGACCTTCGACCAGCCTGAGAGTAAGGACACCAGCCTCTACGAACTATGTGATGCTCCCATCAACTATGAGTTCCTGAAATATCCAGAAGTAGGTGCCATCAAACAAAAATGCTGCAAGGCTTACAGTTTCCTGTACAGACGGGTACTGCCTCAGAACGACATCACTTCCGCACTTTATTCTCACAGTTCTTTTCCAAGTGAGCGCCGCCAATTGCTCATCAACCGTCTGAACGCCAAGGACTATGAGGCCATCATTGCTGTCCATGCACCTATTGCCACGCGTCTGGCCGCCATCCGCAGCAGTCTGAAATGCCAGGACCTCATTGGGTGGATTCACAATTCGTTCGAAGCCATGTTTGCCAAAGAGTCCTGGTATGCCGGCAAGGAACTGGAGCGATATTTTGTCTATCAGTTCCGCCGTCTCACGCATACCATTGTGCTGTGTCATTGCGATGCTGCATCCTATCGGCAGAGATACGGTTTTTCGCCCGAGGTCATCTACAATCCTCTGACGGTTATTCCAGGCAAGCCAAGCAACGGACAGTCAAATAAGTTCCTGGCCGTAGGCCGCTTCTCGTCCCGCCACAAAGGGTTCGACTTGCTCATCAAGGCCTTTGCGCGCTTCTCTGAAAACAATAGCGACTGGACACTTGACATCGTGGGCGAAGGACCGGAAGCCGACCTCTACCAGCAACTGATTGCACAGTATCATCTGGAGAAGCGCATCACCATTCATCCTTTTACCAATAACATACAAGCCTACTATTCCAACGCACAGGTCTATGTGCTCAGTTCCCGATGGGAAGGCTTCGGACTGGTACTAGTCGAGGCCATGGCCCACGGCCTGCCCATTGTTTCATCCGACCTTCCCACCAGCCGCGAGATAATGGGCGACTTCGGGCTGTACTTCCACAACGGCGAAACGGAAGCCTTGGCACAACGGCTCACAGAAGCCACGACGCTCGACTGGCAGGCGAAATCGACACAGGCACAGCAAATAGCAGCACACTTCAACATAGAAACAATCATCAACCAATGGCAGCAACTCATCAAGAAAGCATCAGACAAAGCATGAAAGCCAACCCGCGATTGAAGCGATGGGTAGACTTCCTGATTATGAACCAACGCGATGCTCGTCCACGTTGGTATATCCGCCTGCTGGCACCTTTCTATCAGCACCGCAGCTGGGGCTCAAAGATCTATTGGTCGGTAAGAATGGACACCCCGCCCTATCGCCGTTTCTCGTTAGGCAGAAAGAGCGTGATAGAGTCGTTCTGCTGTATCAACAATGCGGTGGGTGATGTCATCATTGGCGACCATACTCGCATTGGAATTCACAACACCATCATCGGCCCCGTCAGCATTGGCAGTCATGTAAACCTGGCGCAAGGCATCACCGTAACCGCATTAAACCATAATTTCGCTGATAAAACAAAAAATATTGGTAATCAAGGAATTACAACAAAGCAAGTTACCATAAAAGATGATGTCTGGATAGGTGCTAATGCGGTTATTCTGCCTGGCATAACCATTGGTCGCCACTGTGTTGTTGCGGCTGGTGCAGTAGTCACGAAAGATGTTCCCGACAACACATTAGTTGGCGGTGTGCCCGCAAAAATCATCAAACGGTTATGATACGTGTTCTCGAAGTGATACGACAGGGGCAGATTGGCGGTGGCGAATCGCATCTGCTCGACTTGGTGCACTTTCTCGACAAAAACATCATCACCCCCGTATGTCTGTCGTTTACCGATGGCGAAATGATTCGCCGCCTGAAACACATGGGCATCCAGTGCCATGTGATACACACCGACAAGCCTTTTGACCTCAAGGTGCAGCGCGCCGTCAAGCAACTGATGCTGGCAGAGCACATCCAACTGGTACATGCCCACGGCAGCAGAGCCGCCTCCAACGTGGTGTGGCCGTCGCGCAGCCTGCATATACCGCTTATATATACGGTACACGGATGGAGTTTCCACGACGACCAGCCAGCCATTACCCGACGAATGAGGGTCCTGAGCGAGCGCATCATCTGCCATTACAGCCAGGATGTGATATGCGTTTCGCAGAGCAATGCCAACACGGGCAAGCGTGCCTTCGGACTGAAGACCTGCCATGTCATAGAGAACGGCATCAACCTGGAGCGTTTCAACCCGTCGGCATCATATACCGACCTGCGCCAGGAGATGCACTTCTCTCCCACTGACTATGTGGCAGGCTTTATTGCCCGCTGCACCAAGCAGAAGAACCCCATTGGTTTCCTGCAGGCACTTGAGCGGGCCCACGCCGTGAACGGAAGGATAAAAGGACTATTTGTGGGCGAGGGCGACATGGATGCCGAGGTCGATGCCTATATCCAATCGCACCAAATGGAGGGTTACCTTCATCGCACGCCCTTCAGGACCGATGTGCCCGAACTGCTTCATGCCATCGACGCCTATTGCCTGCCCAGTCGGTGGGAAGGCCTTTCCATTGCCCTGCTCGAGGCCATGGCCATGGCAAAGACCATCATTGCCACTCCCACCGACGGCACCACAGAGGTCATCACAAACGAAGAAAACGGCATCATCATCCCGTTCAACGACACCGAGGCCCTGGCTCAAGCCATCTGCCGCATGGCCGAAGAACCCGACATGGGACATCGCTATGGCGAAACGGCACACAACATGGTGCAGCAACGGTTCAATGCCCGCCGCGTGGCCGACGCGGTAGCCGCAGTCTACAGCGAAGTAAAAGGGATTAACAGAAGTGTCACTCCCAAAAAGACTTTTTGACCTAATCCGTTAGAACAAATCGGAAGGAAACAAACTGAGCGAGAGGTCCTCATGGGGCTCCCCGCTTTCTGTTTCCACGGTGGGCTGCTCATCGCGGAAATCGAGCATCAACTGTCGGGCATCGGCATTGTTCTGCGTATTCAGCCGATAATAGCCGCGACGCCCCGTGCTCTCAATGAGCGACTGCGCTGATTTGGAATTCTTGAGCAGATACTGCTGCACATACTGGCGTATCTCCTGCAGGTCGGGCTGAAAGAAAAGCGTACAGTTAAGATTGTAGACATGCTTGGCCAACAGTGCCACGCTGATGCCCCGCTCGCCCACTCCCGACAGGATCTGCAATATCTGCTGCTCGTAATTCAAGATAATAAATGTTATACAATCAAACGATAGACGAGATACAAAAACAATAACCAATAACCATTCATGATTACCACGAGGTTATTGGTTATTGTTTATTGGTTATTGCCCTGTCACTTAGGCCAGAACAACCTTGTTGTCTTCGGTGCTCTGAAGTTTGCCCTCCTTGAAGAGCCAGCCGAGACCCAGCAGAGTCTCCTCTTCAGAAATCTTTGCTGCCTTGGCAATCTCCTTCACCGAGAGAGCCTTCTCAGCAGCAGCCAGTGCCTGATAAACATCTCCTGCCTTGAAACCAATGTTCTCAGCATTCACAGCAACCGTAGCCTTTTCAGCGGCCTTCTTGGTTGTGGTTGACTTCTTGGCTGCGGGAGCCTTAACTTCCTTTACCTCAGCAGCCTTCTTAGTCGTTGCTTTCTTTTCTGCCATAATACTTAAACTATTAATACTATTGAAGTTGATTATATCAATTCGACTGCAAAATTATGGCTTTTTGTAAAGAAAACTAACTGTTTGAAGGAAGTTTCTACCATATTGTCAATTTTTCTTGACGCATATCAAGCAACGGTCAGGCCTGCTTCTCGGTCATCTCAATCTTCAGGTTCAACTCTTCCAACTGCTTCGGGTCCAGTTCGCCGGGAGCATCGAGCATCACATCGCGACCGCTGTTGTTCTTCGGGAAGGCGATGCAGTCGCGAATGCTGTCGAGACCTGCCATAAGGCTCACGAAGCGGTCAAGACCGAAGGCCAGACCAGCATGAGGAGGTGCACCGTATTTGAAGGCATTGATGAGGAAACCGAACTGAGCCATGGCGCGCTCGGGTGTGAAGCCCAGTATCTGAAACATCTTCTCCTGCAACTTGCCGTCGTGGATACGCAGCGAACCGCCGCCCACCTCCACGCCGTTGCACACGAAGTCGTAGGCCACGGCACGCACTTTGGCAGGATCGGTGTCGAGCAGAGGAATATCGTCGGGGTTAGGCAGCGTAAACGGATGGTGTGTGGCCATGAGGCGCTGCTCCTCGTCGCTCCACTCAAACAGGGGGAAGTCAACAATCCAGAGGCACACGAACCTGTCCTTGTCGCGCAGGCCCAGACGGTCGCCCATCTCCAGACGCAGTGTGCACAGTTGCACACGGGTCTTGTTGGCATTGTCGCCACTCATGATGAGCACCAGGTCGCCGTCCTTGGCACCCATGGTCTCTTTCAGTTTCTGCCATACCTCTGGCTCATAGAACTTATCGATGCTCGACTTCACGGTGCCGTCGCTGTTGAACTTCACGTAGACCAGACCCTTGGCGCCCACCTGCGGACGCTTCACGAAATCGGTGAGTTGGTCCAGTTGCTTGCGGGTATAGTCGGCAGCACCAGGCACGCAGATACCGCCAATATAGTTTGCCTCGTTAAACACGGGGAACGAACCCGTGCCTTTCAACACATCCATCAGTTCCACAAACTCCATGCCGAAGCGCAGGTCGGGCTTGTCGCTACCGAAACGACGCATGGCCTCATGCCATGTCATACGCTGCAGCGGCGGCAACTCGATGCCACGGATCTCACGGAACAGATGGCGGGCCAGGTCTTCAAACACCTGCAACACATCCTCCTGCTCCACAAACGACATCTCGCAGTCAATCTGTGTAAACTCGGGCTGGCGGTCGGCACGCAGGTCTTCGTCGCGGAAGCACTTGGCAATCTGGAAGTAGCGGTCGAAACCACTGACCATGAGCAACTGCTTCAGCGTCTGTGGGCTCTGCGGCAGGGCATAGAACTGTCCGGGATTCATGCGGCTGGGCACCACGAAGTCGCGTGCGCCCTCAGGGGTAGAGCCGATGAGGATGGGTGTCTCCACCTCAATGAAGTTCAGACTATCGAGGAAGTTACGTATCAGGATGGTCATCTTATGGCGCAACTCCAGATTTTTGCGAACGGCCGAGCGGCGCAGGTCCAGATAGCGGTACTTCATGCGGATATCGTCACCGCCGTCGGTATTGTCCTCGATGGTGAACGGCGGCGTGAGGCTCTCACTCAGAATTTGGAGTGCCGTGACCACGATTTCGATGTCGCCCGTGGGCATCTTGGCGTTCTTCGACTCGCGCTCGCGCACCTTGCCCGTGGCCTGTATGCAATACTCGCGACCCAGTTTGTTGGCACGTTCGCACAGGGCGGCATCGTCGCCCTCGTCGAACACCAACTGTGTTATTCCATAGCGGTCGCGCAGATCAACAAAGGTCATGCCTCCCATCTTGCGCGTGCGCTGTACCCATCCGGCCAGTGTCACCACCGTGCCGGCATCGGCGAGTCTCAACTCGCCACATGTTTTTGTCCTATACATCGTTATATTAATATATATGTTTTTACTTTCAAGGTGCAAAGGTAGCACAAAAATGTGAGACGAAAGAAGAATGGGCGAAAAATTACCAAAAAACAAAGGCTGTTTCACTTCAAAACAATGGCACTTTCACCCCGAAACGATGGCACTTTTTTTTAACGATGGCACTTTTGCCCCGAAACGATGGCACTTTTTCTCGTGCAAAGCCGCACCGTTCATCTTTTTTGCACAGATAATAAATATGAGGGCGTTTTGCAAGAGTTTTAGTGCTAATTTTTCATAAGTGAGGTGCAGAACCTCAAAAAAACAAAAAAAAAGCCCTGTTTCTTTGTCATAAACTCAACTTTTAGTAATTTTGCGAGAAATTTGATGAACAAACGAATGCAAAAGACTACCATACAGACTATGACAAGAAAACTAACTGCAATGATGATGACCGCCTGCATGGCTTTGACGGCTGCCGCACAGCCCACGGCCGACGAGGTGATGGCGGTGACGAGAAAGGCCAACGACTACTTCATGGCCAAGTATGCTGACCCCACGGTGCCCACCAACGTGAAGAAGGTGCGCCCGTCGAACCTGTGGACAAGGGCCGTGTACTACGAGGGGCTGATGGCACTGAACGAAATTGACCCGCAGCAGCGCTATGTGGACTATGCCATGACATGGGCCGACTTCCACCAATGGACACCCCGCAACGGCATACGGACTTGCGACGCCGACGACCAGTGCTGCGGACAGACCTATGTGATGCTGCAGCGCTATGTGGAGGACGACCAAAAACTGGCTAACGTACTGGCCAACCTGGACTACCAGATGCAGACAGCCAACCCGAAGAACGGGAGCCTCTATGGCTGGTGGACATGGATAGACGCCATACAGATGGCCATGCCGCTCTACGTGCAGGCCTGGCAGGTGACGGGCGACAGGAAATACCTGGACCACGGCATGACGATGTATCGCTGGAGCCGCAACGAGTGCGGTGGCGGACTGTTCAACGTGAAGGAAGGACTGTGGTGGCGCGATGCTGACTATGTGCCGCCCTATAAGGAGCCCGATGGCCAGCAGTGTTACTGGAGCCGCGGCAACGGCTGGGTGTATGCGGCCCTGGTGCGGTGCATGGAGATGCTGCCGAAGAAGTCGAAGGAGTATAAGGAACTGAAGAAAGACTTCCTGCTGATGAGCAAGGGGCTGCTGACATGCCAGCGCGAGGACGGTTTCTGGAACCCCAGCCTGGTGTCAACGAACTATGCCATGCCTGAGACCAGCGGCACCGCTCTGTTTCTCTACGGCATGTGCTGGGGCATGAGGCAGGGTCTGCTCAAGGAGAAGGACTATGCCGAGGTGTGCCACCGTGCCTGGGAGGCCATGGTGCGCGATGCCGTTCACCCCGACGGTTTCCTGGGATGGATGCAGGGCACAGGCAAGGACCCCTCGGCCGGTCAGCCGCTGAGTTACACCAAGATTCCCGACTTCGAGGACTATGGCACCGGCTGCTTCCTGCTGGGCGCAACGGAATACTGGCGCTTCGTGAATAAAGAATAAAGAATGAAGAATGAGGAATAAACCTTTGACCAGATTGAACGTCAAACAAATAAAAAACGAAGATAGATTATGAAGAAAATTTTACTGATTACAATGATGCTGGTATGCGGCATGACCGCAGCCATGGCACAGAAGCAGGCCGAAATCAAGTTCGACACGCTGACACACAACTTTGGAACGTTTTCTGGGAAAACAACGCCTAAAGTGAGTTGCGTCTTCACATTTCAGAACGTGGGTGAGACACCACTGGTCATCAACCAGGCTATCGCCTCGTGCGGATGCACGGTGCCCGAATATACGAAGGAACCCATACAGCCAGGACAGAAGGGCGAAATCAAGGTGACCTACGACAGTACAGGCAAGTGGCCCGGACACTTCAAGAAAAGCATCACCGTACGCACCAACGGTGTGGTGGAGATGACGCGCCTCTACATTGAGGGCGACATGACGGAATAAACAAACGGCTCACCTATTATATATAAAAGACCGCTCGACCTTTGGCCGAGCGGTCTTTTATATATACCGAACTAATACACTTACTTGGCGTATGCCACGGAGCGGGTTTCGCGAATCACGGTAATCTTCACCTGACCGGGATAGGTCATCTCGTTCTGAATCTTGGTGGCAATCTCACCGCTCAGTGCCTCAGTCTCGGCATCGTCCATCTTATCGGCACCTACAATGACACGCAGTTCGCGACCGGCCTGAATGGCGTAGGTCTTGGTGACGCCTGGATAACTCATGGCTATGGCCTCAAGGTCGTTGAGACGCTTGATGTAAGCCTCCACAATCTCGCGACGGGCACCGGGACGGGCACCGCTGATGGCGTCGCACACCTGCACGATTGGTGCCAGAAGTGTCTGCATCTCCATCTCGTCGTGGTGGGCACCGATGGCATTGCAGATATCGGGCTTCTCCTTGTATTTCTCTGCAATCTTAGCACCATAGAGTGCGTGGGGCATCTCGCTCTCCTCGTCGGGCACCTTGCCTATATCGTGCAACAAGCCGGCACGCTTGGCCTTTTTGGGATTGAGACCCAGTTCGCTGGCCATAACGGCACAGAGGTTAGCGGTTTCGCGGGCGTGCTGCAAAAGGTTCTGTCCGTAACTGGAGCGATACTTCATCTTACCAATGATGCGCACCAGTTCAGGATGCAGACCATGGATGCCCAGGTCGATGGCTGTGCGCTTGCCAGTCTCGATAATCTCGTTGTCGAGTTGCTTCTTCACCTTGGCCACCACCTCTTCGATGCGGGCGGGATGGATGCGGCCGTCGCTGACCAACTGGTGCAGCGCCAGACGGCACACCTCGCGACGCACGGGATCGAAGCCGCTGATGACGATGGCCTCTGGCGTATCGTCGACCACGATCTCCACGCCGCAGGCAGCCTCGAGGGCACGGATGTTGCGACCCTCACGACCAATAACGCGACCTTTCACATCGTCATTATCAATATGGAACACCGACACACTGTTCTCCACAGCCGTCTCGGTGGCCACACGCTGAATGGTCTGAATTACGATTTTCTTGGCCTGAGCATTGGCATTGAGTTTTGCCTCGTCCATAATCTCGTTGATATAACTGGCGGCCTGGGTCTTGGCCTCATCCTTCAACGACTCTACCAGACGGTTGCGGGCTTCCTCGGCGCTCAAGCCGGAGAGTTCCTCCAGTTTCTCACGCTCCTTCTGCTGCATCTTGCCCAGTTCGTCCTGCTTCAGGGCCAGGGCTTTCTTCTCATTGTCAATGCGCTGCTGCTGGTTGTCGAGTTCGTTCTTGCGGCGGCCTAGTTCGTCCTGACGCTGGTTGAGCGAAATTTCGCGCTGCTTCAGGCGGTTCTCGCTCTGCTGGATGTGCTGGTTGCGCTGCTGCACCTCCTTCTCCAGTTCGCTTTTCTTGTTGAGGAACTTCTCTTTCACCTCGAGCAGTTTCTTCTCTTTGATGACCTCGGCCTCCTTGGCAGCGGCATCGACCATGGCATTGTACTTGCCCTTGACGACCTTGATGAAAATGAGATATCCGCAGGCCACACCCACAAGGAGTGCTGCTACGGCAATCAGAATCACAAAAATAATATCAATCATAAATATATATATTGGTTGTTAATATTCTCTCTTCACTTCTCCAATGCATCCTCAATCTCGGACGTCAACTGAGAGAGAATATTATCATAAGGCTCGGTATTGTTCTTGCCCAACTCCTTTTCATAGCGCAACGCAATCTCAATAAGCGTCATCAACGCTATGGTATGATCACTCTTGCGCCCGCGGTAGACCTGAGCATAGGCACCATAGCGCTCGGTGATGAGTTTAGCGGCTGCACGGTAATACTCCTCATCCTCACGGTTGTGGAGTTTCATTGCAATCTCTTCGTCATAGACATGCAACCTTATATTGAGTACGCTTTCCTCTGCCATTACAACTTCTCGTCAGTTACTTTTCGTCACTAAGGACGGCAATGCATTTGTTTACTTCGCGTATCAGACGGGCCAGACGGTCTTTGGCACCCTTGAGGTCGCCATCGGTGATTTCCACCATGCGGGCCATCTTCAACGACTGGTAGTCACGCTCCTGCTGGGCCAGTTTGGCCTCCAGTTGTTTGATGCGCTGCTCATGCTCTTCGACCATTTCATAGAGGTCTGCGTTCTCCTTCTTCAGTTCTTGAAAACGGAGAATCATCTGCCTCACACGGGTCTGAAACGTGGCTAACATCTTCTCGCTCTGAGTCATGACTATACTTTTATCTTACAAAATTAGAAAAAAGAAGTGAAAATGGAACAAAGAAAAGGAAAAAGTGAATTATATTTTTTATTTTTTAACTTTTCAGTGCTCCATTCTCTCATCATTGATTTCCTTTTGGCTGCTTTTCTTTCTTGGCAAGCATCACAACACGATAGGCGAAATCGGTGACCCATTTTTCTGAGAAGCCCAAACGCTTGTTATACTCACGCACGCCCACCACCGTCTTGATGACACCGGCATCTTTGTAGTCGTTCTTGTTGAAAATGTCGTGAACGGTCTTCTCGGTCATCGAATAGAGTGCTTTCTTGAAGAAGCCCGGTAAGCGCAACTTGAACTTCATGAGATTGCCCATGAGCATCATGACATCCTGCACGAAAGCCTGGAACTGGAGCAGATAGGTCTGCACATCCTGAATCTTCTTGCAGCGGCGGCGAATGCTCTGGTCTATCTCCTTGAAGAAGTCATCGTCCATGTCATACATCTCCTTCAGCATCTTCTTGCATCGGGCCTTCTCGCCGATGCCCAGACGACCGCCCTGCGTGGGCACGTGAAGCGTGACCTTAAACATACGCAGGTCGGGCAGTGCGTTAAGGTTGGTAATGCCAAGGTCGGCTGCCATCACAGCCTGAAAATATACGCGAATAAGGGTCATGAAATCTTCCATGCCACCCACTTTCTTATCGCCCTCGGCCGTCTTGCGGCCAAAAAGTCTTGAAAAAAATCCCATAGTTTTGTTTTAAATTGGGTGCAAAGGTACGAAAAAGTTAAGAGTTAGGAGTTAGGAGCAAAGAGTTTTCTGCTCGGCAAACGCTTAAATAATGTTAAATGCACCATGCATCATGTCTAATTATCCTCATACCTAACTCCTAACTCCCAACTTTTTTGTACCTTTGCACCCTGATAATATTGAGAACTTATGAAAGGAATTGTACTGGCTGGAGGGAGCGGCACACGCCTCTACCCTATCACAAAAGGCATCAGCAAACAACTGATACCTATTTTTGACAAGCCTATGATATACTACCCTATTTCGGCACTCATGCTGGCTGGAATAAGGGATATTCTCATCATATCTACACCACACGACCTGCCGGGATTCCGCCGATTGCTGGGCGACGGCACAGAACTGGGCGTTCACTTTGAATATGCCGAACAGCCTTCGCCCGACGGACTGGCACAGGCGTTCATCATCGGCGAGCAGTTTATTGGCGACGATTGCGTCTGTCTGGTACTGGGCGACAACATCTTCTACGGCTCAGGCTTCAGCGGTCTGTTGAAGGAAAGCGTGGAAAACGCGGAGGAACACGGACTGACCACCGTCTTCGGATATTGGGTCAACGACCCGGAACGCTATGGCGTGGCCGAATTCGATAGTGAGGGCAACTGCCTGAGCATAGAAGAGAAGCCCGCACATCCCAAGTCGAACTATGCCGTGGTGGGCCTCTACTTCTATCCCAACAGCGTAGTAGAGATAGCCAAGCACATCAAGCCCAGCGCACGCGGCGAACTGGAGATAACAACCGTCAACCAGACCTATCTCGCTGAGCGGAAACTGAAGGTAAAGACCTTGCAGCGCGGGTTCGCATGGCTCGACACCGGCACACACGACTCGCTGGCCGAGGCCTCGACCTTCATCGAGGTGATTGAGAAACGGCAAGGGCTGAAAGTGGCGTGTCTGGAAGAGATTGCCTTCAAGCGCGGATGGATCAGCCGCGAACAACTGAAGGAACTGGCCAAGCCCATGCTGAAGAACGGCTACGGCCAATATATAGACCGCCTGGCTTCAGACATGTAAACATATAAGAAATATTACACCTTATTATTATATATATAAGAGCAATGAAAGATAACAAGAAAATAGAACAAGGTTCGGACAGCATTGAGTTGAAAGAAGAGAACTCCTTCGATATGAGGACGATCTTCACACTGATAGTGCTCAATTGGCAATGGTTTGTTGTGTCAATGTTCATCTTCGTGTGTGGCGCACTCATCTACCTGCGCTACACAACGCCGGTGTATCAGGTCTCGGCAAAGATGCTGATCAAAGACGAACAGAGCCCACGCAGAAGCAACGGACAGATGCTGGCCAACATGCAGGACCTGGGCATCATCTCGAACTCCGCCGGCATAGACAATGAAATTGAGATTCTGCAGTCGCGTATTCTGGCACAAGAGGTGGTGAAAGACCTGAAGTTCTATGTGGAATACAAAATAAAAGGACGCCTCAGAACGACTTTGGTCTATAAGTATCAGCCTATTAGCGTTGATCTGGATGAAGAACATCTGGCCGATCTGGACAAACTGAGGTCGAGGTTCAGTTTCAGACTAGAAGAAACTGACAACGGTTATCAGGTAACCGGACTTCAAAACGAGTTTGAAGCCTCGTTTACCACGCTGCCGGCATCAGTCGAAACTCCTTATGGTACGCTGACCTTCACCAAGAACCTGTTGGCAGAGCAGGAGGAGATAGCCAATGCCAGAAGGCGTCAGGCTTTCGGCGTTGAGGAAAATGATGAAGAGCAACAGGCACCATCAAGGAAGAAACTGTCGATGGAGATTACCATCATGTCGCCTGTAAGCGTTGCATCACGCTATGCTGGGTCTATCAGCATTGCACCCACATCGAAAATGACATCTATTGCGCAACTGACGCTGAATGATGTCAATGCTGAAAGAGCCTATGACTATCTGAAGCATCTGGCTGTGTGCTATAACCGCCAGGCCAATGCCGACAAGAATGAGATTGCCTATAAGACAGAGGAATTTATCAACAACCGTCTGGAGAAGATCAATGCCGAACTGGGACAGACGGAGAGTCAACTGGAAGAATACAAGCGCAGAAACGAGATTCTACAGTTGCGAATGGATGCCACTCAAACAATGACCCAGGCCAACCAGTATTACAACCAGTTGATACAAGCACAGACGCAGATTCAGATTCTTGACGATTTGCGCCAGTGGATTGGAAAGTCTGAGAACAGATATCAGATTATTCCATCAAATGTTGGTCTGACAGATGTGGCTTCAGCGGGGCTGATTGCGCAGTACAACAAGACGGTGCTTGACCGCAACCGCCTGCTGGCTTCTGCATCCGAGACCTCACCTTCTGTCGTCACCCTGACTGAGGCTCTCGACCAACTGGAAGTGAGCATACGGGAAGCACTGCGCCAGGCCCGTCGCACCGCCGACATACAGCGCCGAGGCATTGAGACACAATACAGGGAGTTCCAAACGAAAGTTGGCAACATGCCCGAGCAAGAGCGCATCTTAACCCAGATTGGCCGCCAGCAGGAAGTGAAGTCGGGCCTGTACCTGATGCTGTTGCAGAAGCGCGAGGAGAACTCTATCTCGCTGGCTGCCACGGCTGACAAGGGCCGTCTTATCGACGAGCCTGCCTTCGGCGGTAAGGTGAGTCCCAAGAACTCCATCATCATGCTGGCAGCCATCGTATTAGGTTTTGCCATTCCCCTGCTCATTGTCTATCTGCTACAACTGCTGCGCTACAAGATTGAAGGTCATGAGGATGTGGTAAAACTCACCGATATACCCATCGTAGCCGATGTGGCCGTGGCCAGCGACTCGGTGAAGAGTTCTGCCGGCATTGTTGTACGAGAAAATGAGAACAACCAGATTGACGAGATATTCCGCGCCATGCGAACCAACATACAGTTCATGATGGGCGAGAAGGAGAAGGTGATCCTTTTCACCTCATCCACTTCGGGTGAAGGAAAGACCTTCAACGCTGCCAACCTGGCAGTGAGTTTTGCATTGCTAGGTAAGAAAGTCATACTCTTGGGTCTCGACATACGCAAGCCTGCACTGGGACGCCTGTTTAGCATCACCGACCGCCAAACAGGTATTACCACCCTGCTGACAAAGGACCATGTTACAGAAGCAGATGTCAATGCTCAAATCAAGCCTTCAGGCGTCAACAAGAACCTTGATCTGCTGTTGGCAGGCCCCACACCTCCCAACCCCACTGAATTGCTGGCACGCCAGAACCTGAAAGACATTATCGACATGCTGCGCCAGGAGTATGACTATATCATCCTTGACACGGCTCCCGTTGGACTGGTGACCGATACCATACAGATTGCCAGAGTGGCCGATCTCACGGCATACGTTTGCCGTGCCGACTATACACCAAAATCGACATTCGAATATGCCAACACCTTGAAGGCAGAGAACAAATTGCCCAAGATGTGTATCGTCATCAATGGCATTGACATGTCGAAGAAGAAATACGGCTACTATTACGGCTACGGCAAATATGGCAAATACGGTCGCTATGGCCGCTATGGTTCTTACGGTTATTACGGTTCCTATGGCAGTTACGGCAACTACTCCGAAAGCCACTATGGCAAGAAAGAGGACAATTCTATTAAGAAGTAATTGAGCATCATGGCAATTATTGCTGTCGATTTCGACGGAACCATCGTTGAACACCGTTATCCGGAGATTGGCGAGGAGCGTCCGTTTGCCATCGACACCCTGAAAATGCTTATCAAAGACCACCATAGGCTTATCCTATGGTCGGTCCGCGAGGGCAAATTGCTGGAAGATGCCATCAACTGGTGTCGTGAGCGCGGCGTGGAGTTCTATGCTGTCAACCGCGACTATCCAGAGGAGACGATGGACAACAATCAGCACTTCAGCCGCAAACTGAAGGCAGACTACTGGATTGACGACCGCAACATTGGCGGATTGCCTGACTGGGGCACTATCTATCGCATGATTAGCCACCATAAGACATGGGATGACATTATCAACGAAGAGGTGCGCAACGCTCATCTGGCTCCCTATGAAGAGTATCATCCAAAGAAAAAACACTGGTGGCAATTCTAAATTATAAATTGTGCATTAAAAACAATAACCGTTGGCTTACCTGATGCGGTAGCCAACGGTTATTGTTTATTGGTTCTAACGGCTATGTTTACTTAACCTTCTCAACGATAGCCTTGAAAGCCTCGGGGTTGTTAAGAGCCAGGTCGGCAAGAACCTTACGGTTGATTTCGATACCGGCCTTCGTCAGACCACCCATCAGTTTCGAGTAACTCATACCCTCCAGACGGGCAGCAGCGTTAATACGCTGAATCCACAATGCGCGGAAGTTGCGTTTCTTATTGCGACGGTCGCGATAGGCATAGGTCAGACCTTTCTCCCAGGTGTTCTTCGCTACTGTCCAGACATTCTTACGGGCTCCAAAGTAGCCACGAGTAAGTTTCAGGATTCTCTTACGTTTTGCTCTTGATGCAACGTGATTTACTGATCTTGGCATAGTTTCTTTACTTTAAATGTTAGACAATAGGGTTAATTAGCGGAGACACAACAGGTCACGAACCTGCTTCATGTTGCTCTGGTCAACGATGGTTGAACCTACCAAGTTACGCTTCTGCTTCTTGGTCTTCTTCGTCAGAATGTGGCTGTGGTAAGCGTGATGTCTCTTAACCTTACCTGTACCGGTGAATGAGAATCTCTTCTTGGCACCGGAGTTTGTCTTTACTTTTGGCATTGTTTTTTAAATTTAAAATTGTTATTAATAATCGGCGGCTACGCATATACCGGGCGCGCCACCCTTTCTTTCGAATTGATAATTGACAATGGATAATTGATAATTAATCCTCTGTCTCTGTCAACTTCTTCAGCGCATCAGCACTGATCTTTGCATTGGCAAACAGACCACCATTGGCAGGAGCCTCTGCATCAATCTCTACAGTCTGTTGTCTCTGAGCCTCTTTCATCTCTGCCTCCGCATTCTCGCGGTCACGGGCCTGCTGGCTTTTCTTGGCTACGCCCGCTTTCTTAGGAGCCAGATAGAGGAACATTTTCTTTCCTTCGAGGCTTGGCATTGACTCTACCTTACCCACCTCCTCCAAATCGTTGGCAAAACGCAGCAACAGCACTTCGCCCTGCTCCTTGAACAAGATGCTACGACCGCGGAAGAATACGTATGCACGTACTTTATTACCTTCCTCAAGGAATTCCTTGGCGTGCTTCAGTTTGAACTGATAGTCATGCTCATCGGTCTGAGGCCCGAAGCGGATTTCCTTCACCTCCACCTTCACCTGCTTGGCTTTCATCTCCTTCGCACGTTTCTTCTGCTGGTAGAGGAACTTTGAATAGTCGATGAGACGGCACACCGGCGGATTGGCATTAGGAGAAATCTCCACAAGGTCTACGCCCTGCTGGCGTGCCATATCCAGTGCTTCTCTCGTAGGCATCACCGTCGATCCGCTCTCGCCTACTATGCGGACCTCTCGCACACGAATCTGTTCGTTTACGCGGTACTGATTTTGTTTTTTGTCTGTCTTCATCAAACTATTTTGGTCAAATCGGCTGCAAAGGTACACAAATTCAACGAATTAGCAAAACAAAATGCTATTTATTTTTTATTTATCGGAGAAAATAATGTACCTTTGTCGCACAAAAACAAAATTTGACAATGGAGAAACAGAGCGTCATCATCAGCAATGGCCTGGAGCAAGTGCTCACAGACGCCATCACGGCGTGTGCGGCCGACCGCAAATTCATACTCACCGACGAGACAACGCAACGGCTGTGCCAGCCCGTGCTGAGCGACTACAACTGCCTGAAAGGTGCCGAAAGCATCGTCATTTCTGCAGGCGACACCAATAAGACATTGGAGTCAGTCGCTCATGTATGGAGCGAGTTGCAGCGCATGGGAGCCACACGCCACTCACTGCTCATCAACCTGGGCGGCGGCATGGTGACCGACCTGGGCGGCTTTGCAGCCTCCACCTTCAAGCGGGGCATACACCTCATCAACATCCCCACCACGCTGCTCTCAATGGTCGATGCCTCTGTTGGAGGCAAGACAGGATTCAACTTCGGCGGTCTGAAAAACGAGATTGGCGTATTCCGCAATGCCGAAGCCGTGATCCTCGACACGGTGTTCCTCAAGACCATGGACAGGGAGAACATGCTTTCAGGCTATGCCGAGATGCTGAAACACGGGCTTATCTCAACAGAAGCACACTGGGCCGAACTGATGACCTACGACATAGAGACGCCCGACCTACAGACACTGGGGCGCATGGTGGCCGACAGTGTGAAGGTGAAAGAGGGCATCGTCGCGGAAGACCCTACTGAACAGGGCATCCGCAAGGCACTGAACCTGGGGCACACCGTAGGACATGCCTTTGAGTCGCTGGCCTTGCAACGACAGCCCGTGCTCCATGGCTATGCCGTAGCGTGGGGACTGGTGTGCGAACTATACCTAAGTGCTGTTAAGACAGGATTCTCTACAGACAAGATGCGCCAGACGGTGCGCTTCGTGTTCGACCACTATGGCCGCATGCCTGTCACCTGCGACGACTACCCCACCCTGCTGGAACTGATGACCCACGACAAGAAGAATACTGGACGCACCATCAACTTCACCCTGCTGGGCGGTATCGGCGACATACGCATCAACCAAACGGCCACAAAAGAGGAGATTGAAGAAGCCTTAGACTTCTACCGCGAAGGCTGCTAAACTCTCCGCTTCCTTACGGGCAGGCTTTCCTGTTTCCGTAAGAGGCAGACTGTCGACATGAAGGAAAGCCCGCGGCTGCCAATATTTAGGGAGTACACGCTGACAGATATTCCTTATAACATCCATATCCTCCGATTCGGTGAGCAAGACCACTTGCTCGCCGAATTTTTCATCCGCACGCTTCGTAATCAGGAACGGTACTGACAGATGAGGGTGCAATAAGCGTTCCACCTCTTCTATCTGAATCTTGATGCCGCCAGAACAAATCACGTTATCCTTGCGGCCCAGGATGCGGAAGCAACCGTCGTCATGCATCTCGGCTATGTCGTTGGTAACGAGGGGGCCGTCATGCACAGCAGGCGCATCAATCACAAGACAGCCCTCATCTGTCTGCGACAAGGTGACGCCCTCGAAAGGCATGTACCACTCGCTGGCATCAGGCCCGCTGAGCCTGCGTAGGGCAATATGCGAAAGCGTCTCCGTCATGCCATAGGTGCTCCATACCTGGTTAGGAAAATCTACCAGCGCACTTGCCAAGGCCTCGTCGATGGCCCCACCGCCGATGATGAGATGCCTGACAGCCATCAGCCGCCTGCGGCAATCTTCCGTCTGCAAAAGATTATACACCTGCATGGGCACCATTGCGGCAAAGTCGACATGACCTTCCCACAACGGACAGCCACAAGGCTCCACCACTTTCAGTTGCAAGCCGCAAGTCAGCGCCCGCACCACCATCATCTTGCCAGCAATATAGTCAAGCGACATGCAAAGCAAGGCCGTGTCGCCCGCCTTCAACCCGAGGAAGCCACAGGTGATACGAGCCGAAGCCTCCATGCGCCGTTTCTCCACTAGCATCGGCTTCGGCATTCCCGTCGACCCGCTGGTGTGCACCAGCACCGTCGGACTATCATTATGCCACTCTGCTAAGAATGTTTCGAGATCCATAGTTTATCACCACGTATTTCCAGTGGCATGGAGATATTGTCAGTGAAGAGCAGGCCCGTGCCGAGGCCTTGCGGCATCGTGATATGATTGCCATAGACCTCACTGCAGAACTGCGCAATGGCATTCAGTCCGATATTACTCTCCAAGGCCGAGGTGATCCACGACCCGATACCCTCTTCGCGTGCAATGTCTATCCATTCCCTGCACCCCATCATGCCGCCGTGCAACGACGGCTTCAACACAATGTAGGCAGGCTTGATGATGCGCAGCATCTGCCGTTTCGTGTCAGGATCGTTCACGCCAATAAGTTCCTCGTCGAGGGCTATGGGCAGAGGCGACTCACGACAGAGTTCGGCCATCATGGCCCATTGTTTCTGCTTGATGGGCTGTTCGATGGAATGGATGACATACTGCGACAGCAGTTGCAGCCTATAGAGGGCCTCGTCGGGTTTGAAACCGCCATTGGCATCGAGGCGCAGTTCCACCTCATGGAAACTGAAGCGTTGTCGGATGCGCTTCACCAAGTCCAGTTCGCGGTCGAAGTCGATGGCACCCACCTTCAGTTTCACACAGCGGAAGCCCTGTTTCAACTTGTCCTCCATGCGTTGCAGCATCTCCTCATACGAGCCCATCCACACCAGTCCGTTGATGGGGATGCCCTGCTCGCCGCGTGCAAAAGGCGTATTGAAAAGTGTTTCATTTCCTGACTCCAGGCTTCTGACAGCCGTCTCCAAGCCAAAGAGCATGGAGGGATAGTCGCGCATGTCCTCATAGGGAATCTCGCCCGTCTCTGCCAGTTGCCGGCAGAAGCCCTGCAGCACAGTCATATACTGGGTCGGCAACAGCGCATCGCAACTCAAATCAGGCAGTGGTGCACACTCGCCCACACCTGTTCTGTTGCCATCGGAAATGGTTACCAGCCATATTCGCCGCTCGGTATACACGCCACGCGAGGTGCCTGCCGGCTGTTTGAAATGGAGCACCCGCTCCTCTATATCTATCTTGTACTGCATCGTTGTTCAAAAGTCATAGTGCGTGATTCCTGCCCATGCCGTATCGGCAATGATGGTGAAACTGCTGGCAGTGCTGTCGGGTCTTGCGTCATCAGCAGGAACACCCTCGAAGAAATTACCAGAATACTCCGTTATCTCGTTACGCTTCATCTTGATGTCATTGAACTCACGAGCATACTCTTTCTCATCCATACCTGGGAAGAACAACAGAGAGCCCCCTTTATCAAAGGCTTTCACTGTCAACGAGAGCGTTCCTTCATCCTCACGCAAGAAAGTATAGAAATCGAATGTCAGAGACTTGCCCGTCAGAGAGTCGGGCACATCGACCACCACGGTCTGGATTGACGCATCAACACCATAACCCGTCAATACATTTACAGCACCGCTGCCACCCCTGTACTGAAACCACAGACGAGTCACCCTGGCTGGCTTCACATCCTTCGTCTTGAAGCGTAGCATAGAGGTGGCTCGCGTCAACCGGATTTCATATGTCTTAGGCTGGTCTCCCACCTCCACGCTAGCGTTATAACCGGTAAACGTGTCCGAGAAACCGTCGTCATTGGTAAACTTTACTTTCTCTGGGTTAGACAACGTTGGGTTGGCACTGCTATGGGCCAACACCATAACTTGATAAGTGCCCTGTGCCAATGTCATGCCCACCTTGCCATAGTCGCTCTCACCTGCCTTCTGCGTCACTGCCTTCACCTTCTTGTCACCCTGATAAACCACGAAGTTCAGCGTCTTCCAATAGTCTGAAATGTCGCCTCGCGTCTCGTCGGCTACAATTTTCAATATCAGGTTCGCATTGCTTTCCACTGCCGGCTGCCCGCCGTTGTCATCTTCCTCTATCACCATTTTCTCGCATGAGGAAAGCCCAGTCAGCACCAGCAGCAACAGTCCCGCAAAAGTTATAATATTGTTTCTCATAAACATTATTTTTAATTTACATTTGCAAAGTTACGAAAAGTCGAGAGAAGAACAAAACAAATGCATTTGTTTTTTCTTCCGAGACGCAGTAAGTTCGCCACTTTTGTGGCAAAGTTACGAAAAAACGAATGAATTGCAAAAGAAAAGTTGCTTTTCTTTTC